>NZ_JADPJF010000042.1:351160-357814 GCF_023073295.1 Bradyrhizobium sp. 23 | reverse complement strand
GGGCGATCCAGTATTCCAGAGACGGTTGTGATCGATCGAGAGGCCGCGGCGTACTGGGTCGCCCGGTCAAGCCGGGCGACGACAGCTTCAGTTGGGAGACAATGTAGGCCTCATCACGCCCCGTTCAGGAATTGAAGCGGATCAACCGGGCTCGATCCCTTGCGGATCTCGAAGTGGAGCTGCGGCGACGCCACCTCCCCGGATTGACCCGACTTGGCAATGACCTGGCCGCGCTTGATGGTATCGCCGCGCTTCACCATCAGCTCACTCGCATGGGCATATGCGGTGACGTAGCCGTTGGAGTGCCGAACCAGGACCAGATTGCCGTAACCTTTCAGCTCGTTGCCGGAATAGGCAACGACACCGTCTTCGGCCGCCTTGACCGGCGTGCCCTCGGGCACCGCGAGATTGATGCCGTCGTTGGATTTGCCATTGGTCTTGGCGCCGTAGCTCGTGACCACCTTGCCGCGCACCGGCCAGCGGAAAGTCGGCAGCGCGCTGGTGGTCTCCGCAGCTTTCGCGGGAGTGTCCGCGGCCTTGTCTTCGACGTTGGCGGTGGCCTGGGCCAGGCGCGCGCTCTGCACCGGCGCGGCGACGGCGGCCATCTTGGTGGCGGGCGCAGGCGCGGCAGCAACCGGCTGCAGCGTCCCCGCGACGGGAGCGGCTCCGACCGGAGCCGCGGCAAGCGGTGCTGCGACAGCGGCGGTCTTGGCCCCGGGCACGGCCAGCCTGGCGCCGAGCTTGAGTTTTGCAGAGGGATCGAGGCCGTTGGCGCGGGCCAATTCGGCCGCCGAGATATGGTTCTTGCGGGCAATGCTGGCGAGCGTGTCGCCGTGGTTCACGAAGTGCGTGCTTGACGGCGCGGCAACGGCCGCAACCGGCTTCGCAGCGGGCGCTGGGGCAGCGGCAACGGGAGCCATGAGCGGCGCGGGCGCAGCCGCCGTAGCTTGGTGCGGAATGATCAGTTGCTGGCCGGGCGAGAGCGCGCGCGGCCCCTTATAGCCGTTGGCGGCGAGGATCGCCTGCGGCGTGACGCGATAGCGTTTGGCAAGCAGGTCGAGCGTATCGCTGGTGCCGACGATGATCTTGGTTCCGCCGACCGGCTGGGCGGCTGCAACCGAGCGTGGCGGCACGGTGGCCGTGGTCTCGAGATGCGGCTGCGCCGGGGGTGCGTAGGAGCCCACGCCGCGTCCGCCTCCGGACACACCGCCTGCTGCAACGGGGTAGGATTGCGGCGTGGATACCGCCGGCGGCAAAGGCTGCGACTGATAATAACCGGACTGCGTCTGCGGCCGCGAATATTGCGGCAACTCACGCTGCGGCGGCGGGGCCTGCTGCACCGAACCGGTCGATTCCTGCGCGAAGGGATTGGAGAAGTTCGACTGGGACATGCGCGACGACATGTCGGCGCTGCACCCTGCGAAGCTGAAGGAGATCAGCGCCAGCACCGCGACCTGCGGCACACGGCGCGAGTAAAGCAACTCGGCGGCAACGGACATGGTTACTCACTCGTACGCAACAGAACTGGTGTTTTAAGTAAACACGCGCCGAGTAAATAACGGCTTAACCCTCCCAATAAGATGTTGGCAGCGCAGCCAATCCGGAATTCTACAGCTCCCGCGCCACGCCGGGCAGCGCCGGCACGAAGCGGACCTCGACGAGTTCCTTGCGCTCGATCCCGGCTTCGGTCCGGCTCAGCCGGATCAGCGTCTGCACCCCCTGATGCGGGCCGACGGGCGCGATCAGGATGCCACCCACCTCCAGCCGCTCGACCAGGTTCTCCGGGAGCTGCTCCATCGCGGCCGTGACGATGATGCGATCGAACGGGCCAATATTGGGGGGCAGATTGAGTCCGTCGCCCAGCATCACCTCGACGTTGTGATAGTTGAGTTTTTCAAGCCTGATACGTGCGGCATCCGCAAGCTTGCGGTAGCGCTCGACCGTCAACACCTGGCCGGCGAGCCGCGACAGCACCGCCGCCTGGTAGCCCGAGCCGGCGCCGATCTCGAGGACGCGGTGCTTCTTCTGAAGCTGGAGCTGCTCGGTCATGTAGGCGACGACAAAGGGCTGGCTGATGGTCTGCCCGCAGGCGATCGGGAGCGCGCTGTCGCGATATGCGCCGTCCCGATCGGCGTCGTCGACGAATTGATCGCGCGGCACCTCCTCCATGGCCCTCAGGACCGCCTGGTCGCTGATGCCCCGACGCCTCAGCGTGAGCTGAAACATCATCTTTTCCGGCGGGTGCTGATGGGGGGTCATTGCCTGCTTGTGCTGTGTTTGCGGTCCGGGACGCCCAACCTGGGCGCGAGATTCCTGTTCCGGCTCAGGGAACCCATGATAGGCTTCGGATGGCGTAGTTGACCATAAATTGGCTTGCAACGGGCGAGCCGCGATGGCCATTTTCAGGCATCCGTTCGTCGAAACGCGCATTGCGTCGATTCATGTTATCTGCGAACGTTTTTGGCAATGGGCAAGGACTCGACCATGACCGCGACGGGGCTTACTGGCCGCTCTGTATTCCTCGTCGAAGACGAGGTGATGATCAGGATGATGGTCGCGGACATGCTCGAAGAGCTTGGCTACAAGATCGCAGCCGAGGCGGGCGACATCACCGAAGCCATGCGGCTCGCCCAGGCAACCGAGTTCGACATCGCCATTCTCGACGTCAACGTCAACGGCAAGGTCATCTCGCCGGTCGCCGATGTCATCAAGGCGAAGGGCTGCCCGTTCATCTTCGCCACCGGATACGGTTCCTCGGGCCTGCCCGAGCAGTACCGCGATCGGCCGGCGCTTCAGAAGCCATTTCAGCTCGACGCCCTCGGCAAGACCATCGAAGCCGCGCTTCGCGGCGGCTAGGCCCCATTCCAGGTCGGATTACTTCAGCGTCGGACTTACTTCAGCGTCGCACTCAGCGCCTCGGAAAACGCCTCGTTGGTCCGGTCGAGCCTGAGCGGCGTGACGGAGACGTAGCGTTCGCGGAGCGCCGCGAGATCGGTGCCGTCGGCCGGCGTATCCATCATCGCGGTGCGCTCGAAGCCGATCCAGAAATACGGATTGCCACGGCCGTCCCTGCGCTCGTCGATCCTAAGGAAGCCGAGATTGCGCTTGCCTTGCCGCGTCACGCGGATGCCCAGCACATCCTCCGGCGCGCAGGCCGGGAAGTTGACGTTGATGACGGTGTCCTTCGGGATGCCGGCGGCGATCACCTTGCGCAGGATGTCGGGCCCGAATTTGCGGGCCGTGTCCCACAGCGGCCGGTCGCGGGTCTCCACGCTGAACTCCTGCGACAGGGCGAAGGACGGCAGCCCCAGGATGGTGCCCTCCAGCGCACCGGCGATGGTGCCGGAATAGACCACGTCCTCGGCGACGTTGCGGCCCTTGTTGACGCCGGACAGCACGATATCGGGCAGCTTGGCGCCGAGGATGTGGCGCGCGCCCATGATGACGCAGTCGGTCGGCGTGCCGCGCACCGCGAAATGCCGCGGACCGACCTCGCGCAGGCGCAGCGGATCGTTGAGCGACAGCGAATGCGACACGCCGGACTGGTCGAGTTCAGGCGCGACCACCCAGACGTCATCGGACAATGCGCGCGCGATCTCCTCCAGGACCTTGAGGCCGGGTGCGTGGATGCCGTCGTCATTGGTGCAGAGAATGCGCATGGGAAAGGTCGATTCCTGAAGCGGGTCTGAGCCGTCTTATCCGGCCGGGGCCGATCAGGCAAACCGGCCGACCGGGCGGCACCTGGTCGCCGGCTTGGCGGTTATCGGCGAACTCGCCATTGCGGCAGAAAGCGCGCAAGCCGGCCCTCCGCGTGCAATCTCATCGCCGGCACGACCGGGCTCACCATCGGCGCCTCAATCACGCCGAGCGCCTCCAGCTGCGCGACGAATGGGTCCGGCACCGGCGCCTGTGGAAAGCGGTCACGTGCCAGCGTTAGCGCCTGGTCGAAATCGGCTGCATTCACACCGGGCTTGGCCCGCCGGCTCTGGACCAGATCGTCGTCCCAGAGCCGCGTGATCGCGATGTCGAGCACGCCACGCAGCCGCTGATCGACGGCCTGGATACCGGCACCCGTCACCGCCCATTGTCTGCCGACCCAGAAGATATCGCGGTGCAAGGCCATGAACGATCGGTTCGCGTTGTCGGGTGGCCGGCAGGATAACCGGCCGCCCGATCTTCGCAACCAAACGTTTCTCCGTTTCAGATTGGCGGCACGCCTAGTCGCGTGCGACCACCTTCAGCCCGCCCATATAGGGCTGGAGCACGCTGGGGACCGCAATCGAGCCGTCCTCTTGCTGATAGGTCTCCATCACGGCGATCAACGCGCGGCCTAGCGCTGTGCCGGAGCCGTTGAGCGTGTGCACGAACCGCGGCTTGCCATCGGGGCCGCGCGAGCGCGCGTCCATCCGGCGGGCCTGGAAATCGCCGCAAACCGAGCAGCTTGAGATCTCGCGGAATGCCCCGCCGTCGCCCTGACCCGGCATCCAGACCTCGATGTCATAGGTTTTTTGCGACGAGAAACCCATATCCCCGGTGCACAGCGTCATCACGCGGTAATGCAGCTCGAGCCGTCGCAGCACTTCCTCGGCACAGGCGAGCATGCGCTCGTGCTCGTCCTTGCTCGTCTCCGGCGTCGTGATCGAGACCAGTTCGACCTTGGTGAACTGGTGCTGCCGGATCATGCCGCGGGTGTCGCGCCCTGCGGCGCCCGCCTCCGCGCGAAAACACGGCGTCAGCGCAGTCAGCCGCATCGGCAGCTGCTTTTCGTCGAGGATGGATTCTCGGACGAGATTGGTGAGCGCCACCTCCGCGGTCGGAATGATCCCGAGACGCTCGGTCCGGAGCCGCTCATGGTCGGGCGCGGCGAGCAATTCGCCCTTGATCGCCCAGAACTGGTCGTCCTCGAACTTCGGCAATTGTCCGGTGCCGAACATGATCTCGTTGCGCACGAGCAGCGGCGGATTGATCTCGGTATAGCCGTGCTCGTCAACGTGTAGATTCAGCATGAACTGGCCGAGCGCGCGTTCGAGCCGCGCCAGTCCCTTCTTCAACACGACGAAGCGCGCGCCGGAGAGCTTCGCTGCGGTCTCGAAATCCATGTCACCGAGCGCGGCGCCGAGATCGTCATGGGGTTTTGGCACGAACGCGTAGTTGCGCCTGTTGCCGAAGACATGGCGCTGCACATTGCCGTGCTCGTCGACACCATCGGGCACCTCGCCGAGCGGCAGATTGGGGATCGCCGCCAGCTCCTTGGCGAGCTCCTCGTCGGCAGCCTTCGCGGTCGCCTCGAGCTCCGGCATGGTGGTCTTGAGCTCGGCGACCTCCGCCATCAGCTTCGCCGCGCGCGCCTCGTCCTTCGTCTTCTTGGCATCGCCGATTTCCTTTGAGGCCGCATTGCGCCGCGCCTGCGCCTGCTCGGAAGCCAGGATCGCCGCACGCCGGGTCTCGTCGATTGCTAGCAGCGACGCCGACATCGGCTTCAGGCCGCGTCGTGCGAGGCCGGCATCGAAGGCTTGCGGGTTGTCGCGGATCGATTTGATGTCGTGCATGGCCGTGGTCCTGGGGCTTGTTGCAACCCTGCAAATCCTGGATTTGCATTTATGCAAATGGCTGCTTCCCCTAGCACGGCTGTCATCGCCCGCGAAAGCGGGCGATCCAGTATTCCAGAAACATCACTGATTCCCCATAGGCCGCGGCGTACTGGATTCCCCGCTTTCGCGGGGAATGACACCGGAGTATGGGGCGCCCTACTCTGCCGGATTAACCGGCGTCGATACGTCGGTGCCGCTAGAGGCTTGCGAAGCTGCAGCCTTCTTCTCCACAATTCCCACCGCGATGATCGAGCCCTCGTAGAGCGCGAGCAAGGGAATCGCGAGCGAGCACTGGCTGAGCACATCGGGCGGGGTCAGAACGGCCGCGATGACGAAGGCAACGACGATGAAATAGCGGCGCTTCTCGCGCAGCATTTTAGACGTGACGATGCCGATGCGCCCCAGCAGCGTCAGGATCACCGGAAGCTGGAAGGCGATGCCGAAGGCGAAGATCAGCGACATCATCAGCGACAGATATTCGCCGACCTTGGGCAGCAGCTGGATCTGCGCGGTCTCGTCACTGCCGGCCTGCTGCATGCCGAGCGAGAAGCGGACCAGCATGGGCAGCACGACGAAATAGACCAGTGCTGCGCCCAGCACGAAGAAGAACGGGGTCGCGACCAGATACGGCAGGAAGGCCTGCTTCTCGTGCTTGTAGAGTCCGGGAGCGACGAACTTATAGATTTGTGTCGCGACGATCGGGAACGAGATGAAGCCGGCGCCGAACAGCGCGAGCTTGAGCTGGGTGATGAAATATTCCAGCAGCGCGGTGTAGATGAATTTCGAGTTCTCGGGACCCGCGATCCACACGAACGGCCAGACCAGCACGTTGTAGATCTGCTTGGCGAAGAAGAAGCAGAAGATGAAGGCAATGCCGAAGCCGAGCAGCGCTTTGATCAGCCGCGAACGCAGCTCGATCAAATGGTCCATCAGGGGAGCTTTGCTGGCCTCGATATCGGCGGCGCTCATGACGCTTTGGCGCCCTTAATCGCCTCGGCCGGCGCAGTGTCCTGGGTGACCGAATCTTGCGTGACCGAACCTTGAGCGACCTGCGCCTGCTCGA
>NZ_JADPJF010000042.1:348857-351083 GCF_023073295.1 Bradyrhizobium sp. 23 | reverse complement strand
CTCACGGGTGATGGCGAGCGGCTCGTTCACGGCCGCATGTGCCTCGGCTTCCACGAAGGTCTCCGGCGTCGGCGCTTCCGGCGTGGTGGGCGTCGTCAGCGCTTCGCTTGAAGTCGCCGACGGTTCGACAGCGGTGGAGATCGAGGTCTCGGCGGGCTTGTCCAGCGCATCGACGCGGAGCGCGTCGCTGACGTCTTTCTGGAGCGAGGTCATCAAATTGTTGCCGGCGAAGCCGGAAGCCGCTTCCTTGACCTCGTCGAAGCTCTTCTTGAGGTCGGCCATTTCGGCCTCGCGCATCGCTTCCTGGAATTGGCCCTGGAATTCGGCGGCCATCTTGCGCGCCTTGCCCATCCACTGCCCGACCATGCGCAGCACGCCCGGCAGCTCTTTCGGGCCGATGGCGATCAGGGCCACGACCCCGATCAGGACCAGTTCACTCCACCCGATGTCGAACATGAGGTCTTCCGTTCACGCCAGCCGCAGCCGGCCCAATCCCTCGCGCGCAGGATCGGGTCCGCTACCCGCGTCTCGCGTGCTCTCTGGCTCAGACGGCCTTGCTGCCGACGTCCGACCGTGCCGCGGTCGGCGCGGCATTGTTGTGCTCGATGGACTTGGCCGGCTCGGGCTTGTCGGCGACCTTGTCGTCGTCCTGCATGCCCTTCTTGAACGCCTTGATGCCCTGCGCCACGTCGCCCATCAGATCCGAGATCTTGCCGCGACCGAACAGCAGCAGGACCACTGCGATCACCAGGACCCAGTGCCAAATGCTGAGTGAACCCATCCTGCAACCCTCCAAACGCGCATGGCCGGGGACCGGCCGATCTTCACCGAAACCTAGGCTTGGCAGGTGTCAAAAACAAGGACCAAGGCAGCGCCAATTCGCTGTTGGCGCTACGTAAATTTGCTAGTGTTAACTGGTCGCAGGCGGCCGGTAAAAGGCCGGGACGTCAGTCCTCGCTGCCACCCCCGCCCCCCTCATGGCCGCCTTCCGGCGGCGTCTCGGGCTCGACCGCGGGCGCCAGCGCCAGATCAAGGTCCTCGCCCGGCTCCAGCGGATCCTCGTCTTCCCGCAAAGTCGGGTCATCCGACGGCGTCGGCACGCTGAATCCGGTCGGCAGGCGCGAATCCAGCAGGCCCGTGCCCTTCAGCTCCTCCAGGCCCGGCAAATCGCCGAGCTGTTCCAGAGTAAACTGCGACAGGAAGTCCTCGGTGGTTCCGAAGGTCAAGGGACGGCCCGGCGTCTTGCGACGACCGCGCGGCTTGATCCAGCCGGTTTCCAGCAGCACGTCCAGCGTGCCCTTCGAGGTGACGACGCCGCGGATCTCCTCGATCTCGGCGCGCGTCACCGGCTGGTGATAGGCGATGATCGCCAGCACCTCGATCGCGGCGCGCGACAGGCGGCGGGTCTCGGTGCTCTCGCGGGTCATCAGCCAGGCGAGATCGCCCGCGGTGCGGAAGGTCCATTTGTTAGCGACCCGCACGAGATTCACGCCGCGCAGGGAGTAGTCGGCCTGCAACTGCTCGAGCGCGGCCTTCACGTCGACGCCCTCGGGCATGCGCTTGGCCAGCGTCGCGGTGTCCAGCGGTTCATTCGAAGCGAACAGCAGCGCTTCCAGCAGCCGCAATTCTTCGGGACGTGCCTGGGACTCGTTCTCCATCGGCTCGGCCTCTTCTACCCGCACTTCAGCCAGGCTTGCCATGGCAGATTCTCCTTGTTGCACTTAAGCGACCGGCGCATCGGGCGCAGGAGCTGCGTCCATGACCGGCTTGGGGCGCCCCTTCCGGAAATAGATGGGCGCAAACGCCTCTTTCTGATTCAGCTCGAGCTGACCTTCGCGCACCAGCTCGAGCGCAGCCGCGAAACTCGAGGCGAGCACCGTCGCGCGCTGCGTCGGATCGGCGACATGCTGAAGCAGAAAATCGTCGAGAACGCCCCAATCGTCTTGCTCGCTGATGCTTCCGACGAGCCGCTCCAGCGTGGCGCGCGCCTCGGCAAGCGACCACACCGTGCGCTTGGCCAGATGCACGCTCGCCAGCACGCGCGACTGGCGCTGCGCGGCATAGGCGGTGAGCAGGTCATAGAGCGTTGCCGTGTATTTCGGATGCTTGATCTCGGCGATCTGCTCGGGCTCGCCGCGCGGGAAGATGTCGCGCAGCAATTGCTGCCGGTTCATCAGCCGGTTGGCGGCTTCACGAATCGCCTCCAGCCGGCGCAGGCGGTTGGCG
>NZ_JADPJF010000042.1:318742-348785 GCF_023073295.1 Bradyrhizobium sp. 23 | reverse complement strand
AGCGCCGTCGCCATCTGCTCCGCGCTCGGGCCTTCCGCACTCGGCGGCTCCGGCAGCAGCAGACGCGATTTCAAGAAGGCGAGCCATGCCGCCATCACGAGATAGTCGGCGGCGAGCTCGAGGCGGATCTTTCGCGCGGCTTCGATGAAGTGGAGATATTGGTCGGCGAGCGCCAGGATCGAGATCTTGGCGAGATCTACCTTCTGCTGCCGCGCCAGTGCGAGCAGCAGGTCGAGCGGACCTTCATAACCCTCGACGTCCACCACCAACGCCGGCTCACCCTCGGCGAGCTCTGCGGGCCGCCCGGTTTCAAACGATAGGATTTCTGCGGTCATGCCGATGCCGTGTTTGCCCGTGCGATCAATGCCTCCAGTTCGGCGCGCGCGGCCGCGCGATCGAACGGTTGCGGTCCTTTACGCGCAGCGAGCGCGGCGTTCGCCCGCTCCAGCGCCCTGCCCGCCAGTTCGGGTGTCTGGCCGGCGACCTCACGCATTTCCTCGATGTTGCCGTTGCAATGCAGGGCCATGTCGCAGCCGGCCGCAAAAATGGCGCGGGTCCGTTCGGCGATGTTGCCCGACAGCGCGTTCATCGACACGTCATCACTCATTAACAAACCCTGGAACCCGATTGCGCCGCGAATCACCTCAGCGATCATTGTCGCAGATGTCGTCGCCGGATGGGCGGGGTCGACCGCGCTAAACACAACATGTGCAGTCATGGCCATCGGCAAATCCGCCAAAGGCTTGAATGCCGCGAAGTCGGTGCGATCCAGTTCGTCGCGCGACGTCTCGACCGTCGGCAGATTGAAATGGGTATCGGCCGTAGCTCGGCCATGGCCGGGGATGTGCTTGAGCACCGGCAACACGCCACCCTGTTCCAGGCCCTCGGTGACCGCGCGGGCGATCGCGGCGACCTTTCCCGGTTCGGTGCCGTAAGCCCTGTTCCCGATGACGGCGTTGGCGCCAGCCACCGGCACGTCGGCCAGCGGCAAGCAATCCACGGTAATGCCGAGATCTGCGAGATCGCACGCGATCAGCCGGGCGCTGAGGCGCGCCGCGGTCAGCCCGAGCGCCGAATCAGTATCGTAGAGGCCTGCGAAAATAGCGCCCGGCGGATAGACCGGCCAATGCGGCGGCGTCAGGCGCTGCACCCGCCCACCCTCCTGATCGATCAGGACAGGGGCATCAGCGAAACCCGCAACCGCCCGCAATTCCGCAACGAGTGCAGCAACTTGAGCCGGCGTCTCGACATTGCGCTTGAAGAGGATGAAGCCCCACGGGCGTTCGCTGCGGATAAACTCCCGCTCGGCGGCGGTTAGTTCCGTTCCGGAAACGCCGGTAATGAAGGCCCGCGTGCTCATACGGCCGATTAACCCTGACCCGCGAGAGGGTCAAGGAAACGGCCGTTAATTCCTCTGGACGAAGCAGGCAGACAGGCCAGCGGATTTCAAACTGTTGCAGGCCTGGTTCGCCTCTTCGAGCGATCCGTACGGCCCAGCGAAGGCGCGGTAGACGATTCCCTTGCCCTTGTCGGTCAGGTCGACCCGCTTGACCACGGGTGCGCGGGAGCCAAGCACGCTGCCGTACTTGCTCTGAAGCACCCGGTAGGAGGCGTGGGCGCTATCCTCGGTCTGCTGCGAGGAGACCTGCACGACGTAGCCGCCGCCACCGCTGCTCGCGGGCGCGATTTGCGTCGGATTGGTCGCAGCCATCCGCTGCGGTGGCTCCGCGGCCGGCGCCGATTGCGGCGCGAGCGAGAGCGGCTGATTGGCACTGGCATTGGCCGAGGTCGGCGGCGTGCGTGGTGCAGCTGGTGCCGCAACGGGCTTCGGGAGAGCTGTCGGCTTCGCGGCCGTGGCCGCTTGCGACGCGGTGGCGTCGGTCTGATCGCCCTTCACGGCCACGGTCCTGATCGCGCGCGGCGAATTGTTCGGCAGCGTGCCGTTGCTCGGATTCGGGCCCGCACTCGACAGCGGAATGCTGGACGGCGACACGCTCGCGACTGGCGGCGGGTTCGCGTTCTGGTTCAGCGCCGGGAACACCACGCGGGGACCTCCCGCCTTGGCGTTGACGTCGACAGGCGCCTCCTCGCGCGGCACGATCTTCTCGGCGCCATCTCCGGTGACCATGCGGTCCGGTACCTTGGCCGAGGAGTCCGACGGCGCCGGCACGATTTTGGTCGGCGTGTTGTCGGCCTTGATGATCGGCGGCTCGCCGCTGCGGGGCGAGCCCACATAGGTCTTGTAAGCGAACGCAGCGCCGGTCCCGACCACGGCAAGGGCCAGGATCGCCGCGACGGTCATCATGCCGCCGCGCTGCTTCTTCGGCTCGTCGAGATCGGCCTCGGGATAGTCGCTCTGGAACGCGTAAGGATCGTCGGGATAGGCGGGATCGCGCTGATAGTCCTGCTCGCCCGCCTCCAGCCGTCCGTAGAGCGCCTCGTCGTAGCGCGCCGGATCGGGCTGCTGGTGGGCTTGCTCCTGGTAAGCCTGATCGGGCTGCTGATATGCCTGATCCTGATAGGCCTGCCCCTGATGGGTGCGAGCTTGATAGGCCTGATCCGGATAGGCCTGCGGCTGACGATAATCAGGTTCAGGCTCGGGCGCAGTCGGCTGGGCTGAATAACGATGCAGTGGATGAACCGGGTTTACGGAAGCGGGATAGGCAGGCTCAGCTGGCACCGTCTGCGGCTGCACATTGGCGCGCCGCATCCATGAGGGTGGCCCGGGCGGCGGCGGGGCCTGCTCGGCATAGTCCTGCTGGCCATCGTCCTGGCGATAGTCGTCGTCCTGATAGCTCTGGGCAGGCGCAGGAGCTGCAGGCGGGTGCACGCCCGGCCGCCCTTGCGCTGCGAACGGATCGGTCTGCCCGATCAGGCGGGCAAGTTCGGCCAAGGGATCACCGCTCTCCGCCCTCCCATGCTGATCGCCACCGCGATAGTCATCGGAAGGAAACGGTCTGTCCTGATATCGTTCGGCCATCGTGATGATGCGTCCCTTCGGGAAAGCCGCGCGCCCCTCGACCAAGGCGCGGCTTTCGACCCACAAGGCTTTCAACCAAGTCTAAGCGATCCGGCTTCTGCCGGTTACCCCCGAAATCCCTTAAGTAGTTCGCCCCAAACTACCGCATCTCGTCCGGAGCATGGACGCCGAGGATGGCGAGGCCCGATGCCAGGACAGAGACGACGCCCTGGACCATGGCCAGCCGCGCCTTCGTTAGATCTGCATCATTATTGATAATGAAGCGTAAATAGGGCAAATCGCGCCCCTTCGTCCAAAGTGCATGAAATTCGCTGGCTAAATCATAGAGATAGAAGGCAATTCGGTGCGGCTCGTGGGCGGTTGCGGCCGCTTCCAGCATGCGCGGAAATATTGCGAGCCGCTTAAGAAGGTCGAGTTCAGCCGGGTCCGACAGCCGTTCCACCGCCGACTCACCCAGCCAGGCGATGCGCTTTTCCGTTTCCTCCGGGAGTTCCGGGAACACCTCGGCCCGGGCGTTGCGGAAGATCGAGTGGCCGCGGGCGTGGCCGTACTGCACGTAGAACACCGGGTTGTCGCGCGACTGTTCCATGACCTTGGCGAGGTCGAAGTCGAGCACCGCGTCGTTCTTGCGGTAGAGCATCATGAAGCGGACGGCGTCCTGGCCGACTTCATCCACCACCTCACGCAAGGTGACGAAGTCCCCGCTCCGCTTGGACATTTTCACCGGCTCGCCGTTGCGCAGCAACTTCACCAGCTGGACGATCTTGACGTCGAGCGCCCCCTTGCCGGAGGTGGTCGCCTTCACCGCCGCCTGCATGCGCTTGATGTAGCCGCCATGGTCGGCGCCCCAGACGTCGATCATCTCCGCGAAACCACGGTCGAACTTGTTCTTGTGGTAGGCGATGTCGGCGGCGAAGTAGGTGTAGGAATTATCCGACTTGATCAGCGGGCGATCGACGTCGTCGCCATAGGCGGTCGCCTTGAACAGCAACTGCTCGCGATCTTCCCAATCCTCGGCCGGAGCCCCCTTTGGGGGCGGCAGACGGCCCTGGTAGACGTCGCCCTTGGCGCGCAGGAAATCGATGGTCTCGGCGACCTTGTTGTTGCCGGCGTCCTGTAGCGAGCGCTCGGAGAAGAACACGTCGTGGCGGATGTTGAGCGCGGCGAGATCATCCTTGATCTCGTCCATCATCATCGCGATCGCCTTGGCGCGCACCGTCGGTAGCCACGCGCCCTCGCTCACGGCGAGGAGCTTGTCGCCGTGCTCCTGCGCCAGCGCCCGCCCGACCGGCTTCAGATAGTCGCCGGGATAAAGGCCTTCCGGCATCGCGCCGATGTCTTCGCCGAGCGCCTCGCGATACCGGAGGAACGCGGAGCGGGCGAGCACGTCGACCTGCGCGCCGGCGTCGTTGATGTAATATTCGCGCGTGACGTCACGGCCTGCGAATTCAAGCAGGCTCGCCAGCGCATCGCCGAACACGGCGCCGCGGCAATGGCCGACATGCATCGGTCCGGTGGGGTTGGCGGAGACATATTCGACGTTGACCTTGGAGCCGCCGCGGACGCGGCCGTAATCGGCGCCCTCGCGCAGCACGGTCCGTAGCGCCTCGGCCCATGCGGCCGGCTCCAGCGTCAGGTTGATGAAGCCTGGACCTGCGACGTCGACCTTGGCGATCAATGGGTCCGCGCGCAGCCGTTCGGCGATCTGCTCGGCGAGGTCGCGCGGCTTTGCCTTTGCCTCTTTCGCAAGCACCATGGCTGCGTTGGTCGCCATGTCGCCATGGGAAGCATCGCGCGGCGGCTCGACCACCACGCGCGAGAAATCGATGCCCTCGGGCCAGTTGGCTTCCGCCGCGAGCGCGCGGCAGACCGCGTGCACGCGTGCGAGCACGTCGGCGAACAGGTGCAGTGCTGAGGATGTGTCGGGCATGGGCGCCGCCTAACGCAAATCCGGGGTCGAGTCAAAGAGCCGCTGGTGCTCGGTCAGGGCGAAACGGTCGGTCATTCCGGCAATGAAATTCCCGATCCGGCGGGCCCGGTCGCCCTCATTGTCCGCCTCCGCCCCGACCAGCCATTCCGGCGGCAGCTCGCCGGGCGAGGTGAGGTATTTTGCGAACAGGTCGAACAGGATCTGTTCCGCCTCGCCCATCACCCGCATGACCCGCTTGTGGCGGTACATGTGCTGATAGAGAAAGCGCTTGATGGCGGCCTCCTCCTCGGCGACCGCGGCGGGGAATGCGATCAATGCCCGGCTCTGCTGGCGCACGTCCTGTGCGGATTGCGGTTTCACGGCGGCAAGGTTTATCTGGGCCTCGGCGAACACGGCACCGATCAAGTGTGAGATCAGCTCGCGCACCAGCTCGGCGCCGCGCCTGACGTCTTCGAGATCGGGGTAATGCGCAGAAGTCTCGGCGATAATCTCCGCGGTCAGCGGCATCACCTTGAGGTCGTCGAGGTGAAACAGGCCGGCGCGCAGACCGTCGTCGATATCGTGGGCATCATAGGCGATGTCGTCCGCGATCGCGGCGACCTGTGCCTCCAGCGAGGCGAAACTCCACAATTCGAGATCATAGATCTTGATGTAGTCGGCGATGCCGACGGGAACGCCGCGCTCGCGATAACGCCCGGCCGGCGCACCGCTGCGATCGGTCAGCGGGCCGTTGTGCTTGAGGATGCCCTCCAGCGCTTCCCAGGTCAGGTTGAGCCCGTCGAATTCGGGATAGCGCTGTTCCAGGGCCGCAACGACGCGGAGCGTCTGGGCGTTGTGATCGAAGCCGCCAAAATCCTTCAGGCAGGCGTCCAGCGCCCGCTCGCCGGCGTGCCCGAACGGCGGATGGCCGAGATCGTGGGCGAGCGCCAGGGTTTCCGTGAGGTCCTCGTCCAGCCCGAGCTGCCGGGCCAGCGCGCGGGCGATCTGCGCCACCTCCAGCGAATGGGTCAGCCGGGTGCGGTAGTGGTCGCCCTCGTGGAACACGAACACCTGGGTCTTGTATTTCAGCCGGCGGAACGCGGTGGAATGGATCACCCGGTCGCAATCCCGTCGAAACGGGCTGCGGGTCCGGCTTGGCGGTTCCGCGACCAATCGGCCGCGACTGCGCTCGGGATCGCAGGCATAGGGCGCGTGGGGGGCAGCCATTCCGACGGACACGGCGAATTTAGTCTCTATCCATTTGATTCTGCGTATGGTGGCACTTAACTATGCCGGACGCGGGATACCAACTGAATAGGGCACGTGACCTTCAGGTGACCTTGGTGTGACCGCGGGCCTATCGGAGACGAACGATGACGACTGACGTGACCATCAGTGACAAGGCCGCACGCCGGATTGGGGAGATCCTCAAGGGCGAAGGGTCTGGCGCGATGCTGCGGATCTCGGTCGAGGGCGGAGGCTGTTCCGGCTTCCAGTACAAGTTCGACATTGACCGTGCCCGCACTGACGACGATCTCGTGATCGAGCAGGACAATGCGGTGGTGCTGGTCGATTCCGCCTCGCAGCCGTTCCTGGCGGGGTCGCAGGTCGATTTCGTCGACGATCTGATCGGCGCCTCGTTCCGCGTCAACAATCCGAACGCCACGGCGTCCTGCGGCTGCGGGACCAGCTTCTCGATCTGACGTCGCCGGCTAGGCGCCGGTCATCTGCCTTTCCTCGTCCGTCCACTCCACGTCGACCGACATGAGCTCCGGCTGAAGTGGTGCGTCTCCCGCCATCACATGTCCATCGAGCGCGCGCAGCAGCGCCGCCAGCAGCGCGGGTTTGCGTAGCGGCTTGGCCAGGAAGTCCGACATGCCGGCCTCGCGGCAGATCTTGACGTCCTCGGGGAAGGCATTGGCGGTGAGCGCGATGATCGGCAAGAATTCGAATCGGCCACCTTGCGCACGGATCGCCCGGGTTGCGGCAAGGCCGTCCATGTCGGGCATCCGCACGTCCATCAGCACGATATCGTATTCGCCTTGGGACATGGCCGCGACGGCGTCAACACCGTCGGTCACGACGCGCAACTCGACATCGAAGGCGCCAAGCATCTTGCTCACGACCATGCGGTTGACGGCGTCGTCCTCGGCGACCAGCACCCTCAGCGGTCGGTCGAGACTCGCGATACGCGCCTTGAGGTCGTCGGCTTCGTCGCGGTCGGCAATGTAGTCGGATGCCTGCTCCTGGCTCCAGGGCAGCACCAGCGTGAAGCTGAATGTCGAGCCCTCGCCCGGCGTCGAGGTGACGCCGATGGTGCCGCCCATCTGTTCGATGATGCGCCGGGAGATCGCAAGCCCAAGCCCGGTCCCGCCGAAGCGGCGGCTGATCGAGGCGTCGGCCTGCGCGAAGTCGGAGAAGAGCTGGCCAAGCTTCTCGGGGGCGATGCCGATACCGCTGTCGGTCACGCTCCATTCGACGGTGGCGAGCAGATCGCGGCGGGCCTGACAGACGGCTGCGATCGTGACTTCGCCTTGGTCGGTGAACTTCACCGCGTTGGATGCGAGGTTGAGCAGGACCTGGCGGATACGCGCGATATCGCCGCGCAGCGTCGGCGGCAGGTTCAGATCGAGCTTGACCTTGACCGCGAGCCCCTTGCTCTTGGCACTCGCGCGCACGACGGTCGCCAATGTCTCTACCAGCGCCTGCGGCGCGAAGTCGATCACCTCGAACGCGAAGCGTCCAGCCTCGAGCTTGGAGAGGTCCAGGATGTCGTTGAGGATGCGCTGGAGATTGTCGCCGGACTCGCGGATCGTGGTGACGGCCTCGTGCTGCTCCGGATCGAGTTTTGTCTCCAGCAGCATGCTGGCAAGCCCGAGCACGCCGTTCATCGGCGTGCGGATCTCGTGGCTCACCACCGCGAGGAAATCCGATTTGGCGCGGCTCTCGGCCTCGGCCTTTTCCGCGCGCCAGCGCTCGGTCACGTCGCGGCCGAAGCCGCGATAGCCGAGGAATTGACCGTCGCGGTCGTAGGCCGGCTTCGCGGTGAGCGACCACAGCCGCGCCTCGCCGCCGGCGACGACCTTGAGGTTCATCTCGTGCAGCGGTTCGGCGTGCTCCATCAGGCCGACGACATTGTAGGCCGCGCTCTTGTCTTCGGGGCACAGCATGTCGAGCACGTCGGCGAAATGCGAGCCCTTCAGCAAGGGCAGTGGCAGCTGTGCGACCGCGGCGAAGCGCTCGGGCACGTCGACCAAATGCCCTTCGGCGTCGGTCTGCCACAGCCAGTCGCTGGCGTTCTCCTGAAAATCTTTCAGCAATAGTGAGATGATCTCGGTCTGGCGCTCGAGCTCAAGCTGGGCCTTGAGATTGCCAAGGAACAGATTGCCTTGCGAGACGATGTTGCGCGCCATGAAGAACGCGAACAGCAGCAGGAACACGGCGGTCACGAGGTAAGGCCCGGTGCCGCATAACAGCAACGCACCGGCGCAGGCGATCGTCGTCGTCGCGAGATAGACAAGGCCCGCACGCGGGAAGGTCGAGAGCGTGAAGGCACCGCCGGACATCATGCCGACCATAAGGCAGGCCAGAATGAGCTGGCTGGTCGGCTCGATGCGGCTGAACAGCGCGACCGGCAGCGTGCCCCACATTGCGGCGAGGAAAAACGCCTGCCGCAACATCTGCCGCACGGCACGGGGCGAGACTTCTTGCGCCGGGCTCTGGTGGGAGCGCCGCCACGCGCGCACCGCGAGCGAGGCGGCGGTCGCGAGGGTCATGCCCCAGATCGCGAGAAAGTCGTTCCAGCCACGACCCCAGAACAAAATCAGCACAACGGCGACGTTGAGCATGGTGACGGCCATCGTCACCGGGATCAGGCGTATCACCGCGTCGATCTGCTTGGCACGGATGCGGCTCAGCTCGCGCTCGCTGAGACCGGCGGTCAGGCCGTCCTCGATCTCGTAGCCGCCGAGCCAGTACAGGAACGCGCCGATCAACCCGTCGCGGGGCTCGGTTCGCTTCATGGCTTTGTTCGGCCGTCCCATTCGAAAAACCTTTTCACGATCAATGGCCCGGGCCCGACTTAAGCCGGGTTAATTTTGTGGGAGATTTCGCAGCGTCCTTGACGGGCGCGTTTGCATTTTGTTCTAACCATGGCCCCTGCCCGGAGCCGCCAAGATGCCCATCAGAATAGCCACCTGGAACGTGAACTCGGTCCGGCAGCGCATCGATCTCCTCCTGACCTGGCTGAAGGAGTGCCAGCCGGACATCGTCTGCCTCCAGGAGATCAAATGCGTCGACGAGGCCTTCCCGCGGCTGGAGATCGAGGCGCTCGGCTACAACGTGGTCACCCACGGCCAGAAGACGTTCAACGGTGTCGCTCTGCTCTCGAAGCTCCGGTTCGACGAGACCAAGTCGGGGCTGGCCGGCGACGACGAGGACGCCCATGCTCGCTTCCTCGAAGGCGTGGTGACGCTCAAGTCCGGCGTGCTGCGCATCGCCTGCCTCTATCTGCCCAATGGCAAT
Organism: Bradyrhizobium sp. 23; assembly: GCF_023073295.1. Lineage (NCBI taxonomy): Bacteria > Pseudomonadati > Pseudomonadota > Alphaproteobacteria > Hyphomicrobiales > Nitrobacteraceae > Bradyrhizobium > Bradyrhizobium sp. 23. Next base: position 339,372 of record NZ_JADPJF010000042.1, on the reverse strand, counting down.
CCGGTCGGCACCGAGAAATATCCCTACAAGCTCAAATGGATGTCGCGGCTTCTTGAGTATTCGAAGGAGCGCCTCAAGACCGAGGAGCCGCTGATCCTCGCAGGCGACTTCAACGTTATCCCGCATGCCCGGGACGTCCATAATCCCGCCGCCTGGACCGAGGACGCCCTGTTCAAGGCCGAGACGCGGGAGAGTTTTCAGTCCCTGCTCGGCCTCGGCCTGACCGATGCGCTTCGGGCCGTCACCGACGAGCCCGGGCTCTACACTTTCTGGGACTACCAGGCCGGCGCCTGGCAGAAGAACCACGGCCTGCGGATCGACCACCTTCTGCTGTCGCCACAGGCCAGCGACCGGCTCGCCAATGTCGGCATCGACAGCTATGTGCGCAGCTGGGAGAAGCCGTCGGACCACGTGCCGGTGTGGGCGGATCTCGATCTTGAGGCGGCGTGAGGCCGCCTCAACCCATCACTCCCGTCGACCCTGCACCCATTGCTCCAGCATCTGCAGGCACATGGCGCGATCGTCGTCGGAGGCCTTTGCGAAGGCGCGGTTGTAGTTTTCCTTGATCCAGGTCTCGTCGCTGCCGGCGCTGTCGCGCGCCAGCGTCAACCACATCAGGCCGCGGGCGGCCTGCCGCGGCAGGCGGTCGCCGTTGAACAGCATCTGGCCGAGCAGCGCCTGGGCCTCGTGCTGGCCCTTCTGCGCGGCGAGCCCAAGCCAGCGCGCGCCGTAGCGGAAATCCTCGCGCGAAGCGTCCGGCGTCTTCAGGTACAGGCGGGCGAGATCGTATTGCGCATCCGCATTGCCGAAATAGGACGCGGCATAGGAAAACATCTCCCGCGCCCGCTCCTGGTCCGGCTTGACCTTCGAATTCGGGATGCCGCTGAGATAATAGCGGCCGAGCGCCACAAAGGCGTTGGCGACGATCTGCGCCTGCGGCGCGGACGGGCTGTCTTCGGCGTGCGCGTTGGCGATGCGGGTGAAATACTCGAACGCACGCACATCGTCCTGGGCGACGCCGTCGCCATTGGCGTACATGCGGCCGAGCTTCCACTGCGCGATGGGGTGGCCACCCTCCGCGGCATATTGCAGGGCGCTGAGCGAGGTTTCCTGGGGCACGACTGGCGGTACATTGCGCACCTTGCCTGCTGCGCCCGGCAAGGTCGTGACCACCGGGATGGTCGCATCCTTCTGGCTGACGGGTGCGCCGTCAAAGGCGAGAGCCGGCGCGGCCAGCGCGGCAGCCCCCAACACAAACGCAACGATGGTACGCCTAGATGTCCGCATAGCACTGTTTCTCGTGCGCGCCGCCCGGATGGGTCACTGCCCCACCGACCGCTGGTCCAACCTGCTGAGCATATTTCCAGAGCGCGCCCGTCGTGTGGTTAGTCGCGCGAGCGGTCCATTTGGTCTTGCGTTGGGCAAGCTCCTGGTCGCTCAATTTTACGTTAAGGGTACCGGCGACCGCGTCGATTTCGATGATATCGCCGTCCTCCAGCAACCCGATCGGGCCGCCGATGGCGGCTTCCGGCCCGACATGGCCGATGCAGAAGCCGCGGGTGGCGCCGGAGAAGCGGCCGTCGGTGATGAGCGCGATCTTGCCGCCCATGCCCTGGCCGGTCAGCGCCGCGGTGGTCTGGAGCATTTCCCGCATGCCGGGACCGCCCTTCGGCCCCTCGTAGCGGATCACGATGACTTCGCCTTCGCGGTAGGTGCGCTTCTGGACGGCCTCGAAAGCATCCTCCTCACGGTCGAAGCACCTGGCCGGACCGGTGAACCTGAGGTTGGACATTCCCGCGACTTTCACGATCGCACCTTCTGGCGCCAGATTGCCCTTCAGACCGACCACACCGCCGGTGACGGTGATGGGCTTGTCTGCCGGGTGCACCACGTCCTGGTGCGGATTCCACTTCACGCTTTTGAGGTTTTCGGCGATCGTTCGACCGGTGACGGTCATGCAGTCACCGTGGAGAAATCCGTTGTCGAGCAGCGTCTTCATCAGAAGCGGTATGCCACCTACTTCAAACATGTCTTTGGCGACATAACGGCCGCCTGGCTTCAAATCCGCGACGTACGGTGTCTTTTTGAAGATTTCGGCGACGTCGAACAGGTCGAACTTGATGCCGCACTCGTGCGCGATTGCCGGCAGGTGCAGTGCAGCATTAGTCGAGCCACCGGACGCGGCGACCACGGCGGCGGCATTCTCCAGCGCCTTGAGGGTGACGATGTCGCGTGGCCGGATGTTTTGGGCGATCAGCTCCATGACCTGCTCGCCCGCGGTCATGCAGAAGGCGTCGCGAATTTCATAGGGTGCCGGAGCACCGGCCGAGTACGGCAAGGCCAGCCCGATCGCCTCGGAGACGGTCGCCATCGTGTTGGCGGTGAACTGCGCGCCGCAGGCACCCGCCGAGGGGCACGCCACGCGCTCGATCTCGTCGAGGTCCTCGTCCGACATTGCGCCGACCGAGTGCTTGCCGACGGCTTCGAACATGTCTTGCACGGTCACCTGCTGGCCCCGGAAATTGCCGGGCAGGATCGAGCCGCCATAGATGAAGATCGAGGGCACGTTGAGACGGACCATCGCCATCATCATGCCCGGCAGCGACTTGTCGCAGCCGGCCAGGCCAACGAGAGCGTCATAGGCGTGGCCGCGGATCGTCAATTCGACGGAATCGGCGATGCATTCGCGCGACGGCAGCGAGGAGCGCATGCCGTCATGCCCCATGGCGATGCCGTCGGTCACGGTGATGGTGCAGAACTCGCGCGGCGTGCCGCCGGCGGCTGCGACGCCCTTCTTCACCGCCTGCGCCTGGCGCATCAGGGAGATGTTGCAGGGCGCGGCCTCGTTCCAGCACGAGGCGACGCCGACGAAGGGCTGGTGGATCTGGTCGGTGGTCAGACCCATGGCGTAGAGGTAGGAGCGATGGGGCGCGCGCGCAGGACCTTCCGTCACGTGACGGCTCGGCAGCCTCTGCTTGATGTTGCTCTTCGCGTCCATCGCAAACCAGTTTCCCCGGCCAACCCTTTCAGACCCGAAAAATCAGAGCCAAGATTTGAATCGACCTTTTGAATCGACCTTGGGGATTTCCGTCGTCTTCCAGGATCACCGCTGCCGCTAAAATATTCGAGTGATTTTATTCATGTTCGGGTGTGGCCAAAAAGCGGCGTCGATGCGAACGGACAGAGAAGATGGTTAAATCCGTGACGAGTGTTGCACGGACGGCACAATGTGGCCGTGAGGACACGATCGAGCTTACTGCGATACCCCCGGCGGGAGGACAATCCCACAACTTCAAGTTTCCGGTGCGTGCCTGCGTTGCAACTTCGGCGCGACGACGAGGCGCAGCCAAGGTGAGTCGGCGCTTCATCATCTCCCCGCCTGTCCGGACGCGCCGCAAGGGCGCTGCGTCCAAGCCACAGATCGAAGTGTTGTGCACACTCTCTCCACATCGTCTTTGCGAGCGGAGCGACTTGTCCGCCGAAGCTTTAGCGAAGGCGGAAGCAATCCAGAATCCTCCGCGGAAAGACTCTGGATCGCTTCGCTGCGCTCGCAATGACGGAGCAAGGGGCAGCAATCGCCATCCGCCAATGCAGATTCAACTTGCAGACACGCTTCGCGTTCTCGCGGCTGATTCCGCCCGAGCTTTGCTTCGTCGCTTCACCCTCTTGTCCAAGAGGGCGCAGGGTACCCGCTGTCGTGCTCGCCAGCGTGGGCAGCCTGATCGCGGTGCTCGACCATGCGCACGGGCTGATGACGAAACTGTCCATCGCCGTCGTGGTCTGCGCCTGGGTCTGGATCGTCTGTCGATCGCGGACGCGCGGCTTGAAAATCCGATCGTCCGTGCTGGCTGCAATGTGCGCCGCGACCGTTCTGACCGCGACGGCCGCGCTGTGGCCGGTGATGGGGCCCGCCGTCTTCCACACCCGCGATGTCGCCAAGAAGCCGAAGCCTCCGGCCGGCTGATGGACGCAATCACAATCTTCGGACTGCTGTCGGTCAGTGCGATGCTGCTGTTTTACGCGCTCGAGCCGCGCGGACCGCATTTCGTGCTGGCCTTCGCGGCAGCTTGCGCGCTCAGCGGGGTCTATGGCTTTCTCCAGGGCGCCTGGCCGTTCGGGTTTGTCGAGACGGTTTGGACAGCGGTCGCCTTGCAGCGCTGGGCAAAGGTCCGGTTATCGGCATGACCGGACTTCAGTGCCTTGGTTGGCGCTCAGGCGTTCCGCATCGCGCGCCCGAACGGATCGGCCAGACGGACGATCTCACAGGCGGCGACGAGGCCGGCGAGCCAGATGGCGCTGGTCAGCCCGATCCGGGTCACGATGGCGGCGGTGAAGGCGCCCTCGCCGCCCAGGACCGGCGTCGCGGCGAACTCATAGACCGCGTAGGCGGCAACGAATGCAATCGCAAGCATCAGCGGCGTGCGGCCTTGCGGCAGCCTACGGAGGACCGTCGATGCTGCTGCGGTCGATAGCAGCGCAGCAGCGCCGATGACGAAGCCCCAGGCGATAGTGCTGGGGTCGATCGGATAGTGCAGCGCGCCGAAGCCGATGCCCTGGTTCACCAGCCAGGCGCCGGTGACGACGAGCAGCGCCGGACGCAGCGGCAGCATGGCGGCGGCGACAACCGCGCAAGCCGCAAACGGCGTGGCACAGGCGAATGCAAAGCTTGCCAGCGCGCATGACACGATCAGCAGCGCGAAGCCGAACAGCGGCGCAAGGCGCGCCGCGACCGGGGTAAGGCGGAAACGGTCGCGGAGGGGCGGCAGGATTGGACGGGGCATGGATGAACTCATGCCGACGATCCTAGCACATTTGCACCTGCTTGGATCACCTCCCGCGGCAGTTCAACTGCCTCATCAGAGGTCCCGACGGATGGTGACGCGCGCCCTCTTGCCCTCAGCTGGCTGCGCTCGGCCCTCTTCTCCTTAAACGGCGGGCTACGCTCGCCCTCTTGGGCGCTGGGCCTGAGCCCAGGCCGCGGTGACGTCGCGCGGCGGGACGTCGACGCGCCGGATCGGCGTCAACTCGCCGGAGGCGGAGATGATCGCGGTCTCCTCGCGGCGGCAGCGCGGGCAAACGAAGCGGACCTCGTTCGGCGAAGCCGACCAGCTCGAACGTCTTACATTGGCGGCCATCGGCCAGGCTGCGCAGTGAGAGCATGACACCAGGAACCGACCGGGATCGAGCATACCCATTCCAAAGGACTCCGCGTCCTGCCATCCCTTCAATGATTGATCCATGTGAATCGTTCCGGTGCCAAAACACCGTCGAGACACCATCGGCCCCGAACCAGGAGGCGGAGCCGCTCAGCGGGCGCCCTTGAGCGTGCACGACGTGCTGCAGGTGACCGTGTTGCCGTGGTCGCACGCCTTGCAGGCGGCAACGCACTGGGTCATGTCGCGGGGATTGAAGGAAGTGTAGTTCCGCATCGCGCAGACCGGGGTCGAGCCGGTGATCTCCTGCTCCTGGTTGCAGGCTGCCGTCATGAGTCCAAACATGATGACCGCAAAAAGGCGCATGGGATCGCCCTGATAGGCACGACAAAACAATCTCGCGAGGCGCGCTGCACCGCAGCGAGCCCCGGCATTTCCACAGCGGGAAATCACCGGAGGCGTCCTCGCATCTGCATTGAGGATGCGCGCCAAGTGTTAAGAACGGATTGCCGGCGTCAGGCCGCAGCTTGGCTCGCTATGGCCTGCCGCATGTCCACCGCCAGCTGGCGATACCGCTCCGAGAGCTTCAGATAAAACTCACGCTTGGTGCTGTCGGTGGCGAGCCTGGCGATCAGCTCGCATTCGGCGGTGAGCGTCTCGAACCGTTCGAGCCTGTTCTCAAGTTCTGTCATCGGCGTGTCCCCATCAAACGCCTCAAGGACACCAAACCTAAGCCCGGGAAATAGGTCACTGCGAACATCGTTATCGAGTAGAATCAATTTTTCCCGCGCGGCCGACTATTTCTGCTCCAACCGCCAGGCGCCCTCCCAGCCCTCGTCCGGCGGATGGGCCTCGAACCGCGTGATACGAGCAAGCATTGCCCGCGAGGGGCCGTCGCCTGGGACGGCTTCAAGTGCCGCGTTGAAGCCGGCGCGGGCCTCGTCGAAGCGGCGGGCGCGATAGGCGGCGAGGCCTTCGGCGTAGTGAGAACGCAGGCTCTCATGCGCGGCCGTGAGTGCGCCTGCCCGGCCCATCACCTCGAAGATCGTTTGCGGCGCGCTCTGGCCGGCGACCGCAAGACGGTCGACCTCGCGCAATCCGAGGTGCGAGCCGATCGCGTCCGCCGTCGCCTGCGAGATCAGGATACGGGTGCCATAGGTCTTGTTGACGGCCTCCAGTCGTGAGGCGAGGTTCACGGCGTCGCCCATCACGGTGAAGCTCATCATCAGCTCGGAGCCGATGCTGCCGGTCAGGACCTCGCCGGTGGCGATGCCGATCCGCAGATCGCAAAGCCCGGGCATGGCGCGGATGCCGAGCAGATCCGGCAATTGCTTCTGCAGCGCGGGCACCTGATCGGCCATTTCGATCGCAGCAAGGCCTGCGAGCAGCGCCGGCTCTTCCTCCTCGATGAAGGGAGGGCCCCAATAGGCCATGATGGCGTCGCCGATATATTTGTCGATGATGCCGCGGTTGCTCCTGATCGGACCGGACATGACGGTAAAATAGTGGTTCATCACCTTGACCAGGCCGCGCGGGGTCATGCCCTCGCTCATCGCGGTGAAGCCGCTCATGTCGCAGAACATGATGGTCATCACCCGGCGCTGGCCGTCGACGGCGACCTCCGGCCGGTCAATCAGCCCCTGCACCACCTTGGGATCGATGTAGCGGCCAAAGGTCTCGCGGATGCGCTCGTTCTGGCGCAATTGCTCGACCATGCGATTGAAGGCGGAGGCGAGTTCGCCAATCTCGTCCTGCGTCGAGACACTGATGGTCTTGTCGAAGCGGCCCGCCTCGACTTCGCGGGTGCCGGCCAGCAAGAGCCGGACCGGTCGCGTGATCCCGGTGGAGACCATGATCGCAAAGGCAAGTCCGACGATCGCCGCGAGGATGGTCACGATGCCCGAGACGATGATCGCCTGGCGCTGATGGCGGATCACCTGCGCGGTGCTCACGAACACCTGCGAGAGCATCTCGGCGCGGATCGCATCGATCCGCTGGGTGAAGAGATCGCGGAGCGCGTCCACATGGACGAGCACGTCGCGCGTGGCCGCAAAGTCCTTGGCATCGAGCAGCCGGAGCAGCTTGGCGTCCTCCTCGTCGAGTTCGCGGCGAAGCTCCTTGACTGCATTCTCGATGCGCGTCTCGATCCGGGCGAGTGCCGCGTTGTCCGACGGTGTGCTCTCATCGTCGATGATCGCGTTGATCAGCTTTCGCGCGGCTTCGGCCTCCTGCTCGACCTGGGCGTCCGTTTCCCTGAAGATCTTCAGCCGCGCCGCAAAGCCCTCCTCGTCCGGCGGCGTTTGCATTTTGGCGATCACCATGCGCCGCATCGCCAGCGCCCGCTCCAGCGAACGCACATTGGACCGCGCCAGGTGGCCGTAAGCCGGAATATACCGCGCGGTCAGCTCATCCAGAAGATGGCCGACGCGGCTGGACATCACCATCGACAGGATCGCGGTGACGACCATCAGGATGATGAGGCCGAGCGCAATCCCGACGATCTTGCGCCGGATCGACTGGTTGAAAATCGGCATGGGCGCGGGACAATGGGCTGAAGGGGAAAGGCTTTGGAACCCAATACAACGGATTTGCCGCCGGGAATACGCGCAATTTGGCCGCTTCGAGGCGTCCTGAACCGCCGCAACCGTCGCGCGAGCCGTATTCGTTAATGAAGGTTAAGAGACCCGCTCGCCCCGCCGTTGCACAGGTTCCCTGGCTCCATCCGTATTTCGCCGCATTGTTGGAACAGCTTCAGGATGCGAAACGACGTCGTGTCACCATTTTGACGCCGTTTTGATTCTCGAGCCGCATCTCGTCGCGGACTTTGGTTTGTACTGGTTTCGCAGGGGGACCACGGAATGAACCAGTGCCTACGCTCGCTCGCGTGTGTCGTTGCCGTGGCCGCTTTGGCCTTCATCCCTACAGAGCTGGCAGCGAAGAGCGGTCACAAATCGTCCGCGCCGAAGAAGACGCATGAGGCGAAAACCGGCAAGCAGCGCCACGCCTCCGCCGGCAAGGCGCGGCACGGCAAGCATGCCGAGGCCAAGCGCAAGTCGAAGAAGCAGGACGACGCGCCCTCGGACAAGCCGGCAGCCCCGCCGCTGACTGGCGATCTCGCCGCGCTGAAGGATGCCATCGATCTCGCGCGGAAGGGCAAGACCGAGGACGCCAGCGCGGCGCGCGACCGCATTGCCGACCCGGCCGGACAGAAACTCGCCGACTGGTTTATGCTGCGCCATTCCGAAAGCACGGCGAATTTCAAGCGCTACGCCGCCTTCCTCGCCGCCAATCCGGACTGGCCGAGCAGCGCGCTGCTCCGCCGCCGCGCCGAGGCGCGGCTGTGGCAGGAGAAGGCCGACGCGACGACAGTGCACAAATTCACGATGGACCGGCCGACCAGCGCCAAGGGCAAGTTCGCGCTCGCCCGCGTGCTAATGACCGAGGGCGACAGCGACAGGGCCGCGCGTCTTGTGCGCGATGCCTGGCGCACGGACGAATTGTCCGAGCGCAGTGAGGAGGATTCCTACCAAGCGTTCCGCGATCTCCTGACCGCCGAGGATCATCGCGCCCGCATGGACAAGCGGCTCGGCGCCAAGGACTATGCGGGGGCGCGGCGCGCAGCCAAGCGGCTCGGCGAGGATGCGCTCGCGATCGTCAAGGCCTGCGCCGCAGTCACCGGCAAGGCCAGCAAGGCCAAGGATTACCTGGAGGACATTTCGGCCGAGGCGCGCCGCGACCTCGGCTATGTGCTGTGCCGCGCGCAATGGCATCTCCAGAATGACCGCATCGACGACGCGGCCGAGGTGATCCTGGCCGCCGCGCCCGATACGATGGCGGCGCAAGACACCGACGCCTGGTGGCGCGAGCGCCGCCTGCTCGCGCGAAAGCTGCTCGACCAGGGCAAGTTCAAAACCGCCTATGATTTGGTGCGCTCGGCAGCCGTGCCCGCGATGGAGGTCTATCGCGCCGACTATCACTTCATGTGCGGCTGGATCGCGCTGCGCTATCTCGATGATCCCAAGGCGGCGATGACGCATTTCGCCGCGATCGACGAAGGCTCCGCCAATCCGATCGCGCTGTCGCGCGCGCATTATTGGCGCGGCCGCGCGGCCGAGGCAATGAACGCACCGGCCGATGCGCGCCTGAGCTATCAGGCGGCGGCGCGCTATCCGACCGCCTATTACGGCCAGCTCGCCCGCGCCAGGCTCGGTCTCGACCGCATCGAGCTGCGTGCGCCCTCGCCCGTGCTGGCAGCAGTCGACGCGCCGCCCGCGGACGAGCGCGTGCGCGCCGCCGACATGCTCTACGGCGTCGGTGAGCGCGACATGGTGTTTTACTTCGCCGAGGATTTTGCCAAGGAGAGCACCGACGTCGCCGCACTCGAAGCGCTCGGCGAGCTCGCCGGCCGGCGCAACGATGCGCGCGTGATGCTGGAGGTCGGCAAGTCGGCGCTGGCGCGCGGGCTCGCGCTCGATCACTACGCCTTCCCGACCATCGGCATCCCTGAACATAAGCAGGTGGCGCCCGCGATCGATCCCAGCGTGATCTATTCGGTGGCGCGCACCGAAAGCTCGTTCGACCAGCGCGACAAATCGGCCGCCAACGCAGTCGGGCTGATGCAGGTGACGCCGGAAGCGGGCCGCGACACCGCAAAGCGCTTCGGCCTGACCTATGACTGGGACAAGATGGTCTCCGATCCCGTCTACAACACGCAGATGGGCGCGGCCGAGCTCAGTGCGCTCATGTCGGAATATCGCGGCAACCAGATCATGACCTTCGCCGGCTACAATGCCGGCCGGGGCCGCGTGCGCGAATGGGTGCAGGCGCGCGGCGACCCCAGGGATCCCAAGGTCGATCCGGTCGACTGGGTCGAGCGCATCCCGCTGTCGGAGACGCGCAACTACGTCCAGCGCGTGATCGAGAACGTGCTGGTCTATCGTGCGAGGTTTGAGGCCAGCAGCGTCGTCGCGGCGAAGTCCGAGCAGCGCGTTACGACGCCGAACAGGGGCGCGATGCCGACGACGGCATCGGCCGCAGCCGCCGCGCCCTAGCTTCGCGACGCCGGGGCTGGACGCGGCGTGAAGCTGGATGCAGTGACTGCGACCGACCTCTCTGCGCGGGTCCGCATCGTTTGGCGAGCCGTCACCTCCTTCCGTGGTCAGAGGGTTCGTACGCGCGCAGAAATGCTTCCGTCAGCGAGCGCGAGAGCGCGCCCGTCTGCAGTATCCAGTTCCAGCTCGACACCGTGATCGCTTCGAGCGAACTGCGGTAAGGCCAGAGCATTTCCACCGCCGTCTGCTGATATCGACGGTAGCAATCATAGTCGCAGTACCGCCGCTCAGCGGGCACATGGCGGACGTAACTCGCGCCCAGCGGCTGCGCGCACGCGCTGCAGGTACCGCCGTGGCGAGGCCCTTCCTGATTGACGAACATGAATCTCATCGCGATGTCCTCTCGCCCGGACGGCAAATCCACCGCCCGTTTCGCCCTCCTATCCGCTCAAGACGCCGCTCGTGTGCGCCCCTCGATCAGCGGCGCAGCTTCGCCATGAAGCGCGTAACACTCGTAGCCGCAGTAGGGCAGCAGCGTCTTCGCATCGCGCAGATAGCCGCCGCTGATCTCCTCGCAGCACCAGAGGCAGGACGTTTTGCGAAAAGGGGTCCTGCCGTTCACCAATATGAACCTCATGTGGCACCTCCGAGCGCAAAGCAGTAGACCGTGTCGACGAGAGAGGCGGACGGCGGCGGCGCGCAAAGATGGTTGCGGCCGTCGGGATTATCCCTGTTTCGCTCGACCTTCTGAGGCGGAATGAGGATGTATTTCCCGTCTTCCCGGCGCAGCGCGTAGATGCTCCCCTCGACCCGCCGTATCTCGGTCGGGTAGCAGTCGGCGTTGTTGCAGCAAGTCAGCACCGGATTGTCCGGCATGTGCCAACTCGAATAGAACTGCTCGTGGAGGAGCAGATCCCGAGGCGGATGACGATGTGCGCCATCCTGTCCGGCCTCGTCCGCCTCCGCTCCAGTCATCAACGAAAGCGGCAGCGTGATCGCCAAGAGGAGCTTGCAACAACGGTTCAACGCGCAGCCTCCCGATACAGAATTGCCGAACGCAGCAGATCCGGTGACTGGTGCTTACGCCGCCTGAGACCGAAACAGCCATCGGCGATCGCGTTCGCGGCGCGCTCTGAAGCGATCGAGACATCTCCGGGAGCAAAGCGGCGCTCGCCAGGAATAATACCGGATCAGGCCGAACTTCCCGCTGCAGACGGCGCAGCTTTTTGCGGCGGAAGGGCGCTCGGAGTGTTCGGGCTTATCGCACATGATCCTCTCCTCCTGGCCTCTGATGGGCGCCTCTGACGGTCGAGGATCCCCACGGGCGCTGATGCACAATCACCACGTTCGTCAACGAAATGCGGCTTCTCAATCGTGACCAGATCATCGGCAAGTCAGCGCCAGCGGAGGCGAAGCTGGCCTCTTGAGTGCACGACCCCGCGCTACTCAACTGTTCAAGCGTTGCGATCGACACCACTGGATTGCCGGTGAGACTAGTCCCCATGTGACGGGCCGCTCAATTGTACGGAGGTAAATGCAGCGTATGACTAGGATTGCGCGACCTATACATAGGTTTGTCCGGTGATTTACCGGAGTTTCGTCCGCTCGCAACGAGACGGCGCAACGCTGGCAAGCTGCACGGAGCCCGCGAACTTTCGATGCGGAATCCTGCTTTGATCAGGGAATTGCCCCTGCTGTCGCAAAGTGCTCTACTCTCCCTGCCCCACGCGGGCCGGGACGCTTGCGATGATGCCTGGCCAGATCGCAAAACTAGGGAATTCGGCCGCGCAATTCCTGCTCGGCGGCCTTGCGGCGCTTCGATCTCTCGGCAATGCGGGGAAAGGCGAGTCCGCGACTGGGGATGGCTGGCGGCAGGACAATGCCGACCTGCGCGACGCCGTGAAGCAATGGCGACAAGTGTTCGAGCACAATCCGGTCATGTATTTCATGGTCGATCCGGCCGGAACGGTGCTCAACGTAAATACATTTGGCGCCGCGCAACTGGGCTACACGGCGGCCGAGTTGACCGGCCAATCTGTGCTGAACGTCTTTTTCGAAGAGGACCGCGATTTCGTCCGTCGCTGTGTCGGGCTGTGCCTGGAAACCGTGGACCAGTCGCACACCTGGGAGATTCGCAAGATCCGGAAGGACGGCTCGGTTCTCTGGGTCCGTGAGAACGCCAAGGCCATGCGACGCGGCGACGGCACGCCGATCGTGCTGGTCGCCTGCGAAAACATCACCCAGCGCAAGGAGGCGGAGGATGCGCTGCGGCAGAGCGAGGCCTACCTTGCCCAAGCGCAGGAGTTGAGCCGCACCGGCAGCTTCGGCCTGAGCCTGGCAACCCGCGAGGCCGTCTGGTCCAGGGAGACCTTTCGCATCTTCCAATGTGACCCGCAGGTCAAACCGACGCTCGATTTCGTTTTCCAGCGCATTCATCCGGAAGATCGCAATGCGGTCAGCAAGACCCTTGATCAGGCCTTCCGTGAGGTCGGCGATTTCGACCATGAATATCGCCTGCTGATGCCCGATGGAACCATCAAATATCTCCATTCCGTGGCACGCGTGGTGAGACATGGATCCGGCCACATCGAGTTTGTTGGAGCGGTCACTGACGTCACTACGGCAAAGGAAACCGAACAGCGGCTGCGTCGCAGCGAAGCCTATCTGACCGAAGCCCAGCGCCTCAGCCACACGAGCAGCTGGGCCTGGAACGTGCGCAGTCAGGAGTTTGCCTACCGATCGGCCGAACTCTATCGCCTGTTCGGATTCAACCCGGACCAGATCGATCTGTCGGCGCAGGCTTTCCAACAACGGATCCTCGCCGAAGACTTTCGCCGGATCGTCGATGTGGAACGTCAGGCAATCCGGCAAAAGCAGCCTTTCGAAGTTGATTTTCGGATTTTGCGTCCGGACGGTTCCGTACGACACGTCCATACGGAGGGGCATCCCGTCGTCGGCGGGGACGGCGATGTCACGGAAATCATCGGCACCCACGTCGATGTCACCGAGCAGTTTGCCGCCAGACAAGCGCTGCAAAAAGCCTTTGACGAGCTCAAGCTGTCCGAGCAGCGATTTCGCGACTATGCCGAAACCGCCTCGGACTGGTTTTGGGAGAGCGGGCCGGACCACCGTATCACACGGATTTCGGAACATGCCGACACGGCCGGTCCCGTGCCCACGGGCGTGATCGGCCTCGCCCGTTGGGACATTCCACCCGATGCCGAGCTCGAGCCCGAGAAGTGGGAGCGGCATCGCGCGACGCTCGATGCCCACCTTCCGTTTCGCGACCTGGTCTACCGAAGCAAGGATCGCAACGGATCTCCGATCTACGTGCGCACCAGCGGCAAGCCCTTGCACGACGCGAACGGCAACTTTCTCGGTTATCGTGGCGTCAGCAGCGACGTGACGGCGGCCATCCGCGCCGAGCAGGCCGAAGAAGCACTGCGCAAGGCGCAAGCCGAACTAGCTCACGTGACGCGCGTCACGATGCTCGGCGAACTCACGGCCTCGATCGCCCACGAGATCAATCAGCCCTTGGCCGCCGTGATCTCCAATGCGGATGCCTGTATCGGATGGCTCGGCCGCGAACCAGCCCAACTGAATGCCGCACGCCGTTCCGTGGAATGGATCGTCGAGGACGCCAATCGCGCCAGCGAGGTGATCCGCCGGATCAGAACGCTTGCGAAGAAGACCGAGATCGAGATGGCTCCGGTCGACATGAACCAGCTCGTCAGGGAGACGGTGGCGCTCGTCCGCCGCGAGCTTGCCACCCATGCCGTGTCGGTACGAATGGAGCTGGCGTCCGCTCTACCCAGCGTTTGCGGCGACCGGATCCAGCTGCAGCAGGTGCTGATCAACCTGGTCATGAACGGGATTGAAGCCATGCACGCCAATGTGGACCGTCCGCGCGAGCTTGCGATCCGCTCCAGCCAGGCGAGCGAGCACGGCGAAGGCCGCATGCTCCTGATCGTGACAGACAGCGGGGTCGGCCTCGGCGACGGCGCGACGGAGCGCATCTTCACACCTTTCTTCACGACAAAGCCGAGCGGCCTGGGGATGGGACTGTCGATCTGCCGATCGATCATCGAGGCTCATGCGGGCCGGCTCTCGGCCTTCCCCAATGACGGAAGCGGAGCAACATTCCAGATTGCCCTGCCCTTGCCGATCGAGGACACGTCGTGACCGACCATCTCAAGGTGGCGACGGTGCAGACGAGTTCCGACGATCCGATCGTCTTGATCGTCGACGACGATCCATCGATGCGCCGTGCGCTCACCAACCTCTTTCAATCCGTCGGCCTCAAGGTCGAGGCTTTCGGCTCCGCGGCGGAGATCATGGAAGCCAAGCCACCGGCGGTCCCCAGCTGCCTTGTGCTCGACATCCGCCTGCCGGGCTCAAGCGGCTTTGACCTGCAGTCGGACCTAGCGAAGGCGAACATTCACACGCCCATTATCTTCATCACCGGTCATGGTGATATTCCGATGACCGTCAGGGCCATGAAGAGCGGCGCCATCGATTTTCTGACCAAGCCGGTGCGCGACCAGGACATGCTGGATGCGGTTCAGGCCGCGATCGAACGGGATCGCAAGCGACGCAATGCCGAGGAGTCGGTCGCGGGAGTGCGGTCCCGATTCGAGGGTTTGAGCGCGCGCCAGCGCGACATCCTCGCCCTGGTGGCGTCCGGCCTGATGAACAAGCAAGTCGCTGCCGAGCTCGGATTGGCTGAGATTACCGTCAAGATCTACCGCGGGCAGATCATGCGGAAAATGGGCGCCAAGTCGTTGGCCGATCTCGTCAGAATGGTGGAGGCGCTCGGAATCTCACGCCCGGGCGGAAAGGTGCAAACCTAAGTATGCTTTTCAAGCTCGCTCCAAGGGCTCACTTTCGTCAAGTGCGGCACCGTGATCGGCGGCTCCCCGATCAGGAGCGATCATTTTGTCAATCCCCTCGGCCATTTCCGTCATCGACGATGATCGATCAGTCCGCCTTGCGACCAATAATCTGCTGACGTCGCGGGGATACACGGTCAACATCTTTCGCTCCGCTGACGAATTTCTTCAATCGGCCGAACTGAAGACGACGTCCTGCGTGATCGCGGATGTGCAGATGTCGTTGATGGGCGGCCTTGAGCTCTTGACGCACATGCGCAGCCTTGGTCACCACACGCCCTTCATTTTCATGACGGCTTTTCCCGACGATGCCGTGCGCGACCGCGCGCTGAAAGCGGGCGCTATCTGCTTTCTGGCGAAGCCGTTCTCCACGCCCGCTCTGCTTGAATGTCTGCGGATGGCCCTGTCCGGCTCCGATCAAACCGAGACGTGATACGCTGGCGCCGAGCCCTGGCGACACGGCGCTCACTCCACCTTGATGTTCGCCGCCTTGATCATTGGCCACCACTTCGCGATCTCCGCCTTCTGGCGGGCGCCCAGGGCCTCGGGCGTGAGCTGATCCTGGGGTGTCATCTCAAGCCCCTGACTTTCGAGCTGCTTCTTCACGCCGGGATCGTTCAGCGCTTCCACGGCAGCGGCATTGAGCTTGGCGACGATCGCCTTTGGCGTGCCCTTCGGCACCCACATGCCGGACCAGAGCGTCATGTTGAAGCCCTTCAGGCCCGCCTCCTCCGCCGTCGGGATGTCGGGCGCCGACGACAGGCGCCTGTCATCGGTGATGGCGTAGGCGCGAATGGTGCCGGCGCGGACCTGGTTGATGGAGTTCGAGGTCTGGTCGACGATGATGTCGATCTGGCCGGCAATGAGATCGTTCAGGGCGGGCGCGGTGCCGCGATACGGTACGTATTGCAGCTTGATGCCGCTGACGCTCTCCAAATAGACCCCGGCGATGTGGCTACCCGAGCCCGCGCCGGCGGTGCCGGCGGTCGGCGGCGACGGTCGCGACTTCAGCCAGTCCAGCAGCTCCTTCAGCGAGGTCGCGGGCACCGCGTTCTTGCTGACGACGATCATCGGATTGCTCGGCAGCAGCACCACCGGCTCCAGGTCCGCGACCAGGTCGTAATTGAGCTTGTAGACGGCGCCGTTGGCGACGTGGGTGCCGAGATGGCCGAACGAGATCGTGTAGCCGTCGGGGGCCGAATGCACGGCGCGGCCGACGCCGATCGAGCCGCCCGCGCCGGTGACGTTCTCGATCACCAGCGGCTGCCCAAGCGATGTCCGCATCCGCTCGGCAAGCACTCGCGCCATCGCATCCGACGGACCGCCGGCGGCGAAGGGAACGATGATGGTGATGGGACGCGAGGGATAGTCGTCGGCGCGCGCGGCGCCTGCAACAGCGAGAATAGCAATCAGCGCAGCCCAGGCGGCCTTCATTGTCTTCTCCCAGCAATGTCATTGTTGTTTTTGTCTCTTCCCGCGTACGGGAAGAGGGATCGTTCGTGAAGGGACGAAATGCCGCGCTAGAACTGCGAATAGTCGATCGGCTTATGACGATCGAGCGTGCGGGTGACCGGCGGCAGCGGGTATTTCAGGCCTGTGGCGCAATTGAACAGCATCACGCGGTCGGACTTGCTGACGCGGCCGTCGGCGAGGCTGTCCTTGTAGGCGGCGTAGGTGGCAGCACCTTCGGGGCAGAGCAACAGCCCCTCCTCGCGCGCGACCTCGCTGAGCGCCGACGAGATCTTGTCGTCGTCGACGGCAATGGCAAAACCGTTGCTCTGCCGCACCGCGCGCAAAATGAGAAAGTCGCCGATCGCCTGCGGCACGCGAATGCCTGACGCGATGGTGTGAGCGTCCTCCCAGCGCGTCGCATGCTCGGTGCCGGCCTCATAGGCGCGCACCATGGGCGCGCAGCCGGAGGCTTGCACCGCGACCATGCGCGGGCGCTTGCTGCCGATGAAGCCGATCTTCTCTAG
The DNA here is from genome assembly GCF_023073295.1 of Bradyrhizobium sp. 23. Lineage (NCBI taxonomy): Bacteria > Pseudomonadati > Pseudomonadota > Alphaproteobacteria > Hyphomicrobiales > Nitrobacteraceae > Bradyrhizobium > Bradyrhizobium sp. 23. The sequence goes on along the minus strand of NZ_JADPJF010000042.1, from coordinate 322,303 downwards.
TTCGTCGAACGCCTTCCACATGCCGATCAGGCCGGTGCCGCCGCCGGTCGGATAGAAGATCACGTCGGGCACGTCCCAGCCGAGCTGCTCGGCGAGTTCGAGCCCCATCGTCTTCTTGCCTTCGATGCGGTACGGCTCCTTCAAGGTCGAGGTGTCGAACCAGCCGACTTTCGCCTTGCCCTCGCCGACGATCTTGCCGCAATCGTCGATATAGCCGTTGACGCGGTAGACGGTGGCGCCCTGCAGCTCGATCTCGCTGACGTTCACCTCCGGCGTATCGGCCGGGCAGAAGATCGTGGTCTTGATGCCGCAGGAGGTCGCATAAGCCGCGAGCGCCGCGCCGGCATTGCCGTTGGTCGGCATCGCCATATGCTTGATGCCGAGCGCCTTGCCCATCGACACCGCCATCACGAGGCCGCGCGCCTTGAACGAGCCGCTCGGCAAGCGCCCCTCGTCCTTGACGATGATCTCGCCGCCGCCGAGTTTTGCACCGAGCTTGGGCAGCCGGATCAGCGGCGTCGTGACCTCGCCGAGCGAGACGATGTCCTGACATTTACGCACCGGCAAAAGCTCGCGGTAGCGCCACATGTCGGCGGGGCGCTGGGCGAGCGCGTCTTTCGTCAGCGCCGTCTTCACACCGGCAAGGTCGTAGCGCACCAGCAGCGGCTTGCCGGCCTTGGAGAGGTTGTGGACCTGGTCGGCGGCGTAATGATCGCCCTCCATCGCGCATTCGAGATGGGTGACGAAGGTCGGGCGTTCGATGGTGAGGTTGTCGTTGTCTTGCATGGGGTGATTTCCTTCTTGTTTTGCAAACAGATCCCTCCGCTCGTCATTGCGAGCGCAGCGGAGCAATCCAGAGTCTTTCCGCGGAGGCAGTCTGGATTGCTTCGCTTCGCTCGCAATGACGGTGGTGGGCGGCGATGCGCGCCCGTCAAATATTCAGCACCCGTCCATACGCATCCAGCACGGCTTCCTTCATCATCTCCGACAGGGTCGGATGCGGGAACACCGTGTGCATCAGCTCCTCTTCCGTGGTCTCAAGGTTCATGGCGACGACGTAGCCCTGGATCAGCTCGGTGACCTCTGCGCCGATCATGTGGGCGCCAAGCAGCTGGCCGGTCTTCTTGTCGAAGATCACCTTGACCAAGCCCTGGTCCTCGCCGAGCGCGATGGCCTTGCCGTTGCCGACGAAGGGGAAGCGGCCGACGCGGATCTCGCGGCCGTTCTCCTTGGCCTTGGCTTCGGTGAGGCCGACGGAGGCCACCTGCGGCTGACAATAGGTGCAGCCCGGGATCAGGTTCTTGTCCATGGCGTGCGGATGCAGGCCCTTGATCGCCTCGACGCAGATCACGCCTTCATGTTCGGCCTTGTGAGCCAGCATCGGCGGCCCCGCGACATCGCCGATGGCATAGATGCCGGGGATGTTGGTCTTGCCGTAGCCGTCGATCACGATGACGCCGCGATCCGTTTTCACGCCGAGCTTCTCGAGTCCAAGGTTCTCGATGTTGCCGACGACGCCGACGGCCGAGATCACACGCTCGAACTCGGTCGTCACAGGCTTGCCCTTGCCGTCGTCAATGGTGGCGACGACGCTGTCGGCCTTCTTCTCGAGCTTGGTCACCTTGGTCGAGGACAGGATCTTGATGCCCTGCTTCTCGAACCGCTTGCGCGCCAGGCCGGCGATCTCGGCATCCTCGACCGGCAGGATCTGCGGCAGCACTTCGACCACGGTGACGTCCGAGCCCATGGTATGGAAGAAGGAGGCGAACTCGATGCCGATCGCGCCGGAGCCGACGACCAGCAGCGATTTCGGCATCCGCTCCGGAACCATCGCCTCGAAATAAGTCCAGATCAGCTTCTTGTCGGGTTCGAGGCCCGGCAGCACGCGCGGTCGCGCGCCGGTCGCGACGATAATGTGTTTGGCCTGATACGTTCCCTCGCCCAGCGCACCCTTGGGGCCCTCGACGTCCGACTTCTTCACGGTGACTTTGCCGGGCGCGTCGATCGAGGCCGCGCCCCAGATCACGCTGACCTTGTTCTTCTTCATCAGGAAGCCAACGCCATCGTTCAGCCGCTTCGAGACACCGCGCGAGCGCTGCACCACCGCCTTCGGGTCGAACGAGACGTTTTCGGCGGACAGGCCGTAATCCTTGGCGTGCTGCATGTAGTGGTAGATCTCGGCCGAGCGCAGCAGCGCCTTGGTCGGGATGCAGCCCCAGTTGAGGCAGATGCCGCCGAGATAGGATTTCTCGACGATCGCGACCTTGAAGCCGAGCTGGGCGGCGCGGATTGCGGTGACATAGCCGCCCGGACCGGAGCCGATGATGATGATGTCGAAGGATGTGTCGGCCATGGCGGCTCCCATTCAACTCAAGAGGCGCCGCGGGCGCGGCGCTTGATCAGAAAAGACCTCACCAGCCATTCGAGCATCGTCGCCAAAGCCATTACGGCCAAGGCGATCAGCACGACCGGCTGGGCGATGTTCCGTGCCAGTTGTTCACCGGCAAAGAACGCGGAGTAAAGAAGATCGAGCCCAATCGGGTTGAGCGCGACGACTGCTCCAAGCAGCAGCGACATCCATGGCCAGCGGGTACGGACATGCAACGGTGCCCCCTCTACCGCGCGTCAGACCATCATCATGACGGGATTTTCGATCAGCTGCTTGAAGGCGCCGATCAGTTCCGCGCCGAGCGCGCCGTCGATGGCGCGGTGATCGCAGGACAGGGTCACGCTCATCATGTTCGCGATCTCGATCTTGCCGCCGCGGACCACAGGCCGCTCCTCGCTGGTGCCGACCGCGAGGATGGTCGCATGCGGCGGATTGATCACGGCAGTGAAGTGGCTGATGCCGAACATGCCGAGGTTCGAGACGGCCGTCGTGCCGCCCTGGTACTCTTCGGGCTTCAGCTTGCGCGAGCGCGCGCGTGCCGCAAAATCCTTCATCTCGTTGGAGATGGTCGACAGCGTCTTGGTCTCGGCCTTGCGGATGATCGGCGTGATCAGGCCGCCCGGCATCGCCACGGCGACGCCGACGTCGGAATGGTGATGCTTGACCATGCCGGATTCGGTCCAGCTCACATTGCAATTCGGGATCTTCTGCAGCGCCACCGCCATCGCCTTGATGACGAAGTCGTTGACCGAGATCTTGTAGAGCGGCTTCTTCTCCTTATCCTTGGGAGCAGCCGCATTGATCTCCTCGCGCGCGGCGAGCAGCTTGCCGATGTCGCAGTCGATGGTGAGATAGAAGTGCGGGACGTTCTGGATCGACGCGGTCAGACGCTGCGCAATCGTGCGGCGCATGCCGTCATGCGGGACCACCTCGTAGGAGCCCGGCTCGAACAGCGCCAGGATCTGCTTGTCCGACATGGTCGGCGCGCCCGAGGGTGCACCTGACGGCGCCGCCGCGGGAGCCTTGAGGCCCTTGCCGGACTTGGCCTGCTCCACGTCGCGCGCGACCACGCGGCCGTGCGGGCCGGTGCCGGTCACCATCGCAACATCGACGCCAGCTTCCTTGGCGAGCCGGCGCGCCAGCGGCGAGGAGAACACGCGGCCGGCATGGCC
>NZ_JADPJF010000042.1:270106-318658 GCF_023073295.1 Bradyrhizobium sp. 23 | reverse complement strand
TGCTCTGCGCAGCCGGTGCTGCGGCCTGCGGTGCAGGTGCTGCGGCGGGCGCCGGCGCGGCCTTGGGCGCAGCAGGCGCAGGAGCCGGCGCAGCAGCGGGAGCTTCAGCAGCTTTCCGAGGTGCGGCCGAAGCGCTCGGTTTGGCGGCACCTGCCGCCTTCACGTCCTCGCCCTCGCCGGCCAGCACCGCGATCACGTCGTTGACCGGGACGTCCTGCGTGCCCTCGGGCACGAGGATCCTGGCGATCGTGCCCTCGTCGATGGCCTCGACCTCCATGGTCGCCTTGTCGGTCTCGATCTCGGCGATGATGTCGCCGGATTTGACCTTGTCGCCTTCCTTCTTCAGCCACTTGGCGAGGTTGCCCTTCTCCATCGTCGGCGAAAGAGCGGGCATCAGGATGTTGATGGGCATGCTGACCTCAAGAAGAACTTTGCAAAAATCCGTCTCCGGACCGAAGACGAACAGACCACGTTAGTTGCCGATGTCGCCCTGCCACAGGCGCTCATTGGCAGGGATGGAACGCCAATTCTTCATCATGGTGATGGAGCGGTCGTCGGCAAGGTCGATCCACGGGATGCCGAACTTGTCGAGAATGTCCTTGGAGCCCTCGAAGGTAACGGACTCTCCAATCACCACGAGCTTCACCTTGAACAGTGCGAGCGCACCGGCACACATCGCGCATGGCGACAGCGTGGTGTACATGACGGTATCGTGGAACGAAATCGCACCCGCCTCGCGCAGGCAACTCATCTCGCCGTGCAGGATCGGGTTGTTTTCCTGCACGCGGTTGTTGTGGCCGCGGGCAATGACCTTGTTGTCGCGGGTCAGCACGGCGCCGATCGGCAGGCCGCCTTGCGCGATCGAGGCTTCCGCCTCGCGGATCGCCTCCAGCATGAAATCGAAATGATAGGCTTCGATCGCCACGGTCAGTGCCCCTTCCCGCGCGGCGTCGTGGTGCCGGTGTCGGTGGGACGCTCGATCTCGGCCTGGAACATCTCGATGATCCGGTTCAGCGCGTCCTCCTCGGTGTATTCGCTCTCGCGCGCATAGGCGCGCGCGGCGTGACGGGCGAGATCGACGAGCAGCAGGCCCCACATATCGGGCTCGTCGAAGGCCCGCTGGAACGCCATCGACAGCCCGCCGTCCAGCACGAACACGCGCAGGATCTCGACCGCATCATCGCGGACGAGGACGTCGGGTGGCAGTGGCTGCTCCTTCGGACCCGCCATGGTCTACCTGTAGCAGACGGCTTTGGCGGCCTCGACCACTTCGGCAGCCGAAGGCAGCGCGAGCTTTTCCAGGTTCGCGGCATACGGCATCGGCACGTCCTTGCCGGAGACCCGGGTTACAGGCGCATCCAGATAGTCGAAGGCATGCTCCATGATCCGCGCGGCGATCTCGGCGCCGACACCGCTCTGGGCCCAGCCCTCTTCCACCGTGACGGCACGTCCCGTCTTCTTGACGGAGTTGACGATGGTGTCGGTGTCCATCGGACGCAGCGTGCGCAGGTCGATCACTTCGGCCTCGATGCCGTCCTTGGCGAGTTCGTCGGCGGCCTTCAGCGCGTAGCTCATGCCGTTCGACCACGAGATGATCGTGACATGGCTGCCGGAGCGCACGATGCGCGCCTTGCCGATCGGAATCACGAAATCGTCGAGCTTCGGCACCTCGCCAGTGTGGCCGTAGAGCATTTCGTTCTCGAGGAAGATCACCGGATTGGGATCGCGGATCGCAGCCTTGAGCAGGCCCTTGTAATCAGCGGCCGAGAACGGCGCGACGACCTTGAGGCCGGGGACGTTCGAATACCAGGACGAATAATCCTGGCTGTGCTGGGCGGCCACGCGGGAAGCGGCGCCGTTGGGCCCGCGGAATACGATGGAGCAGCCCATCTGGCCGCCGGACATATAGAGCGTCTTGGCCGCGGAGTTGATGATCTGGTCGATCGCCTGCATAGCGAAGTTGAAGGTCATGAACTCGACAATCGGCTTCAACCCGGTCATCGCGGCGCCGACGCCGATGCCGGCAAAGCCGTGCTCCGTGATTGGCGTGTCGATGACGCGCTTGGCGCCGAATTCCTGAAGCAGCCCTTGCGTCACCTTGTAGGCGCCTTGGTATTCGGCAACCTCTTCGCCCATCACGAAGACGTCGGCGTCGCGGCGCATCTCTTCGGCCATAGCATCGCGCAGGGCTTCGCGGATGGTCTGCGTCACCATCTCGGTGCCTGCGGGCACTTCCGGGTCGGGTTCTGCGACGGCCTGCGGCGCCGGCGCAGCCTTGGGAGCTGGAGCCTCGGTCTTCGCGGCGGCAGGGGCTGCGGATTCGGCAGCCTTCTGCTGCTGGGCAGGCGCGGGCGCCTTGGCGAGATCGGCGGCACTTTCGCCATCGGCCAGAATTGTCGCGATCGGTGTGTTCACGGCAACGTCGGCGGTGCCCTCGGGGATCAGGATCTTGCCGAGCGTACCTTCATCGGTCGCCTCGACCTCCATGGTCGCCTTGTCGGTCTCGATCTCGGCGATGACGTCGCCGGACTTGATCGTCTCACCCTCTTTTTTCAGCCATTTGGAGAGGTTGCCCTTCTCCATCGTGGGCGACAACGCGGGCATCAGCACTTGAATTGGCATATCGGCTCCAAAAGAAAGCTTGCGCGCGTTCAGCGGTAAATATCGGTCCAGAGCTCGGCGGCATCCGGCTCGGGATCATGCTGGGCGAAATCGGCGGACGCGTTGACGATGTCGCGCACCTCGGCGTCGATCGCCTTCAGATCCTGCTCGCTGACCTTGGCGGCCAACAGGCGGTTGCGCACCTGCTCGATCGGATCCTGGTCGTGGCGGACTTTTTCGACCTCCTCGCGCGTTCTGTACTTTGCGGGATCGGACATCGAGTGGCCGCGATAACGGTAGGTCTGCATCTCCAGGATGAAGGGTCCCTTGCCGGCGCGGCACCAGGCCGCCGCCTCGTCGCCGGCGGCCTTCACGGCGCGGACGTCCATGCCGTCGACCTGCTGGCCGGGAATGTTGAAGGAGGCGCCGCGCTTGGAGAAATCCTGCTGCGCCGAGGCGCGCGAGACCGAAGTGCCCATGGCGTAGCGGTTGTTCTCGATGACGTAGATCACCGGCAGCTTCCAGAGCTCCGCCATGTTGAAGCTCTCATAGACCTGGCCCTGGTTGGCCGCGCCGTCGCCGAAATAGGTGACGCTGACATTGTCGTTGTCGCGATAGTGATTGGCGAAAGCGAGCCCGGTGCCGAGCGAGACCTGTGCGCCGACGATGCCGTGGCCGCCGTAAAAGTGCTTCTCCTTGCTGAACATATGCATGGAGCCGCCCTTGCCCTTGGAATAGCCGCCGCGACGGCCGGTGAGCTCGGCCATGACGCCTTTGGCCTCCATGCCGGTGGCGAGCATATGGCCGTGATCGCGATAGCCGGTGATGACCTGATCGCCCGGCTTCAGGGCCATCTGCATCCCGACCACCACGGCCTCCTGGCCGATATAAAGGTGGCAGAAGCCGCCGATCGCGCCCATGCCGTAGAGCTGGCCGGCCTTTTCCTCGAACCGCCGGATCAGGAGCATGTCGCGGAGCGCCTTGAGCTCCTGCTCTCTGGTGAATTCCGGGGGCGAACCGCCGTCGGTCTTGTCCTGTGCAGTACTCGCGGCGGCTTTCTTGGGTGCGGCCATGGGAATTTCCGGGTCAGAGAAAACTTCAGCCCTGTCTAACCCAAGTCAAACGCCCTTGGAAAGCACCGCGGCGGCATGGCACGCCTTTCATTATGCCGCACTGCAACGCGATCGTAATATTGCAAAATCTTTGACGCGGATCGGGCAACATTTAGCTCCCCGACTCCCGCATCGTGTGTGGAATACCGATCGCAGACCCGCTCACGTCAGCCGCAGGAAGCAACGGGCTGCTTGCATATCGCAATCGCGCTGGCTCGATGGAGTCAGCGGCAGACCGCAAACCCCGCAAATGGCGCTTGTGCCGCTCGCGTGTCAGTTCGCCGGGATCGTCCGGACGAGATCGCGCGGATTGACGTAGTCGAGCTGGAAGCGCGCCCGCTCGTCCAGCATGTCGGGGTCGATCTTCGCGGAGCGCAGCAGCGAAACGCGCTGCTCGCTCGTGGCGCGCTCGCGCTTGAGCTGCGCCAGTTCGCTGGTCAGCGCCACGATCTCCTGGTCGAGCTCCTGGCGGGCGTTGAGGCCGTATTTGCCGGTATAGGCGTTGACGCCGAAATAGCCGACGATGGCGGCCGCCATCGCATAGAGGGCAAGACCGGTCAGGATCGATTTCAGGCGCGCGCGGGAGACCATCCTGGGAAGATGGGACAGGTTGGTTAAGGGCGTGCTAATTGCCCGCCCGCTTGGCGTTCCAATGCCTGGCTCAGCCGTCATGCTCGGCCTTGTGCCGGGCATCCACGTTCTTCGTCATTTTGGCAAAGACGTGGATGGCCGGGACATCTAGCGCGAAGACGCGCTTCGCGCTTTTGCCCGGCCATGACGGAGACCCGGGGTTCGCGGCCTCAGCCGTGATGCTTCGCGACGTGCACCGCAAACGCGTCGATATAGGCCTGGAGCACCGGCTTCAAGGACTCCTTGGTCAGGTTGCCGTCGGCATCGAACGCGTCGCCCACCCCGTTCAGATAGGCCTCCGGCTGCTGCATGATCGGGCCGGAAATGCCCGGCAGGATGTTCTGGAGCGTCTTGGCGGCACTGACGCCGCCGAGCGGGCCCGGCGAGTTCGCGATGATGCCGACCGGCTTGTCGTTGAACGAGCTCTTGCCATAGGGCCGCGAGGCGACGTCGATGGCGTTCTTCAGCACCCCCGGGATCGCGCGATTGTATTCCGGCGTGACGAAGATGACGCCGTCCGATTTCTGGATTTTTTCGCGGAAAGACAGCCAATCCGCCGGCGGCGCTCCCTCGAGGTCCTGGTTGAAGAACGAGATGCCGGCCGGCGTGATGACCTCGAGCTTGAGCGAGGCCGGCGCGAGCTTGGCGAGCGCATTGGCGATCTTGAGCGAAAAGCTGTCCTTACGCAGGCTGCCGGCGATCGTGACGATATTGTAGGCCATAGAGTGTCCTCGAAATCTTCAGCGGGAGTGCCGGGTCGGCACTTAAGCGATCTCGACCGATAGATGCAAGTGCATGGACTGGTCGGATTTGGAAACGCTGGGTTTCTGAACGGTTGCCCAAACAATCAGGCCGCCAAGTGGCGGCCCGATCCCTGGTACAAATCTGCAAATCGGCTCAGATGGTCGGATTCCACGCCGACGGGATCAGACGATATTTGGCGCCGTCCTTCTCGACATGGCCGACCGAGGGGAAGGTGAAGTGGAAGCCGATCACGGTCGCCTTCTCGGCGGCCGCCATGTCGTAGAATTTGTGGCGGGTTTCCTGCGCCAGCGCTGCATCGGTGTCGAACACCACATGCCAGTTCGGATTGCGCAGGAAGAACTCCGGGATGTTGGTGACGTCGGACTGGATCAGCACCTTGGAATCGCCTGAGGCGACCGCGAACGAGGTGTGCCCCGGGGTGTGACCGGGCGTCGCGATCGAGGTGATGCCCGGTGCGACCTCCTTGCCCCACTCGTACTTCGTCACCTTGGATTCGAGGCCGGCAAAGGTCTTCTTCACGTTGGCGAAGTAGTTCTTCATCATCGCGTTGGACTCGGCCTTGGCGGCGTTGTCCTCGCTGGTCCAGAACTCCCAGTCCTTGCCTGGCACCATGATCTCCGCATTGGGGAAGGCAAGCGCGCCGTCGGCGAGACGAATGCCGTTGGTGTGGTCGGGATGCAGATGCGAGAGCAGCACGACGTCGATGCTCTTGGGGTCGACGCCGGCGGCCTGGAGGTTCTGCAGCGTGCGGCCGACCGCGCCCTTGCTGGGCTCGAGATTGGCGACACCGTTGCCGGTATCGATCAGCACGAGCTTGGAGCCGGTGTTGATGAGCTGCGGGTTGAATGGCACCGTGACCATGCCCTTCGGCATGTAGGCCGCCTCGCCAGCGGCCAGCACTTCCTCCTTCGGCGCGTTGACGACGAACTTGTCCGGCATCGGGAAAGTGCGCGCACCGTCATTGATGGAGGTGCACTCGTAGCTGCCGACCTTGTAGCGGTAGAAGCCCGGCGCCTGCGTGCCGGCTTGCGGTACTGAGGCATTGGCGGCGGTCGGCCCAAAGCCGGTCACGGCAGCCGCACCGAAGGTGGCGGCGCCTGCAAGCAAATGGCGGCGATTAAGATCGGTCATGAGGTCCCCTTCTGAGCGCCCCGCGGTTTTCCCGCGTGCAAATGGCGGCGGAATAATCCCCGGCTTCGCTCAGAAGGCAAGACCTTCTTTCGGTGACGTGCCGTCGCACGTCCCGATTATTTGTTCGGGTTGATGAGGAATTTTTCGCCAGTGGCGCGTTTGGCGTACACCGCGATGTTGGCGGGATCGAGCGCCTCGGAAAGCGACACCACCTTGGTGTAGTGGCTGGCAAACGTGGTCTTCAGTTCGTCGACGACGCGCTGGCGCAGCCTGGCCCCGTCCGCCTGCCCGATCTTCATCAGGAACGGAAACAGCAGCCAGCCGCCGACGCCCCAGGCCATGCCGAAGCCGCGCGGCAGCTCAATCGGGCGGACATCGAGCGCGCCATAGACATAGACCTGCTTGTGCACGTTGGAGCCGTAGCGGCTGTACTCCTTCGCGGTCTTGTTGATCGCGACTTCCATGCAGTTGAGGATGTCTCCGGCGAGCTTCCCGCCGCCGATGGCGTCGAAGGCGATGGTGGCGCCGGTCTCGACCAGCGCATTGGTGAGATCGCCGAGGAAGCTCGGTGCGCTGGAATCGACGACATATTTGGCGCCGATCTTGTGCAGGATGTCGGCCTGCTCCTTGCTGCGCACGATGTTGACCAGCGGGATGCCGTCCTTGATGCAGATCTTGTTCAGCATCTGCCCGAGATTGGAGGCGGCCGCAGTGTGCACCAGCGCCTTGTGACCCTCGCGTCGCATGGTCTCGGTCATGCCGAGCGCGGTGAGCGGATTGACGAAGCAGGAGGCACCTTCGGCCGGCGTGGTGCCTTCCGGCAGCGGCAGGCACTCGCGCACTTTCAACGTGCGATACTGCGTGTACATCGCGCCGCCGATCATGGCGACGGTCTTGCCCATCAGCGCCTTCGCGGCATCCGAGGAGCCGGTCCTGATCACGACTCCCGCGCCTTCGTTACCGACCGGCATGGATTCGTCGAGCCGGCCTGCCATCGCCCGCATCGCGCCTTCCGGCACTTTCGCGGTGATGACGGGAGCTTCTTTGGTGCCCGAAGCCTTTGCCGTGCTCATGTCGGCCGCGCCGATCAAGAGCCCGAGGTCGGACGGGTTGATCGGCGCGGCCTCGACGCGGACGACAACCTCGTCCGCGGCGGGTTCGGGGGTCGGCACGTCGAGCAGCGAGATTTCGAGCTCACCGCTCTTCTTGATCAGCGAACGCAGTTGCAGGCCGTTCTTGCCGTCGCTCATGTCGATCCTCCCCTGTTCTTGTCCGACCGCTGGCTTATGCCAGCGCCTTCAGTGCCGCCTTGCCGCCGTAGAGCGCCTGCTTGCCGAGCTGCTGCTCGATGCGCAGGAGCTGGTTGTATTTGGCGGTGCGATCGGAGCGCGCAAGGGAGCCGGTCTTGATCTGACCGCAATTGGTGGCGACCGCGAGGTCGGCGATGGTAGAATCCTCGGTCTCGCCGGAGCGGTGCGACATCACCGAGGTGTAGCCGGCCTTGTGCGCCATCTCGACGGCGGCGAGCGTCTCGGTCAGCGTGCCGATCTGGTTGACCTTGATCAGGATCGAATTGGCCCGTCCGGCCTTGATGCCTTCGGCGAGGCGCTTGACGTTGGTGACGAAGAGATCGTCACCGACGAGCTGGCACTTCTTGCCGACGAGGTCGGTCAGCTCCTTCCAGCCGTCCATGTCGTCTTCCGACATGCCGTCCTCGATGGTCACGATCGGATAGCGCGAGACGAGATCAGCAAGGTACTTGGCCTGCTCGGAGATCGAGCGGGTCTTGCCCTCGCCCTCGTAGACGTATTTGCCGTCCTTGAAGAACTCGGTCGAGGCGCAGTCGAGGCCAATGACGATGTCGGAGCCCGCCTTGTAGCCGGCCTTGCCGATCGCGTTCATGACGAATTCGAGCGCGGCGTCCGCCGACGGCAGGTTCGGGGCAAAGCCGCCCTCATCGCCGACATTGGTGTTGTGGCCGGCCTTCTTCAATTCGGACTTCAGGGTGTGGAAGACCTCCGCGCCATAGCGCAAGCCCTCGGCAAAGGAGGACGCGCCAACCGGTAGGATCATGAACTCCTGGAAGTCGATCGGATTGTCGGCGTGCATGCCGCCATTGATGATGTTCATCATCGGCACCGGCAGCAGCCGCGCCGAGGTGCCGCCAACGTAACGATAGAGCGGCATGTCGAGCGAGTTCGCGGCCGCCTTGGCGCAGGCGAGCGACACGCCGAGGATGGCGTTGGCGCCCAGCCGGCTCTTGTTCGGCGTACCGTCGAGGTCGATCATGATCTGGTCGAGCTGGGCCTGCTGCTCGACATCGAGGCCGCTCAGGGCCTCGAAGATTTCGCCGTTGACGGCGCCGACCGCCTTGGTGACGCCCTTGCCGAGATAGCGAGTCTTGTCACCGTCGCGTAGTTCCACCGCCTCATGGGCGCCGGTGGAGGCGCCGGACGGCACGGCAGCACGGCCAAGCGCGCCATCTTCCAGCACGACGTCGACCTCGACGGTGGGATTGCCACGGCTATCGAGAATTTCGCGGCCGATGATGTCGATGATGGCGGTCATGATGTGCACTTCCGTTCGTTAGGGCTGATCGGTGCCGCGGGTCTTACACGGACCGCAAGCAAATGTGAACGCTTGGAGGGTGGGCTTCGACTGACGCGTGAAGCGGCTCGGACTAAGGTTGACCGCATCTGGTCTGCCGCAAAACCTCAATCTGAAACGGTCGGGGTAACGCCATGAATCGCCGCCAGTTTCTTGCCTCGAGCATCGCCCTCCTCGCGACCCGCCCGAGTTTTGCGCAGGAAGGCCCGTTCCGGACAAAATACTACCCCATTAGCTCCGGCATCGGTCTGCACGACCTCGCTCCCGCTCCCGATGGCACGGTCTGGTTTACGGCCCAGGGCAAGGGCCTGCTCGGCAGGCTCGATCCGAAGGATGGCAGCCATAAGACGGTCAGCCTCGGCCAGGGCGCCGCCCCGCACGGCGTGACCATCGGCCCCGACGGCGCGCCCTGGATCACCGAGGGCGGCCAGAATGCGATCGCCCGCGTCGATCCTTCCGACCTCAAGGTCACCCTGTTCCGCCTGCCCGAGAAGTTCGCCTACGCCAATCTCAACACCGGCGTGTTCGACAAGGACGGCACCTATTGGTTCACCGGCCAGTCCGGCTATTACGGCCGCCTCAAGCCGAACGCGGGCGGGATGGACGTGTTCAGGGCGCCCAAGGGCGTCGGCCCCTGCGGAATCACCGTCACGCCCAAGGGCGACGTCTGGTATGCCTCGCTTGCCGGCAGCTATATTGCCAGGATCGATCCGGCGACGGGCAGCGCCAGTGTGGTCGAGCCGCCGACGCCGAGCCAGGGTTCGCGACGGGTCTGGTCGGATTCGAAAAGCCGGATCTGGGTCAGCGAGTGGAACAGTGGCCACGTCTCGGTGCACGATCCCGCGGAAGCCTCCTGGAAGACCTGGAAGCTGCCCGGCGAGCGTCCCCGCACCTACGCGGTCTATGTCGATGACAAGGACAAAATCTGGCTGACCGATTTCTCCGCCAACGCCATCGTCCGCTTCGATCCCGCCACCGAGCGTTTCAACGTGTTCGCCAGCGACAAGGCTAACGCCAATGTGCGCCAGCTCGACGGGAGGCCGGGCGAGCTCTGGGGCTGCGAATCCGGCAACGACCGGATCGTCATGATCCAGACGGTCGCCGCCGGTTGACGACAGCGGCATTTGCGTCCATCCCGGCACGCGGAACAGGATGTGACGACAATGGCGAAGAAATCCCTTCAGCTGGGCCGCGCGGTCGAATGGCCGCACACACCGGAAGAAGCGCAGCTCGACCGCGTGCCGAACACGCAAAAGGGCACGGACTATCTGGTACGCTTCACCGTGCCGGAATTCACCTCGCTCTGCCCGGTCACGGGACAACCGGATTTCGCACATCTGATGATCGACTACGCCCCCGGCCAATGGTTGCTGGAATCGAAGTCGCTCAAGCTCTACATCGCGAGCTTCCGCAATCACGGCGCCTTCCACGAGGACTGCACCGTGATGATCGGCAAGCGCATCGCGAGCGACATCAAGCCGAAGTTCCTGCGCATCGGGGGCTATTGGTATCCGCGCGGCGGCATTCCAATCGACGTGTTCTGGCAGACGGGCCGCGCGCCGAAGGGATTGTGGGTGCCCGAGCAGGGCGTCGCGCCCTATCGCGGCCGGGGCTGAGCTTGAAGAGACCGTTTCTGACTCACCGCGTTCGGTCTCGACCGCGAAGATTTGCTCGCTCGGGGGACGAGGTATAGCGGCTAACAACCATGCCGCTCGAATAAGCCTTGGCCTCGAGTAATTTTAGCTTCCTGAACCCCGACGCCGCGAAGATCCTGACGCCGTCACCCAATACCGCCGGGTTGACGTAGAATTGAAACTCGTCAACGAGACCTTGTTCGATCAGCGCCGCGGCAAACCCCGCGCCACCGAACACGCCAATGTCGCGCCCTCGTTGGCTCTTTAAGGCGCCGACCACCTCGTGCAAATCTCCGCTGACAAGCGTGGTTCGTTCCCACGCCGGCTCCGTTGGCTTATTCGTCGGAACCATTTTGCTCATTTCTGTGATACGCTTAGCGAACGCGTAGAATGGCTCAGTTGGGTAGCGGTTCGCTGCGTTCTCCCAATGCCGTAGATACCCTTCATTCAGCATCTTCCGACTGAGAAGAATCGTGTCGATGCGCTCGAAGTGTGCATTGAAATCGCGCTTCAGTTCATCATCCCAAAAGTTGTTGTCACCCCAACCCCATAGCTGCCAATTTACCGTTCCGTAGGAGCCGACAAAGCCATCGGCTGACACCTGCATCTGAAGGATAAGTTTTCGCATCGGTCTATTCTCTCGAATCATGCAAGGATCGAAGTTGCGAACGATTCAGCAGCCCATTGTTTGAAGGTCGTTCGAGTTGTGTTTTCTGAAGCTGGCGTGTCGAGTGCCCATCGCTCTTGGCGATTGAAGCTCGCTGGGGTTTCGATCAACGCTTCCGTGAAGCTGGCTGATATCCCGTTTGCGATCATGCTGCTGCGGGCGTCATCGAGCGGGACAGATCGATAAGTCACGTCTTTGCGCAGTTTCCTGCCCAGGAGCTCTGTCACCTTCTGAAATATGTAAAAGCCGCCGCTTCCAACCTGATGAATATCTGCCGGCATTTTCCACCACTCCTCCAGCACTGAGACTTTGTGACTGATTTACATTTGGAAGCATTGACGCCATCATCGAATGATGTCAATAGTAAATCGATTTACAAAGGGAACTACGGATGTCGGGAAGACAGCGATCAGGTTGCCCAATCAGTCTGTCGCTGGAGTTGCTCGGCGATCGCTGGACGCTGCTGATTGTGCGTGACATCGTTTTCGCGGGGAAACAGCACTTCCGGGAATTTCTGCAGTCCGATGAATCGATATCATCGCGGACGCTTGCGGAGCGGCTTCAAACGCTGCAAGAAGGCGGCGTCCTTACCCGTCATGACGACCCCACGCATAAACTGAAGGCGATTTATCGCCTTACGGAGGCGGGCATTGATCTGCTGCCTGTCCTCGCCGAGCTTGGCTTATGGGGCAGCAAATATCGTAATGCTGATCCGGATCTTGGTGCGATTGCCGAGAGACTATCGGCGGGGGGCCCCAAGATGCTTTCCCAGATGAAGCAAAAACTGAGGAAAGGAGGTTCTAAATGACGATACGCCGCGTCAGGCGCTAGACATCTTTTAGGCGACTGCATCCGATGGCGCCCGCTGTTTCAACAGCCGCGCACAGGCGAAGCCCAGCGCGACCATGATCGCGGCGCTCGCGAACAGGGTCGGCATCTTGCCGCCATGCTGGAGGCCAAGTCCATAGGCGAGCGGCCCCACCGTCTGCCCCATGAAGAAGAAGAACGAATGCAGCGACAACGCGGTTGCGCGCGCCTCGACCGAGAGTTCGCTGGCAAACATCTGAAGGCAGCCATGGGCGATGTAGAAGCCCCATCCCATCACGATGAGATTGAACGCCTGGACTTCCCAGCGCAGGCCGAAGCCGACGGCAACGAGCTGCGAAGCCACCAGCGTCATGCCCGCGATCATCATTCCCTTCATGCCCAGCCATGGCAGCAGGCGCGACACCGTCAGCGTGTAGAACAAGCCGCCGACCGCAAAGCCCGCGATGACGATGCCCGCGATCGAGAGCGAGGTCTGACCGAGCTCGAACAGGAACGAAGCGATGTAGGGAAACAGGCCGAGCACGCAGCAGCCTTCGATGAACACCGCCGCATAACAGACATAGGCGTTCGGGTTGGTGAAGATGGTGCGATAGCCCGCCTTCAGCGCCGACAGGCTCGTCTTCGGCGGATGCTTGACCTTGGCGCCACGAAAACCGGCGGCGACCGCGATCGAGGCAACGATCACCAGCGCGCCGAGCACCGCCAGCACGCCGCGCCAGCCGAGGAAATCGCCGATCAGGCCGGAGGCCGAGGCGCCGAGGAGATTGCCCGCCATCGCGCCGGCGAGCGTGCGGCTGATCGCGACCTGGCGCTTCTCCGGACCGACGAGATCGCTGGTCAGGCTGAGCGCCACCGGAAACACGCCGCCGGAGCCGATACCGGCGAGGATACGGGTCGCGAACAGAACCGAGAATGAGCTCGAGAGCGCCCCCAGGATGTTGGCAAGGCCGAGCAGCGCGAGGCAGCCGATCATCAGCCGCGTCTTGCCGAACAGATCGGCGGCGGCGCCGACGATCGGCTGGATGATCGAGAAGGTGAAGGCGAACACCGCGGCAAAACCGGCAGCGGTCGCGATGCTGACGCCAAAGTCCTCCGCGACGTGCGGCAGCACCGGATCGAGCGCGCGCGCGGAGAGCGCCGCGGCGAAGCTTGCACCGGAGATGACGTAAAGCGCGGCCGGCAGGCCGTGATCGTGCGCCCGCGCCTCGCCTTGCTGCATCAGCGCGGGTCGGCTTTGGTCGAATCCTTGGCGAGCGCGTCGAACGCCATCAGCCTTCGGATCAGCCCTTCGAACTCGCGCAGCGGCACCATGTTGGGTCCGTCGGACGGCGCGCTGTCAGGATCGGGATGGGTCTCGATGAAGATACCGGCAACACCGACGGCGACGGCTGCGCGTGCGAGCACCGGCACGAATTCGCGCTCGCCTCCGGAAGACGTCCCCTTCCCGCCCGGCTGTTGCACCGAATGAGTCGCGTCGAAGATCACGGGGGCGCCGGTGGTGCGCGCCAGGATCGGCAGCGCGCGCATGTCGGAGACCAGGGTGTTGTAGCCGAAGGACGCGCCGCGTTCGGTGACGAGCACGTTGGGATTGTTCGCGCTCGTGATCTTGGACACGACGTTGGCCATGTCCCAGGGCGCAAGAAACTGACCCTTCTTGACGTTGACGACCTTGCCGGTTGCGGCCGCCGCCAGCAGCAGATCGGTCTGGCGACATAGGAAGGCGGGAATCTGCAACACGTCCACCGCCTGCGCCACCTCGGCACACTGCCCGGCGTCATGCACGTCGGTCAGGACCGGCAGGCCGAGCGACGATCGGATTTCGGCGAAGATCGGCAGCGATTGTGCAAGTCCGAGGCCACGCGCGGCCGACGCGCTGGTGCGATTGGCCTTGTCGAATGAGGTCTTGTAGACGAGGCCGATCTGCAGCCGCGCGGCGATCTCCTTCAGCGCGGAGGCCACCTCCAGCGCATGCTGGCGGCTTTCGAGCTGACACGGCCCGGCAATGATCGAGATCGGCAGATCATTGCCGAATTTGACCTTGCCAATGGTGACGACCGGCGCCGCTGACGTCGAAGAGCTCAAGGCAAATCCCTCGTTCCGGCGCGACCATAGCCGCGATGAAGGGCGGATCAACCCCATTCGGCCTGGGCTCCCAGAATATCAGGGTTGCGCCCAGGCTCTCCGCGACGCCCTCGCGCCGGCCGCCTCTACTTCACCGCCGAGAAGGCGGTCGGCGCCAGGATCTGGCTGACGATGTTGCCGACGATCTGGCCGTCCGCCTCGCTCTCGGCGCGCCCCTTCATCCAGTCCGGATCGGTCATGAAGGCGGCCCACTTCTTCTCGCGCTCGGCGAGCGACTCCCAGGCCAGGAAATAGGTCAGCTCCTGGTTGGATTCACCGATCAGCGTCGTGAAAAATCCGGCCTGCCTGATGCCGTGCTTTTCCCACACCTTCAGGGTGACGGTCTCGAACCGCTTGAGCAGTGCCGGCAGGCGGCCGGGCACGCAGCGATAGATGCGCATTTCGTAGATCATTCGTATTCCTCCCTGATCAGGTCCGGCGGTTATAACGGCCGGCCCCGACGGTGTCTTGAGGCCCGCTCAGCCGCCCCGGTAGCGTTCCGTGCATGGCTAGAGCCCGCTCAAGCCGCTTCATCGAGAGCGGGTTCCCGCAATGCTGCCGCAATGATACGGCCGCTAGAATGGCGCGATTGAGGTTGAGGTGCGGATCATGCGGATTTTGCTCGTCGAGGACGAGGCCGAAATGGCCGACGCGCTGGCGTCGGCGCTGAAGCGCTACGACATGGTCGTGGACCACGCCCCCACGCTTGCCGAGGCGGAAGAGGCCATTTCTGCCGACGTCCACGCCGCCGTCCTGCTCGATCGCCAGCTTCCCGATGGCGACGGTCTCACCCTGATCCCGAAACTGCGGGCGCGCGCCGACGGCGTGCCGATCATCGTGTTGACGGCGCGCGGCGAACTCGCCGACCGGGTCGCCGGCCTCGACTGCGGGGCGGATGATTATCTGTCAAAGCCGTTCGCGGTGGAGGAATTGCTGGCGCGACTGCGCGCCGTGCTGCGCCGGCCCGCCGGGCTGCATCCCGACATCATGCACGCCGGCCGCCTCGCCTTCGATTTCGGCCATCGCGAGGCAAGCATCGACGGGGCTCCGCTCGAGCTGCCGCGGCGCGAGCTCCTCGTGCTGGAAGCCCTGGTCCGCCGCATGGGCCGGACCGTGCTGCGCTCCGCGCTGGAAGAAGCCGTCTACAGTTTCGACGACGAGATCCAGTCGAATGCGCTCGATACGCACGTGTCGCGCCTGCGCCGCAAACTCTCGGAAGCCGATGCGCGCGTGGAGATCCACGGCATCCGCGGCGTCGGCTATCTCTTGAAGAAGCTGCCATGAGCAAGCACCACGAACCCTATTGCCTGCGCTCGCGGCTGAGCTGGCGCCTGCTGTCGCTCCAGGCGGTGCTGCTCACGGCGCTCGTTGCCGTCGTCGTCGGGGCATTGAGCGCGTCGGGATTCGTGATCGCCGGGCGCGACGAAGATCGCGTGATCGATATCGTCCAGCGCGCGCTCGGACGCGACGCGCAAGGCGACCTGGTCCTGCGGCCGACGACCGAGCTGAAACAATTGCGCAGCGAGACCCCCGATCTCTGGTTCCTGGTCCGCGACAGGCAGGGACATTCGCTCAGCGAAGGCGCCGTGCCGGCCGAATTCGCCGCCATCGGCAGCGGCCTCGACCAGATCAGCCAGGCCCGGCTCGGCTGGCAGCTGTTCGAGGACGATCCGCGCAAGCCCCCGGCGCGGCTGAAGCGGGTCGATACCGACGCCGGCAATGTGCAAATCATCACGGCGACGCAAGGCAAGCTCACGGGCGCCAAAGCGTTGATCATGACATCGCTTGCACTGCTCGGCATCGCCCTGCCTGGCCTGCTCCTCATGGGAACGGCGACGTTCATCGCCACGCCGATGATCGTGCGGCGCGCCTTCGAGGCGCTCGATGCGACGGCGGACCAGGCGCGGCACATCGACATCCATCAACGCGGCACGCGGCTGTCGCTGGACCGGATTCCGCTGGAAGTCGTGCCGCTCGTGACCGCGGTCAACGACGCGCTGGCGCGGCTAGACCAGGGCTATGCCCGCCACAAGCGCTTCGTCGCCGATGCCGCACACGAGTTGCGCACACCGATCGCGATCCTGAACACGCGGCTGGAGTCGCTTCCAGCGGGGCCGGACAAGACCCGGTTGCTGGAGGATTCCGCGCGCCTGGCAACGCTTGCCGAGCAGCTGCTGGACATTCAAAGGCTCGACCGCTGCGGCCATCCCTTCACGCGCGTCGACCTCGTCGCAATCGCGCAAAGCGCGGCCGCAGATCTTGCGCCGCTGGCCATTGCCGCCGGCTACGAGTTGGCGCTCGACGCCCCCTCCACGCCGGTCGAAACGATCGGCGATGCGGCGGCGCTGGAGCGCGCGCTGACCAACCTTGTGCAGAATGCGATCCAGCACGGCCCGCGCCGCGGCACCATAGGCATTCGTGTCAGCAGGCCCGCGAGCATCGAGGTCACGGACGAAGGCGCCGGCATTCCGGCCGATCAGCGCGAACAGATATTCGAACCGTTCTACCGGCTGACACCGCTCGATCGCGGTGCCGGCCTCGGTCTCAACATGGTGCGCGAGATCGTGCTCCTGCATGGCGGCCACATCTCGGTCGCGGACACAGCGATCGGCGGCGCGTGCTTCAGGATGTCACTGCCGCCCGTCCGGGAGAATTGACGCAATCGACAGGCGGCACGCAATGCTGTCGCAATGCACTCAAGCGATTGTTCGGCCGCCTCACCTCTGACCTGCGAGGCGCAACCAAGATGCCGGAGTGCGCATGCCCAACGATTTCCTCTCGTTCTTCCTGTCATGGATGTCAGCCCCGCGCCGCGTCGGCGCGATCGCGCCGTCAGGCGCGGCGCTGGCCGATCTCATCACCCGCGAGATCACCGCATCGACCGGCCCTGTTCTCGAGCTCGGCCCCGGCACCGGCGCGTTCACCTACAAGCTGCTCAAACGCGGCGTGCGCCAGCAGGACCTCACGCTGATCGAATACGGCTCCGACTTCATGAAGGTGCTCCAGATGCGTTTTCCGAACGCGCGCGTCTTGTGGATGGATGCAGGGCGGCTCGCAACGGAGCGCCTCTATGACGGCGCGCCCGTCGGCGCGGTCGTGAGCGGCCTGCCGCTGCTCAACATGTCGACGCGCAAGGTGGTCTCGATCGTCGGTGGCGCGTTCAGTCATGTCCGCCCCGGCGGCGCCTTCTACCAGTTCACCTACGGCATGAGTTGTCCGATCCCGCGGCCCGTGCTCGACCGGCTGGGCTTGCGCGCAAAGCTGGTGGATCGTGCCCTGCTGAACGTGCCGCCGGCCGCCGTCTACAAGCTGACGCGACGGCCGCAGATGAAGCTCGTCACGGGATCGCTTGCGCCTGATACGTCAATGCCGGCCGCGCCGGAGCCGATGCATCTTGCAGGTGACTGCACCGCCACGCGCTGAGCGATTACACCAGGCGGCTCTGAACCATTGCCGCGCGAATGAACGACGCGAACAGCGGATGCGGCTCGAACGGTCGCGACTTCAGTTCCGGATGGAACTGGACGCCGATGAACCAGGGGTGATCCTCGTACTCGACGATCTCCGGCAGCACGCCGTCGGGCGACAGGCCCGAGAATTTCAGCCCGTGCTGCTCGAGGCGATCCTTATAGGCGGTGTTGACCTCGTAGCGATGGCGGTGGCGCTCGGAAATCTCGGTCGCGCCGCCATAGACTTCCGAAACGCGGCTGCCGCGATTGAGCGCCGCGGGATAGGCGCCCAAGCGCATCGTGCCGCCGAGATCGC
Organism: Bradyrhizobium sp. 23; assembly: GCF_023073295.1. Taxonomy (NCBI): domain Bacteria; kingdom Pseudomonadati; phylum Pseudomonadota; class Alphaproteobacteria; order Hyphomicrobiales; family Nitrobacteraceae; genus Bradyrhizobium; species Bradyrhizobium sp. 23. The sequence continues at coordinate 300,797 of NZ_JADPJF010000042.1, read as the reverse complement.
CGGCGTTGGTGCGCTTCTCGAGCTCGTTGCCGCGCAGCCATTCCGTCATCAGGCCGACCAGGGGCTCCTTGGTCGGGCCGAACTCGGTGGAGTTGGCCTCCTCGATCCCGACGAGATTCCGAGCTGCCTCGATCACCGCCATCTGCATGCCGAAGCAGATGCCGAAATACGGCACGTCGCGCTCGCGCGCGAACTGCGCCGCGCGGATCTTGCCTTCGGCGCCGCGCTGGCCGAAGCCGCCGGGCACCAGAATGCCGTTGACGTGCTCGAGGAACGGCGCGGGATCTTCCTTCTCGAAGATCTCGCTTTCGATCCAGTCGAGATTGACCTTCACCTTGTTGGCGATGCCGCCATGGGAGAGCGCCTCGATCAGCGACTTATACGCATCCTTCATGCCGGTATACTTACCAACGATGGCGATGGTGACGTTGCCCTCGGGATTGCGGATGCGCTCGTTGATCTGCTGCCAGCTCCGCAGCTCCGGCGGAATCCGCGAGCCGATGCCGAAGGCGGCAAGCACTTCGTCGTCGAGGCCTGCGGCGTGGTAAGCCTGAGGGACAGCGTAGATGCTGTCGGCGTCGCGCGCCTCGATGACGGCGCTCTCGCGCACGTTACAGAACAGCCCGAGCTTGCGCCGTTCCTCCTTCGGGATCTCGCGATCGGTACGGCAGAGCAGGATGTCCGGCTGGATGCCGATCGAGCGCAGCTCCTTGACGGAGTGCTGCGTCGGCTTTGTCTTCAGCTCACCGGCGCTCGGGATGTAAGGCAGCAGCGTCAAATGAATGTAGATGGCGTGATCGCGCGGCAACTCGTTCTTGAGCTGGCGGATCGCCTCGAAGAACGGCAGGCCCTCGATGTCGCCGACGGTGCCACCGATCTCGACCAGCACGAAGTCGTAATCGTCGTTGCCGTCGAGGACGAAATCCTTGATGGCGTTGGTGACATGCGGAACCACCTGGATGGTCGCGCCGAGATAATCGCCGCGCCGCTCCTTGGAGATGATGTCCTGATAAATGCGCCCGGTCGTGATGTTGTCGGCCTTAGTCGCCGGCCGCCCGGTGAAGCGCTCATAGTGACCGAGATCGAGGTCGGTCTCCGCGCCGTCATCGGTCACGAACACTTCGCCGTGCTGATACGGCGACATCGTTCCGGGATCGAGATTGAGATAGGGGTCAAGCTTGCGGAGGCGGACCTTGTAGCCCCGAGCTTGCAACAGGGCACCGAGTGCCGCTGAAGCCAGACCCTTGCCGAGCGAAGAAACCACGCCGCCGGTGATGAATATGTACCGCGCCATGGGGCTTAACCTCTAATCCCTCGAATTCGATTCGCCAAAGCGATTCGTATTCCGCCCCAAACATTTTGCGGGGCTGTGGGTGAGCCAGAACTGAGAGTGGTGACAGAGCCTTGATAGGGATTGTTGATCCAGGACGGTAGAAGCCGCCCTGCATGGCCCCCCTGTTTTATTGCGAACGCGGTACCTGCGGGCCGCTCGGTGCCGGAGCCTGCTGCTCGTCGGCCTTCTTCAGCGAATCCAGGATGCCACCCGAGGTCGGCGGCGCGATCGGTCCGCCACCGGCCGGCTGTGTCTGCGACGCCGGCGCACCGATGATCGACGACGGCTTGCGGTCGTAGCCGGCATACCAGGACAGGAACAGGCTGGTGAGGAAGAAGCCGACGGCCAGAATCGCGGTGGTCCGCGTCAGAAGGTTCGCCGTGCCGCGGCTCGACATGAAGCCTGCGCCGCCTCCCATGCCGAGGCCCCCGCCTTCCGACTTCTGGAGCAGGACGGCGCCGATCATAACGGTGACGATCATGAGGTGAATGACGATGACAACGGTCTGCATAGTGTCCTTCCGTCACAAGCCGACAGCGCCGAGACGGCGGCCAATCGTGCTTCGCGGGGTTTTCCTGAAGTTGCGCGGTGTTACACGATCGGACGGGGCATTGCCACCCCCGATCAGCCCCGGACCAGTGGTTTGAACCAGCCAGGGACGGCCCTGCCTAATTAGGGCAGCCCTGCGCAATCGCAAGGAAATCGGCCGCCTTCAGGCTGGCCCCGCCGACCAGCGCGCCATTGACGTTCTTCACGGCCATCAGCTCGGCCGCGTTCGAGGGCTTGACCGAGCCGCCATAGAGAATGCGCATCCCGGCGCCGTCGGCCTTGAACCTGGAGGTCAGGAATTCCCGGATAAAGCCATGAATCTGCTCGACATCCCGAGACGTCGGGGTCAGGCCGGTGCCGATCGCCCAGACCGGCTCATAGGCCACGACCAGATTGGCGGAGGTCGAGCCATCCGGCAGCGAGCCGGTGAGCTGGCCGCGCAGGATATCCAGGGTCTGGCCCGCATCGCGCTGGCCCTGCGTCTCTCCGATACAGACGATCGCCGTCACCCCGGCGCGCCAGGCGGCCTCAGCCTTCTGCCGGATCAGGGCATCGCCCTCGCCATGGTCGGCGCGGCGCTCGGAATGGCCGACGATGACGGCGGTCGCACCCGAATCCGCTAGCATTTCGGCGGCGATGTCGCCGGTATGGGCGCCCGAGGCTTTGGGGTGGCAATCCTGGGCCCCCACCGCGACCTTCTTGCCGCGTGCCTTCTCGGCAAAGGCAGCGATCAGGGTCGCCGGCGGGCAAACCAGCAGCTCGGCTTTGCCGGCCACCTCTGCCGCGCCATTGAGCATGGCGTCGAATTCGGCAGTCGAGGCCTTGAGGCCGTTCATTTTCCAGTTGCCGGCGATCAGGGGGCGGATGGCATCGGTCATGTCAAATTCCAGCAAAATTTGGTTTGTTCATGCGCTAGCAGAGGTCCAGTGGCAGTTCCAGAGACCAGGGGCTTTTAACCGCAGGGATCGAAAGCCTGCTAGACCCGAGGTTGCGGGGGGAAAGCCACCACTTTATGATGATTGATCAATTTGGTGACGCGCTTTTGCGGAATCTGCATTAAGACGCGCTCCCATTCCCCTCCTGCCAAACAAGTTGGACCAAATGCTTCGAGGAATGCGCAAGGCCTCATCAAACTGGCTCGGCAAGACCATTATGGCCATTGTGATGGGCGTGCTGATCATCAGTTTCGGCGTTTGGGGCATTGCCGACATCTTCAAGGGCTTTGGGCAGTCCACCGTGGCCAAGGTCGGCGGCACCGAGATTTCGTTGAACGAGTTCCGCCAGATTTACACTGATCGCCTCCAGCAGATCAGCCGCCAGTTCGGCCGGCCGCTGTCGCCTGAGCAGGCGCGCGCCTTCGGCCTCGACCGTCAGGTGCTCCAGCAGACGATCGCGGAAGCCGCCCTCGACGAAGAGGCGCGCCGGCTCGGGCTCGGCCAGTCCGACGACCAGATCCGCCAGCTCATCATGAACGACCCGAACTTCAAGGGCGTCGGCGGCAACTTCGATTCGAACCGCTTTCAGTCCGTGATCCGCAATTTCGGCTATACCGAGCAGCGCTACGTTTCGGAGCAGCGCAAGGTCTCACTGCGTCGGCAGATCACCGGCACGATCGGTGCCGGCCTCGAGCCGCCGAAGGCGATGCTCGACGTGCTGACGCGCTTCCAGAACGAGCAGCGCGCCATTGAATTCGTCAGGCTCGACGCAGCTCAGGCAGGCACCATCGACGCGCCATCGCCGGAGGCGCTCGCCGCCTATTTCGAGGATCACAAGGTCCAGTTCCGCGCGCCCGAATATCGCAAGATCGCGTTCGTCGTGATCTCGCCGGAGGAGATCGGCAAGTGGAGCGAGGTGTCGGACGAGGACGCCAAGAAAGCATTCGACCAGCGCAAGGACCGGCTCGGCACGCCGGAGAAGCGCCAGATCCAGCAGATCGTATTCCCCAACGCCGCCGAGGCGCAGGCCGCACGCGAGCGGCTCACCAGCGGGACGTCGTTCGAGGACCTCGGCAAGGAGCGCGGACTGAGCGCGTCTGACGTCGATCTCGGGCTCGTGACCAAATCCTCGCTCGATCCCGCAGTTGGAGACGCTGTCTTCGCGCTTCCCGCCGGTGAAATCAGCCAGCCGATCCAGGGCCGTCTCGGCACGTCGATCGTCAAGGTCGAAAAGATCGAGCCGGGCACTGAGGCGAACTACGCGAGCGTTGCCGCCGACATCAAGCGCGAGATCGCCACCGAGCGTGCGCGCGTCAAGGTCGCCGATCTCCGCGACAAGATGGAAGACGAGCGCGGCGGCGGTGCCAGCGTGATCGACGCGGCGCAGAAGCTCGGCCTCACCGCCGTGACCATCGACGCCGTCGACCGTTCCGGCCGCGCGCCGAGCGGCCAGCCGGTCTCCGGCATTCCGCAGGGCCTCGACGTGGTGTCGCAGGCCTTTAACACCGATGTCGGCGTCGACAACGACTCGATCTCGTTCAAGGGCGGCTATGTCTGGTACGACGTGCTTGCCATCACGCCCTCGCGCGACCGCAATCTCGACGAGGTTCGCGACCAGGTCGAGGTGCGCTGGCGCCAGGACCAGATCGCGACCAAGCTGAAGGCCAAGGCGACCGAGATGGTGCAGAAGCTCGAATCTGGCGGCAAGCTCGCCGACGAAGCAGCCGCGATCGGCGCCAAGGTCGAGACCGCCACCGGCTTCAAGCGGGACGACTCGCCCGCCAGCGTGCCCGCGGCCATCGTGTCGGCCGCCTTCCGCGTCGCCAAGGACGGCGTCGGGCAGACGGCAGTGACCGGCGGCACCGAGGTGATCGTGTTCCGCGTTACCGAGATCATCGATCCCACCGTCGATGCCGCTTCCGATGCGGTCAAGAAGCTGAAGGACAGTCTCGACCGCGCGCAGACCGAGGAGCAGGTCGCGTCCTACGTCAACAAGCTTGAAACCGACATCGGGACCACGATTAATCAGGCCGCCTTCGCGCAGGTGACCGGCGCGAACCAGTGAGTTGAAAGCACGCGATGGACGACCTGAAATCGATCATTGGAAAAGTGGCGACCGGCGCCAGCCTGTCGCGTGACGAAGCGGCTTCCGCCTTCGACGCCGTGATGTCCGGCGAGGCTACGCCCTCGCAAATGGGCGGCCTGCTGATGGCGTTGCGGGTACGCGGCGAGACCGTGGACGAGATCACCGGCGCGGTCTCGGCCATGCGCTCCAAGATGCTCACGGTCGATGCGCCCGCCGACGCCGTCGACATTGTCGGCACCGGCGGCGACGGCTCCGGCTCGGTCAATGTCTCGACCTGTGCCTCCTTCATCGTTTCGGGCGCCGGTCTGCCGGTGGCCAAGCACGGCAACCGCGCGCTATCGTCGCGTTCGGGCGCTGCCGACGTGCTGGCTTCGCTCGGGGTGAAGATCGATCTGAGGCCGGAGCAGGTCGGCCGCTGCATACGCGAATGCGGCATCGGCTTCATGTTCGCGCCCGCCCATCATCCCGCCATGAAGAACGTCGGCCCGACCCGGGTGGAGCTTGCGACACGCACGATCTTCAACCTGCTCGGTCCGTTGTCCAATCCGGCCGGTGTGAAGCGGCAGATGGTCGGCGTGTTCTCCCGGCAATGGGTGCAGCCGCTGGCGCAAGTGCTCAAGAACCTCGGCTCTGAATCCGCCTGGGTCGTGCACGGTTCAGACGGCCTCGACGAAATCACCCTCACCGGCCCGACCTTCGTCTCCGCGCTCCACAATGGCGAGATCCGGAATTTCGAGGTGACGCCGGAGGACGCGGGCCTGCCGCGCTGCGAGGCCGGTGCACTCAAAGGCGGCGACGCCGACGCCAACGCTATCGCCTTGCAGGGCGTGCTCGACGGCAAACCGAGCCCCTACCGTGACGTCGCGCTGATCAACGCCGCTGCCGCATTGGTCGTGGCGGGGCGTGCCGGGGATCTCAAGGAAGGTGTCGTGATCGGCGCAAAATCACTCGACAGCGGCGCGGCGCGCGCGCGGCTGAAACATTTGATCGCGGTCTCGAACGGCTGAGCCTGACATGTCGGACATCTTGACCAAGATCGAAGCCTACAAGCGCGAAGAAATCGCTGCGGCCAAGCGCGCGCAGCCGCTGTCGGCGGTAGAGGCGAAGGCCAAGGCGCAAGCAGCACCGCGCGGCTTCCTGCGCGCGATCAAGGCCAAGCACGCCAATGGCGACTACGCGCTGATCGCGGAGGTCAAGAAGGCGTCGCCGTCAAAGGGCCTGATCCGCGCCGATTTCGATCCGCCGCTGTTGGCCAGGGCCTATGAGGCCGGCGGCGCTGCCTGCCTGTCCGTGCTGACGGACACGCCCTCGTTCCAGGGCCATCTCGACTTCATGGTGGCGGCCCGCGCGGCAACGTCACTGCCGGTGCTGCGCAAGGATTTCATGTTCGACATCTATCAGGTGGCGGAGGCCCGCGCGCACGGCGCCGACTGCATCCTGATCATCATGGCGGCGCTCGATGATGCCGCGGCCAAGGAGCTCGAGGATGCCGCCATCGCCCACGGCATGGACGTGCTGATCGAGATCCACGACCGCGCCGAGCTTGACCGCGCGCTGAAGCTGCGTTCGCCGATGATCGGCGTTAACAATCGCAATTTGCGCACCTTCGAAACCACGCTTGCGACCAGCGAAACATTGGCGCCGCTGATCCCCGGCGACCGGCTGATGGTCGGCGAGAGCGGCATCTTCACGCCCGCCGATCTCGCCCGGCTCGAGCGCGTCGGCATGTCGACCTTCCTGGTCGGCGAGAGCCTGATGCGGCAAGCCGATGTTACCGCTGCGACGCGCACATTGCTGGCGCGCGAGACGACGGCGCGCGCGACGGGCACGCGCTGACATGGCCCGCAAGCCGACCGCGACGAAACCAGCCAAGTCCGAGTCCAAGACCCAGTCCAAGACCAAGACCGGCCCTGCCCTCACCCATATCGGCGCCTCCGGCGAGGCGCGGATGGTTGACGTGTCGGACAAGCCCGCCAGCGAGCGGCTCGCGGTCGCGGAAGGACGCGTCGTCATGACCAGGGCGACGCTTGACCTGATCGTGTCCGGCAACGCCAAGAAGGGCGACGTGCTCGGCACCGCCCGCATCGCCGGCATCATGGCCGCCAAGCGCACCGCGGAGCTGATCCCGCTCTGCCATCCGCTCGCGCTGTCGAAGGTGACGGTCGAGATCGAGCCAGACGCAACGCTGCCGGGCTGCCTCGTCCGCGCCAGCGTGAAGGTCACGGGCCCGACCGGCGTCGAGATGGAAGCGCTCACCGCCGTCTCGGTCGCCTGCCTCACCATCTACGACATGATCAAGGCGGTGGAGCGCGGCGTGCGCATCGAAGGCATCCATCTGGTCGAGAAGCTCGGCGGCAAGTCCGGCCATTACCGCGTCTGATTGCGGCTGCTACTTCAACGACGCGCTGATCGACCCGAATTTTGAATTGAGCTTGCTGCCCAGGCCGTCCACCACGGCGACGATCGCGAGCGCAATCAGCCCATACTCGATCGCATATTGATTGCTTTTGCGAGGGTCCCTTCACGGCCCATTAACCCAGCTTGCTAACTTCGCCTCCACTCCGTTCCCGTAAACCAACGGATGTTTCCGGGGCCAAGAATTGACCCTGGCGTGTGCACGACAACGATCGATCATGATGACGGGATTCGGCAGTCGCCTTTTTGACCAGGCCTTCGTGCGCAGCGGACCGATCCGCTGGCTGGTGGTGGGCGGCACGCTGTTGATCGCTGCGATCGCCGTCGGCGCGACGCTGATGGCGCAGAATTTCCGCGAACGTGCGCTGCGCAGCTCCGGGCGCGAGCTGGAAAACACCGTGCTGATGCTGGCCCATCATTTCGACCAGCAATTGCAGGATTTCGCGGTCATCCAGAAGGATTTCGTCGACTACGTCCGCGCAAGCGGCATCACCAGTGCGGCGGACTATCGCAAGCGCCTCGCCGGCCAGGACCTCCACCGGATGCTGCGTTCGAAGATCGAGCACTGCCCTACATGGGCGGCGTCAATATCATAGATGCCGAAGGCAATTTGATCAATTCGTCGGCGGCATGGCCGGCCCCGAACGTGAACGTTGCCGATCGCGCCTATTTCCAGACCTTCCGGTACGATCCCGACGCTCCCGACGTCCTGATCGAGCCACTCTACAGTCGCATCTCCGGCGCATGGACCATCCTGATCGTGCGCAAGGTCGTCGGACCGAACGGCGAATTCATGGGTGTGGTCGGACGCGGCATCGAGCCGGCAAACTTCGAAAAATTCTTCGAGTCAGCCGTGCTCGGCGAAAGCACGACGATCTCGATGCTGCACCGGGACGGCACGATGCTCGCCCGTTATCCCCATTCCAGTGAATTGATGGGACGGAATTTCAAGAACGGTCCGTTCGCGCATCAAAGGGTTTTCGGGCTCGACCATTTTACCGGCCGCTTCATGAGCCCCGTCGACGGCGAGGACCGGCTGATTTCCTCACATGCCCTGCCTCACTTCCCGATCCTGATGATGGCCACCACGACGCGCGCGACGGCCCTGACGGACTGGCGCGAGCAGATCGGCATCCTGATCTCGGTCGCGGCCTCTTCCGCGCTCGCCATCGCGGGCGTGTTGATCGCGATCGTTCGCAAGCTCCTGGAGCAGCATCGTCTTTCGCGGGAACGGCTGACGCTGGAAAAGCAGCGTCTCGACCGCGCCGTCAACAACATGACCCAGGGCCTGCTGCTGTTCGACGCCTCGCAGCAGCTCGTGATCTGCAATCAGCGCTACATCGAGATGTACGGGCTGTCGGCCGAAATCGTGAGACCCGGCTGCAGCTTTCACGACATCATTGCACACCGCAAAGCCACCGGCTCGTTCACCGGCGATGCGGACCAGTATGTCGCACGGGTCCTGCGCGACGTCCACGTGCGCAATTCCATGGTGGTCGAGACCTCCGACGGTCGCTCGATCCAGATCGTGAACGAACCGCTCACGGACGGCGGCTGGGTGGCGACGCATGAGGACATCACGGAGCGCCGGCGTATCGAGGAGCGCATCACCCATCTCGCTCATTACGACGCACTGACCGACCTGCCCAACCGCACCATGTTCCACGAGCATCTGCGTCAGGAACTCGATCTCGTCGCCGGCGGCGAACAACTCGCGGTGCACTACATCGACATCGACGAGTTCAAGGGCGTCAACGACGCGCTCGGGCATCTCGTCGGCGACGAGCTCCTGAAGTCGGTCGCGCAGAGCCTCCACCGCTGTGCGGGGCCGGCGGACTTCGTGGCGCGCCTCGGCGGCGACGAATTTGCCATCGTCCAGAGCGCGGTGACATCGCCGGATCAGGTCAGCGAGCTCGTCGCGCGGGTGTTTGAGGCCATCCGGGCGCCGTTCGACTGCATGGGGCATCATCTTGCCACCGACGCCAGCATCGGCATCGCGCTGGCGCCGCAACATGGAACGGCGCTGGACCAGATCCTGAAGAACGCGGACATGGCGATGTACGCCGCCAAAGCCGCGGGGCGCCGCACCTATCGCTTTTTCGAGTCGGAGATGGACGCCAAGATCCACGAGCGGCGGCAGCTCGAGATCGACCTGCGCCACGCCATCGCTCAAGGCGGGCTCGAAGGCGGCCTCGAGGTGTATTACCAGCCCTGCCTCAGCCTGAAGGACGACCGCATCACCGGCTGCGAGGCGCTGGTGCGCTGGCGCCATCCCGAGCGCGGCATGGTCTCGCCGGCGGAGTTCATTCCGATCGCCGAGGACACCGGCCTGATCAACGAGATCGGCGAATGGGTGCTGGCGACCGCCTGCCGGGACGCGGCGAACTGGCCTGACGACATCCGCCTCGCCGTCAACGTCTCGCCGGTGCAATTCAAGAGCGGCACGCTGGCGCTGAAGATCATGGCGGCGCTTGCCGCCTCCAATTTGTCGGCGAGCCGGCTCGAGCTCGAAATCACCGAGGCGGTGCTGATCCGCGACGACGACACGGCGCTTGCGATCCTGCATCAACTCCGCGCCATCGGCGTCCGCATCGCGCTGGACGATTTCGGCACCGGCTACTCCTCGCTGAGCTATCTGCACCGCTTCCCGTTCGACAAGATCAAGATCGACCGCTGCTTCGTCAACGACATCGCCGGCCCCGACGGCTCCGCCAGCATCGTGCAGGCGGTCGTCAATCTCGCGGCCGCCCGCCGCATGACCACCACGGCCGAGGGCGTCGAGACCGAGGAGCAGCAGCGGTTGCTGCGCGCGCTCGGCTGCTCCGAGATGCAGGGCTATCTGTTCAGCGCCGCAAAGCCCGCCGACAAGGTGCTGGAGCTGTTCGCAGCTCATCGCAGCCGTCTCGCCCGGCGCGGCGGCAACGAAGGCCGCCGCCGCGAGGCAAGCTAGTTCGGACCTCGTGGTCGGCGCAGCGGCATTCCCAGAAGCTTTCCTCGATACACACGACGCAGGTGTCGCGGAGGTCATGCAATTGCTGGAGTTGCGGGTTCATCCCGGCGGCGAGGTCTGGTCGAGCGCGACCGCGCCCGCCGCTGGGCCGAGCGCGATGGCTGCTACGAGGCCACCTTCGCGGCCATGAACCCGAGCTGACACAGCGTCCCGAAACAAGTTCGCCCGGGAACGGCTATCCGCTCCCGGGCGATCAACACCTTACCGTCGCGAGCGCCTAGTTCGGCACCGCAGCCTTCGACGCCGGCTTGGCGGCGACCGCATTCGCGGTTTGGCCGTGCAGGAAGTCGTAGGCCGTATGCAGGGCCTTGTCGTCTTTCGCTTCCGGTGGGACATAGGACTGCGATCCGGTCTGCTCGGTGCCGTCGGCTGCCTGGAGATGACCGCGCATCTGGGACTCCGCCATGGTGTCCATCCGGCCCTTCAGCTCGGGCGGCACGTCTTGGAGGATCTCGATGTCGGGCGCGATGCCCTGGGCCTGGATCGAGCGGCCCGAGGGCGTGTAGTAGCGCGCCGTGGTCAGCGCCAGCGCGCCGTTGCCGGTGCCGAGCGGAATGATGGTCTGCACCGAGCCCTTGCCGAACGAGCGCGTGCCGATCAGCGTCGCGCGCTTGTGGTCATGCAGCGCGCCGGCCACGATTTCCGAGGCTGAGGCGGAGCCGCCGTTGACGAGAACCACCAGCGGCTTGCCCTTGGTGAGGTCGCCACCATGGGCGGTAAAGCGCTGGGTCTCTTCCGGATTGCGGCCGCGGGTCGAGACGACCTCGCCACGCTGCAGGAACGCGCTCGACACCGACACGGCCTGGTCGAGCAATCCGCCCGGATTGTTGCGCAGGTCCATCACGTAGCCTACCAGCTTCTCCGGCGGAACCTCCTTGGTGATCGATGCGATCGCCTTCTTCAGGCCATCGGTGGTCTGCTCGTTGAACGAGGTGACGCGGATATAGCCGATATCCCCGTTCTCGACGTGGAAGCGCACGGGACGCACATGGATGATCTCGCGCTTGATCGCGACGTCGAGCGGAGCGTCGGCGCCCTTGCGCACGATCGTGAGCTTGGTCTGGGTCTCGACCGGCCCCTTCATCTTGTTGACGGCCTGCTCGAGCGTCATGCCCTGCACGGCATCGCCGTCGATCTTGCTGATGAGGTCGCCCGACATGATGCCGGCCTTGGATGCCGGCGTGTCGTCGATCGGCGAGACGACCTTGACCAGCCCCTCCTCCATCGTGACCTCGATGCCGAGCCCGCCGAACTCGCCGGAGGTGGTCTCCTGCATCTCGGTCCAGGCCTTGTCGTTCATGTAGCGCGAGTGCGGATCGAGCGAGGTCACCATGCCGGTGATCGCGCCTTCGATCAGTTTGGCATTGTCAGGCTTCTCGACATAGCTCGCCTTCACCCGCTCGAACACTTCGCCGAACAGATTGAGCTTGGAATAGGCGTCATCCGCGCTCGCTGCCGCCCGTGCCGCCCAAACGCCGCCGTGCGGACTGGCTACCAAAAGGGTCAGACACGCTCCGGTGAGCGCGCCCAGTGGAAACAGCAGGGTTTTCCGCATGGATAGGCTGGCCTTTTTGCTTCGCGGTTCGGTGGGCTGGGAGCCGCCATGCAAATGGCGATCCAGCCTGCTTCTCACAATACCATTCTGGTTTCTTCAAGGCCGGGATGCCACGCCGGCGGGTACACCGTAAAAATCGGTTGGTCCGGACCTAAACTTTCGGCAACGTTGCAGGACCGGTTCGTGCGCAGCGGGGGTCGGCCGGCCGGCCCGCGCCTCGCAGCCATGCCATTTTAGGATGGTTTTGGCGCCCCGGACGGGTTAGGCGATCAGGGAAGGCTTCAAATTCTCGGGAGGATAACAATGAACGAAGCACCCCGCATCCAACCGGAAAGGAACGTCGAGCTCGGCGCCAGCACCGAGCCGTTCCAGAATCTGCATGAATTCATCCGGAAAGCCCGCGCCAACCTCAACCAGAATGCATGGGACTATATCGTCGGCGCGGCCGAGACCGAGACCACGATGCGTCGCAACCGCATGGCGCTGGACGAGATCGCTTTCCGCCCGCGCGTGCTGCGCGATGTTCGCAAGGTTACAGGTTCGGTCGAACAGTTCGGCCGCAAGATGCGCCTGCCCGTGGTCCTCGCCCCGGTCGGCGCGCTCGAGATCTTCGATCCGGATGGTGCGGCGAGCGTGGCACGCGCCTGCGCCTCTTTCGGTGCGGCGCACATGCTCAGTTCGGTGTCCGAGCCCGGCCTAGAAAAGACCGCCGAAGCTGCGTCCGACGCGCTGCGGCTCTACCAGCTCTATGTGCGCGGCGATGACGCCTTCGTCGCCGACGTCGTCAGCCGGGCCGAGAAGAACGCCTACGCCGCCTTCTGCCTGACCGTCGACACCGCCCACTACAGCCGCCGCGAACGTGACATCGCCAAGCGCTACGTTCGCGAGAGCCGCTTGCGCGCCACCGGGGGCGATTACCAGAAGGGTCTGGAGTGGCGGACGGTGAAGATGATCAAGGACAAGTTCAAGATCCCGCTGATCCTCAAGGGCATCGCGACGCCGGAGGACGCGCTGATCGCGATCGATCACGGCGTCGAATGGATCTACGTCTCCAACCATGGCGGCCGTCAGCTCGATCACGGTCGCGGCGCCATGCACGTGCTGCCCGAGATCGTCGACGCCGTGAACGGCCGCGCCAAGATCATGGTCGATGGCGGTGTCTGTCGCGGCACCGACATCGTCAAGGCGATCGCGGCGGGCGCCGACCTCGTCGGCATCGGCCGGCTGCAATGCTGGGCGCTGGCGGCGGCCGGCGAAGCCGGCGTGGCGCGCATGCTGGAACTGCTCGAGGACGAAGTGCTGCGCTGCCTCGGCCTCTTGGGTGCGACCTCGTTCGCCGAGGTCAACAAATCCTGCCTGCACCAGGCGACCGCAACCAACGCGCCGAGTGTGTTCAGCGCGTTTCCGCTGTTCGACCACGAGCCGTATCGATACTGAGTGAAAGGACGCAGGTGACATCGCTCTCTCCCGGCAGCGCGGATGCGCTCCTGTTCGATCTCGGCCGCGTCGTGCTCGATATCGATTTCTCCAAGGCGATCGCCTGCTGGGCGGGACATGCCGGCTGCAAGCCCGAAGCCATCGTCGCGCGCTATGTGCGGGACAGCGAAGCCTATCGGTTGCACGAGATGGGGAAGATCAGCGATGAGGACTATTTCGCCTCATTGCGAGCCTCGCTCGGAATCGGCATTTCGGATGCGCAGTTCCTGGAAGGCTGGAACGCGATTTTCGCCGGCGAAATGCCTGACATCGCCGAGCTGCTGCCGCGCGCAGCGAAACAGATGCCGCTCTATGCTTTCTCCAACACCAACCGGCCGCACGTGGACCATTTCTCGAGGGAATATGCCGACCTCCTCGGCCATTTCCGCGAGCTGTATTTGTCGTCCAGCATCGGCCTGCGCAAACCGGATGCGGAGGCCTTCGACCACGTCGTTGCGGCGATCGGCGTGCCCGCCGGGCGCATCGTGTTCTTCGACGATCTTGCCGAAAACATCGAGGGAGCGCGCGCGCGCGGCTTGACGGCGGTGCATGTGACCTCGCCGCGTGACGTCGGGAACGCATTGAAGGCATTGGGCATTTGACGACGGTCCGTTGTCGCGAAACCCACGACGGCACGGCCCGACGGACCAATTTTGAAAAATTGAGGAACCGGATCACTTTGTACATTTTTATACAGAGTTCCGGGAACGGAATACCGCCTTCCGGACTCTTAGCGTCCGTTGGGACTTCTACGGACGGATGCATCATCGTGCTGGGCAAAACCTACCTCACCAAGCAGGCCTCTCTTCTTCTTGAATTCGCGAGGACAACTTCAGATTCGGACCTTTCCGCCAAGCTTGTGAGCAAGGCCGCCGACCTGAAATCCCAAGCCGACCCGCTGCCCGACAAGGATCAGGGATCCAAGGCGCCCGACGTAACTCCCGGGCAGGCAGGGAGCTGATCGATTCAGGCCATGGCGCGTTCTCGCCTTGCCATGATTTTCGTCGCTTCCATGACCACTCTCCTGCCGATCTGTGACCTCCTTCGGATCATGCCGCGACGCGCTTGATCCTGCCTTCCGGAACAATGTGAAGGGGCGGGATGACTGTGCCTGCTCAGCCGCTTTTGCCTCTGCGCCTGCGCTCGGCTAGAAGACGTGCGGAACATTCGCCCGAACGTGCCGAGCAGGAGTTTTCGCCGTGGCCTTGATGCCGGTTTCTGACGCGCTTGCCGCGGTGCTGGCGGGTGCAGAGCCGCTGCCGGAAGAAATGATTTCCCTCGACGAGGCCTACCATCGCGTGCTCGCGCGTGACGTCGTGGCGCGGCGCACGCAGCCGCCGCAAGCGATGTCGGCGATGGACGGCTACGCGGTGCGCGCGGCCGATGCCGCGACGATCGATTCGGAGCTCACCGTCATCGGCGAAGTCGCAGCGGGCCGACCGTTCGAGGGGACGGTCGGAGCCGGCGAGGCCGTGCGGATCTTCACCGGCGGCGTCGTTCCCTTTGGCGCGGACGCCGTCGTGATCCAGGAGGACACGGTCGCCGCCGGCAAGCGCATCACGATCAAGGAAGCCGCGATCGCCGGCCGGCACATCCGCCCCGCCGGCGTCGATTTCCGCGAGGGCGACGTGCTCCTGCGCAAGGGAAGCCGTCTGACCGAGCGAGACCTCGCGCTCGCCGCCGGGATGAATCATCCGCACCTTGCCGTTGTCAGGCGTCCGAAGGTCGCGATTCTCGCCACCGGCGACGAGCTGGTGATGCCGGGCACCACGCCCGGCCACGGCCAGATCGTCTATTCCAACGGCTACGCCCTGCACGCGCTCGCCCGCAGCGAGGGCGCCGAGACCATCGACCTCGGTATTGCCGCCGACACGCTCGAGGCCACCACCGCCGGCATCCGCCGCGCCCGCGAGAGCGGCGCCGACGTCCTGATCACGACCGGCGGCGCATCGGTCGGCGACCACGATCTGGTCCAGCAGGCACTGCGGGACGAAGGCATCGCGATGGCGTTCTGGAAGATCGCGATGCGGCCAGGCAAGCCGATGATGCACGGGCGACTCGGCGCAATGGGTGTGATCGGCCTGCCGGGCAATCCCGTATCGTCCTACGTGTGCGCTTTCCTGTTCATGGTGCCGCTGATTCGCGCCCTGTCGGGCCGTTCAGTGATTCACCATCGCCGTGAACGCGCCGTGCTCGGCCGCGACGTCGGCGCCAACGACCAGCGCGAGGACTATCTGCGCGCGCATCTTGAGGAGCGTGACGATGGCACACGCGTCGTTGTTCCCGTCAATCATCAGGACTCTTCGCTGCTTGCGAATCTCGCTGCAGCACAGGTACTTCTCGTCCGCGCACCATTCGCGCCGAAGGCCGAAGCCGGCACGGCTTGCGAAGTGTTGCGGCTCCCCGTCTGAGCGCCCCCGCAACGCGCGTTCCGCGCACTTTGCTCTGTTCACGGTAAATTAAGCAGTTGCGGAACATGTATCGAACATATAGTGTCTGTTCATGATTTGTTTCGAGCATGCAGCGGCTTATGGCCGAATTCAGCGTCTCGGAATCGGACGACATCAACCGGGGGACTTTGGTCGAGATGTTAACGCGCAAACAATACGAGCTTCTGCGGTTCATCAGTGAGCGTCTGAAGGAAAGCGGCGTGCCGCCCTCCTTCGACGAGATGAAGGATGCGCTCGATCTGCGCTCGAAGTCGGGCATCCATCGCCTGATCACGGCGCTCGAGGAGCGTGGCTTCATCCGACGCCTGCCCAACCGCGCCCGTGCGATTGAAGTCATCAAGCTGCCGGAGCTCCAGGCAGCCGCTGGCAGCCGCCGCGGCTTCACGCCGAGCGTCATCGAGGGCAATCTCGGCAAGGTGCGTGCGAGCGCGAGCCTGCCCGCTGACGAGGGCGAACGTCCCGTCGCGGTGCCGGTGATGGGCCGCATCGCGGCCGGCACGCCGATCGAGGCGTTGCAGACCCGCAGCCATACTATCAGCGTACCGCCTGACATGCTCGGCTCGGGCGAGCATTACGCGCTGGAAGTGCGCGGCGACTCGATGGTCGAAGCCGGCATTCTCGACGGCGACATGGCCCTGATCCAGCGCAACGAGAGCGCCGATACCGGCGACATCGTGGTGGCGCTGATCGACGACGAGGAAGCGACGCTGAAGCGCTTCCGCCGTCGCGGCGCCTCGATCGCGCTCGAGCCCGCCAACGCGGCCTATGAGGTCCGCATCCTGCCGCCCAACCGGGTGAAGATTCAGGGCAAGCTGATCGGGCTTTACCGGAAGTACTGATACCGGGAGTCTTTCTATCGGCAGTACTTCATATCGGAAGCACTTCATGCCGGAGGTGCTTGGCGCCTCGCGCGCTTCCGATCGGCATCGCCGGTCAGAGATTGGAGCGGATCATCGTCCGCTCCGGCTGGATAGCCTTTCTGGTTCTGCACAGACTATCCGGCCCCTCCTCCAACGCTGGCTCCTCGCCACGCCGACGAAGCAGCACCGCTTCAAGCAGCACCGCTTCGCGGCTCGGTTGTTCGAGGAAACAGCGACCAGCGGTCAAGTTCGGCCGTTGCAGCCAAGTTGGCAATGTTCGCGTACGCGCCTCCCGAATGCATCGCGGCGAGCTTTGTTCCTATTGAATTCGGGAAAGATAATGTGATCGCGGCTTGCGGAAGCCAGCCGCAGATTTGCCCACAACCAAGCAGAGCGTTCGTGCTTCCACTCTGATAGAGGCCTGCGCCTCGATAAGAGACGCGGGTTGCTATCCCAGCATGAGGAGCACCCGATGTGTGACTACAGCCTACATGCCGTCGCGTCGCGCCCCGCCGAAGTCGGCGAGACGATCGTCACGACAAGCTTCCGCGGCACCTCGACGCGCGGCTTCGCCTCTGCAGCCGATCCGTCTGTTGCCGTCTGCCTGCTGCCGGGGACGGAGCTCGCCTTCGCCGACGACGTCCGCTACGACAATCGCTGGATCTGGACGCGCACCATCAATTCCCGCGTGGGCAAGTTCGGCAAGATCGATCCGCACGTTCCCGACCGCCATCATGATGCGATCGAATTCCCCGACGGCAAATACGTGCTGGTGACGCAGCTCGTCGAAGGCCAGCGCGCGACGGTGCTGCAACTGCCGGTGACTCAGTCGGTCACCGAGCGCGAGCACAAGGCGCAGATCACCGCCGACAGGCAGCCGACCGTCACGCACCTGCCGATCGGCTGACAGAGCCGCCCTCCGGCTACGAAGTCGGAGGTCAGGATTGAATCGCCATCGCCGGCCGTGGCCGGCGAGATGGTGTGGTTTGCACCCCGCGAATCCGAACGGACGCACCGAACCACTGCGTTGCTCCGCACCATCAGATCAATCGTCGGCTTGCAGGTCGGTGTCCGCCGGCGTTGCGTCCTTGATGCGAGGCGCGGTCGACTTTGGCGCGAGGCTGCCGTCGAAATCACCCTCGCCGGCGCCGGCCGGCAACCAGGGGCGGCTCGTGCCTCTCGCCCTCACTGCCTGAACCACAAAACCGTCACCACGCTGCGTCAGCGCCAGCGCGCTCTGGCTGGCGAGCCGCTGCCGATCGACCACCATCGCCGCGCAATCGGGCGGCGCGGGACGTGTCGTCACCACCAGGGCGGCCCGACTGCAATCGTCTGCGAGAGCGTCGACGCGCAGTGCCAGCGCGACCAGCCTCCCGTCGGCCAGTGGCGTCACGCAGCCGGATTCGTCGCAGGACACGCCATCGGCAAGCGAGGCTCTGCCCGCATCGCGCGGATCGGCGTCGGCAGCGAGCCATTCCTTGAGCAGAAAGCTGTCCTTGTTCGTCCTGATCAGGTGCAGATATCCGTCCCTGCCCCGCACCGCGACGCTGGCGCCATCCCCGGCAATCAGGATGTCGGGCTGCCGCGCCGACAGTCCCCAGGGGATCGCTGCCAGCAGCACCAGGGCGCCGGACCAGCGCAGCGGCGTGCGCAACAAGCCGAGCACAATGATTCCCAGGCTCGCCGCGATCAGCGGCGCGATCCCGAACGCCGGGATGCGGCCCACCGCGCCCGGCAAGGCCGCGACCCAGCGCGAGACCGCGACCATCCACTCGATGCCAATCCCCATCAGCCACCAGAACACGCTGTCCAGCCCGAACGGCGCAGCAAGCAGCCCCAACAGCCCCGCCGGCATCACCAGCGCAGAGACCACCGGCATCGCGCCGAGATTGGCGAGCACGCCGAACGGCGTGACACGGTGGAAATGAAAGGCGGCATAGGGCGTCGTCGCAAGTCCCGCAATCAGCGAAGCCATGAACAGCATCGCAATCTCGCGCCCACCCCACATCGCAATGCGCGCAGTCGCCGAATTGTCCGGCGAGGCAAACAAATTGGGCATGTCGATCTGCACCAGTGCGACCAAGCCGAGCGTTGCCGCAAACGACATCTGAAAACTCGGATGCACCAGCGCTTCCGGCGCGACCGCCAGCACGATCAGCGCAGCCACAGCAAGCGTGCGGAAGGTGATGGCGCGGCGATCGACCATCACCGCGATCAGCACCACCGCCGTCATGAAGAACGACCTTTGCGTGGCGACCTCCGCGCCCGACAGCAGCAGGTAGAACGCAGCGGCGACCAGCGCGGCGGCGGCCGACCATTTCTTGATGGCGAAGCCGGCCGCCAATCCGGGGATCAGAGCGAGCAGCGCGCGCACCGCGAAGAACACGACGCCGGCAACGACGGCCATGTGATAACCGGAGATCGAGAGCACGTGGCCGAGGCCGGAGATGAACATCGCATCGTTGACGGGCGTGGTGATCGCATCGCGCCGCCCGGTGAGCAGCGCGGTCGCGATCGCCCGATTGTCGCCGTCGAGCGTCGCCCGGATGCGGGCATCGATCGCATCGCGCAGGCCTTGCATGAAGGCCGCGTAACGCAGCCGTAAGCCGCCGGTCTCAGGCGGCGACGCCACCGTGATGGCGCCCATCGCGAAGCCGGAGGCGCCGATGCCCTGGAAGAACATGTCACGCGAAAAGTCGTAGCTGCCGGGCCGCACCGGCGCGAGTGGCGGCATCAGCCGTGCCTTCAGCTGAACGAAGCTACCGACCTCCGGCGCGGTGCCCTTGCGGACCGACAGGCGCACGCGCTCGAGCCTGACGTCGCTGCGCTGCGCCTCCATCGCCGTGACGCGCAGCACGAAACGATCGGTACGCTCGCGGATGTCGCGAGCCTCGACGAAGCCCGACAACGACACCGAATAGAGCGCCCTTGCCAGCACCGGGTGGGCGATGCGCGCCGTCTTCCAGGTTGCGACGGCAAAGCCGGCCGCGACCGCCGCGATCATGATGGCCGGGGCGAACAGCCGGCTCCGCCGCAACAGAGCCGCGCCAAGCAGGAGCGCGATGGCGGTCGTGGCAACGACCCACAGCACCGGCTCATGATCGGCAGAGAAATAAAGCGCGATGCCGCAGCCAAACGCGACGGGCACCCACGGCAACAGCCGCCCGGCGCCCGCCTCGGCGCGCAGCCAGGCGCGGAGGGTCTCGGCCAGCGATGTCCAGAGGTCGAGGCCTGCAGGCGCGAGGCCGCCCGCGGACGCGGCGCGGCCCGCGGGCCACGTCCCCGCGATCCCTGCGATCGTACCGGCCGGCCCGGCTCCGCCATTCCCTGCACTCGATGATACGCAACGAAGCCAGAAGCTACCGGAACGTGCAGGTGGGCGGATAGCGGTACGGATCAGGAACGAAGGGGCGCGGCCGCTACTTTTCCTCTTCCATCGTCACGGCCACATCCGCCTTGGCCGACAGCCTGACCTTGTTGCCCTCGATATCGGCGACGAGGCCCTTGTCGATGAAGTGATGATGGCCCTTGTGGCTGCCCTCGCCGCTGTCCTTCTTGGTCAGCTTGATGCGATTGCCTTCGACCTTGTCGACGGTGCCGATGTGGACGCCGTCGGCGCCGATCACTTCCATATGCTCTGCGATGTTCTGCATGGTGGGTTCCTTGTTGGACCCACCCCAACGCGCGGGGAGCACGTTCGTTCTCTCACGAGAATGACGAAGCCGTGTGCCCGCTCGTCAGATCAGCGGCGCCTGCGACGAAGCATGGTGATTGACGATCTTCCAGTCGCCGTCCTCGCGCATGATGACCCAGCTCATCTTGACCGAGAAATCGGGGCGTTCGCCGGCGAGATCGAACGAGATGGTGGCGGCCATATTGATCAGATCAGGACCTGCCTGCGCCGCCGTCACCTCGGAAAACACCGCGCTCGGCTTGCGCCAGCGCGGCAGGCCGTTGAAATAGTCTGCGACGCCGGCCCTGCCCCGGTAGAGCTTTGGGTTGGAGCCGAAGAAGAAGGCATTCCTCGCATAGAGCGATGAGAGCGCGGCCGCATCGAGCGTGGCGAAGCCGGCGCGCCATTTCGCGATGATGGCGGAAACGATAGCGTCGGCTTCGTTGCTCATTGTGGCCTCGCAGCTCTTTTCAGCCTTTGGCAACTTCCTTCGCGAACGTGTCGCGCAGACCGATAGTCCTGGAAAATACCGGTCTGTCGGACGTCGAGTCCTTGTCGCGCACGAAATAGCCCTGGCGCTCGAACTGCATCGGCTCGGTCGAATTGCTTTCCGCGACCGATGCCTCGACGCGGGCATTAGCAAGAATTTCCAGTGACTGCGGATTGAGGTCGGCGGTGAAGTTCGAGGCGTCCGGGCTCGGTTTGGCAAACAGCTGATTGTAGATGCGGATTTCCGCGGGCACGGATGTCGCCGCCGGCAGCCAGTGCATGGTGGCCTTGACCTTGCGGCCATCGGGCGCGTTGCCGCCCTTGGTCGCGGGATCGTAGGTGCAGCGCAGCTCCACCACCTCGCCGGCATCGTTCTTGATCACGCCGATGCACTTGACGAAATAGGCGTAGCGCAGCCGCACCTCGTTGCCCGGCGACAGACGGAAGAACTTTTTCGGCGGGTTCTCCATGAAGTCGTCCTGCTCGATATAGAGCTCACGGCCGAACGTGATCTTGCGGGTGCCGGCGGAGGGATCATCCGGATGGTTGATCGCCTCGAGCTCCTCGGTCTGCCCCTCGGGATAATTCTCGATCACGACCTTGAGCGGCTTAAGCACCGCCATGCGCCGCTGCGACGTGCGGTTCAATTCCTCGCGGATGCAGAATTCCAGCATGCCGACGTCGACCACGCTATTGGCTTTCGCAACGCCGATGCGCTTGACGAATTCGCGAAGCGCGGCCGGCGGCACGCCGCGGCGGCGCATGCCCGCCATGGTGGGCATGCGCGGGTCGTCCCAGCCCGCGACATGGCCCTCGCGGACGAGCTGGGTCAGCACACGCTTGGACAGCAGCGTGTAGGTCAGGTTCAGCCGCGCGAATTCGTACTGGTGCGGCTTCGAGGGCACCGGCAGCTTCTCGATGAACCAGTCGTAGAGCGGCCGATGGTCCTCGAACTCCAGCGTGCAGATCGAGTGCGTGATGCCTTCGATGGCGTCCGACTGGCCGTGGGCATAGTCGTAGCTTGGATAGATGCTCCATTTGGTCCCGGTGCGCGGATGGTGCGCATGCAGGATGCGGTACAGCACGGGGTCGCGCAGATTGATGTTGCCCGCCCCCATGTCGATCTTGGCCCGCAGCACGCGCGCGCCGTTCGGGAATTCGCCCGCCTTCATGCGACGGAACAGGTCGAGGTTTTCATCCACGGTGCGATCGCGGAACGGCGAGTT
Organism: Bradyrhizobium sp. 23; assembly: GCF_023073295.1. Taxonomy (NCBI): domain Bacteria; kingdom Pseudomonadati; phylum Pseudomonadota; class Alphaproteobacteria; order Hyphomicrobiales; family Nitrobacteraceae; genus Bradyrhizobium; species Bradyrhizobium sp. 23. The sequence goes on along the minus strand of NZ_JADPJF010000042.1, from coordinate 278,740 downwards.
CTTGCCGGGCTCGGTCAGCGTGCCGCGCGCAAGACGAATCTGCTCCTGGGTCTGGTCATCGACATAGGCGAGCCCGTCGCGGATCAGCTGCTCCGCCCATTCGTAGAGGCGGTCGAAATAGTCCGAAGCGAAGAACAGGTTCTTGCCCCAGTCGAAGCCGAGCCAGCGCACGTCGGCCTGGATGGAATCGATATATTCCTGCTCTTCCTTGACCGGATTGGTGTCGTCGAAGCGCAGATGGCAACGGCCCGGAAACTCTTGGGCGATGCCGAAATTGAGCGCGATCGACTTGGCGTGGCCGATATGGAGATAACCGTTCGGCTCCGGCGGGAACCGGGTCACGATCTCCTTGTATTTGGCCTGCTCGAGGTCGGCCTGGATGATGTCACGAATGAAATCGCGCCCAACCTCGTTCGCCACCGGTTCTGTCATTACGAAAATCCTGTAGGGAAATCAGCGGCCCTTCTGCCAAATTCCCTTGGCTGAGCCAAGGGCTTAAGCAAGGTCTCAAGCAACCCTTGGCGGTCCGCTGCCGGGCTTTAGTTATGCTCCGGTCCTGTTATATACCAGCGCCTCCAATGCATAGGCCCTGCCAAGAATGACCTCTCCCGTCGTCACCCGTTTCGCTCCTTCGCCGACCGGCTTCCTCCATATCGGGGGCGCGCGCACGGCGCTGTTCAACTGGCTCTATGCGAAGAAGCACGGCGGCAAGATGCTGCTCCGGATCGAGGACACCGACCGGGAGCGCTCCACCGAGGCCGCGATCGGCGCCATCCTCGACGGCCTGAAATGGCTGGAGCTCGGCTGGGATGGCGACGTCATCTACCAGTTCAGCCGCGCCGCCCGCCACCGCGAGGTCGCCGAGCAGCTGCTCGCCGACGGCAAGGCCTATCGCTGCTACGCCACCGCCGAGGAGCTCACCGCGATGCGCGAGAAGGCGCGCGAAGAGGGGCGCACCCGCCTCTATGACGGCCTGTGGCGCGACCGCGATCCGGCGACGGCCCCAACCGACGTGAAGCCCACCATCCGGCTCCGTGCGCCCCAGACCGGTGAGACCGTGATCGAAGACCAGGTCCAGGGCCGCGTGGTCTGGCAGAACGAGAATCTGGATGACCTCGTCCTGCTGCGCGGCGATGGCAACCCGACCTACATGCTCGCTGTGGTGGTCGACGATCACGACATGGGCGTCACCCACGTCATCCGCGGCGACGACCATTTGATCAACGCGGCCCGCCAAAAGCAGATCTACGACGCGATGGGCTGGACGCTGCCGAGCATGTCCCACATCCCCCTGATTCATGGCCCGGACGGCTCAAAGCTCTCCAAGAGGCACGGCGCGCTTGGCGTCGATGCCTACCGCGCCATGGGGTACCTCCCGTCCGCGCTCCGCAACTATCTCGTCCGGCTCGGCTGGAGCCATGGCGACCAGGAAATCTTCTCGACGGAGGAGATGATCGCGGCGTTCGATCTTGCCAGCGTCGGCCGCGCAGCAGCGCGCTTCGATTTTGCCAAGCTGGAAAACCTCAACGGCCACTACATCCGCAATGCCGACGATCAATCACTCGTGAAGATGTTCGAGGACGTGCTCGACCACGTCGTGCCCAGCCGCGACGAGCTTAAGGCCAAGTTAAACGACACCACGCGCGCGCAGCTCCTGAAGGCCATGCCGGCCCTGAAGGAGCGCGCCAAGACGCTGATCGAGCTGATCGACAGCGCCTATTTCATTTTCGCGGACCGGCCGCTGGAGCTTGACCCGAAGGCGGCGGCGCTGCTGACGCCTGAGAACCGCAAGCTGATCGGCCAGCTTCATTCCGCGCTGGAGAAAGTCGAGACGTGGAGCGCGGCCAATGCGGAAGCCGCGCTGCGCGCCTTTGCCGAGGAAAATAGTCTCAAGCTCGGCGCGGTCGCCCAGCCGCTGCGGGCCGCGCTGACCGGACGGACGACGTCGCCCGGCATATTCGAGGTTTTGGACGTCCTGGGACGCCAGGAAAGCCAGGGCCGGCTTAAGGATCAGGCTAAGGACTAGCTGAGGGCCAGCCTACGACGTAAGTCGACCATGCGTGGCGCCATCTTGCAGCGCACACAGCAATAATATACCCATCTCACCCGTACCTTCTGGAACATCCGGCCTGCCCCGCGATATCTCATCGGGGCCTCCGGGTCCGGCCCGTTTCACCATACATCGGGGACCTCTGATGGACGCCAAACCAAGCAATAAGACCGCCACACTGACGGTCGGAAACAAGAATTTCGATCTTCCGATCCACAGCGGCAGCGTCGGGCCCGACGTCATCGATATCGGCAAGCTCTACGGCCAGTCCGGCCTGTTCACCTACGATCCGGGCTTCACCTCGACCGCGAGCTGCCAGTCCAAGATCACCTATATCGACGGTGACGCGGGCGTGCTGGAATACCGCGGCTATCCGATCGAACAGCTCGCCGAGAATGGCGACTTCCTCGAGACCTGCTATCTGCTGCTGTTCGGGGAGCTTCCGACCGCCGCGCAGAAGAAGGATTTCGACGACCGCGTGATCCATCACACGATGGTGCACGAGCAGATGGCCCGCTTCTTCCAGGGCTTCCGCCGCGACGCCCATCCGATGGCGATCATGGTAGCGGCTGTCGGCGCGCTCGCCGCGTTCTATCACGACTCAACCGACATCAACGATCCGAAGCAGCGCATGATCGCCTCCATGCGCATGATCGCCAAGATCCCGACGCTGGCTGCGATGGCCTACAAATACACGGTCGGCCAGCCCTTCGTGTATCCGAAAAACTCGCTGAAGTTCGCCGAGAACTTCCTGCACATGTGCTTTGCCGTGCCGTGCGAGGACTACAAGATCAACCCGGTGCTGGCTGACGCGCTGGACAAGATCTTCATCCTGCACGCCGACCACGAGCAGAACGCCTCGACCTCGACCGTGCGTATCGCCGGCTCCTCCGGCGCCAACCCGTTCGCCTGCATCGCGGCCGGCATCGCCTGCCTGTGGGGCCCGGCCCATGGCGGCGCCAACGAAGCAGCGCTCGCGATGCTCGCCGAGATCGGCTCGGTCGACAAGATCCCCGAGTTCATCGCCAAGGTGAAGGACAAGAACTCTGAAGTCCGCCTGATGGGCTTCGGTCACCGCGTCTACAAGAACTACGATCCGCGCGCCAAGATCATGCAGAAGATGTGTCACGCCGTGCTCAAGGAGACCGGCCATGGCGACGATCCGATGCTGAAGGTGGCGCTCGAGCTCGAGAAGATCGCGCTCAGCGACCAGTACTTCATCGACCGCAAGCTCTACCCGAACGTCGACTTCTATTCGGGCATCACGCTGAAGGCGATGGGCTTCCCGGTCTCGATGTTCACCGTGCTGTTCGCGGTCGCCCGCACCGTCGGCTGGATCAGCCAGTGGAGCGAGATGATCGAGGATCCGCAGCAGAAGATCGGCCGTCCGCGCCAGCTCTACACCGGCGTCACCCGCCGCGACTACGTTGCGATCAACAACCGGAAGTAAGATCGAGCCCATCACGGCTTTCGAAGCGGCGCCATCTCCGGATGGCGCCGTTTTGTTTTGCACGGACACAACCCTGCTGCCGCGCACAACAACAAGTCGGCGCAATATCTCGGCCGACGCTTGACGTCGCAACGCTTCGCGCGCAAATTCTTACTCTAAGTAAGAATGACGACAGGGATGGAAATGCCGGAGCAGCCGAGAAGTCGGCGGCAGACGCGTGCTGCCATTTTGATTCATCTGCTTCAGTCAGGCGCGTCGTTTCGCCCGCCGCTGGCCAAGGCCGTGCGCCTGTCGGAAGCGAGCCTGTCGCGCATCCTGTTCGATCTGAAGGCCGAAGGCCTGATCGAGGAAGTGCGGCGCCCTGCCCCTTATGTCGGCGGCCCGACGGGCCTCGTGTCACTCGATAAAGCGGTGGCGCTCGCGGCGTTCGAGCTGACCACTCAGCGGCTCAGCGTCGGGGTCGGGGGCCTGTCGGGCGAACTGCACTACACCGGGCATGTGCCGCTGCCGAAGACGCCGACCGTCGCGACGGTCGGCCGGGCGTTTCGCGAAGCGATGACATTGCTGCGCGAGTGGACGCGGCGTCGACGTATCCCCCTCGCACAGATCGGCGTCTCGATCCCGGGTCTCGGCCGGCTGGGCGCGTCAGGCAATCCGATCATTCCCTGCGATGTCGGGCGGATCAGCGAGATGTTCGGCGAGACGCTTCCCGGCGTGCGGGTCGAGTTCACCAATTCGGTCGTCGCGCACGCCATCTTTCACCGTTGCCGCACGGAGCATTATCCATTCAGCGGCGCGCATCTCTTCGTCTTCGTCGGTCAGGGCGTCGCGGGCACCTGGATGGATGACGCGGTCGAGGACGATGCCCTCCAGCCGGTCGAGCTCGGCCACATGGTGTTCGGAGCCGACGGACCAATTTGCCGCTGCGGTCATCATGGCTGCGTCGAGGCTTATACGTCGCTTCCCGCTTTGGCCGAGCTTCTTGGCGTCGCGGAAGCCGAGTTGCTTGAGCTCGGCAGCGAGTGGGTGACCGCGATGCCGCTCTCGTCGCGCGTGCGGCAGGAATTGCGCCGGCGGCTGTTCCGGCTTGGCCTTGCGATCGGCAATACGCTAAACGTGAAGCCATGCAAGGGCGTCGCGATCAGCGGCTGGCCGTCGCTCCTCACCGAGGACGATCGCAACGCGCTCGTCGAGGGGATCGACGCCAGCCTGTTGGGCGGCCGCAAACACGCGCAAGTGTCGCTCGCTTTCGTGCCGCCGTCGAACGGCAACGATCCGCGGGCGGCGCTGGCATTCGCGTCTTTCTGCCTCGCTTGCCGCGGCGGCATGCCGGCCGCATCGGCCGAGGCCGCCTGACGTACCTGATGCCGCGCGGCTCTCGCGCGAAAGAGTTCACACCGGGAGGAAATTGCCATGCCGATCACGACAACAAGGCGCCAACTGCTCGCCGGATCTGCGGCCGCGCTCGCGCTGCCGGCATTCGCCCGCGCGCAAGGCGCGATCAAGCCGCGTCTGACTGCGATCTCGCAATGGTCCGCAGGTAGCGATGGGGCGGCCATCACGGCACTCGGCAAGAAATTCGAGGAGAAAGGCGGGGTTTGGCAGCACTCGCCCGTCCCCGGCTTCACCACCGAGATGATGAACAAGCTGCGTGCCCAGATCATGGCCGGCGATCCGCCGGCCTGCTCGCAGCTCAAAGGTCCCGAGATCGCGGCCTGGTCCAAGATTGCCCCAACCGTCGATCTCGATGCCGTCGTCGCTGCCGCCGACTACGAAAAGGTTGTCGCTCCGGATCTTGCAAAATTGCACAAGCCGGGAGGCAAGTGGATTGCACTGCCGTTGCAGATCTACAGCACCAACATGCTGTTTCTCTCCAAACGCGCGATGGACAAGGCCAAGGCCGACAAGGTCCCCGTCACATGGGCTGAGTTCAACGACCTCGCCGAGAAGATGAAAGCAGGCGGCGTCCCCTATCCCATCGCCAACGGTGGCACCCGCCCGGACGACGGCCAGAAATTCGAGGCCGCTTTGGCGGGCATCAGCCCCACCGCTTACCGCGCAGCCATCATGAATCTCGACAAGAAGGCCCTGGAGGGCCCCGAGATAAAGGCTGCCTTCGTACAGGTGCGCAAGATTGCCGACTGGATGGACCCCAACGTCGGCGCCCAGCACTTTTCGACCAACTTGAAGCGCTTTGTCGACGGCGACATGGGGATGATGATCATGGGCGGGTGGGCGCAGGGCGTCTTGCGCAACGCCGGCTTCAAGTTCGAGGACTTCATCATCGCCCCGGGCCCGAGCGACAATAGCAAGCCGGTCTTCCTGTTGAATGCCGATGCCTTCATATTCTGGCAGCGCAAGGAGCCCGACCTGCAGGCCGGCCAGACGCTGATGGCCCAGCTCGTCATGGATCCGGCGATCCAGACTATGTATTCGCAGATCACGGGATCGATCCCCGTGCGCACCGATGTCGATCTCTCCGGCGAAGGCTGGTCGGACGGGCAACGGCGGACCGCAGCAGCCCTGAAAGACGCGATTGCCAGCAATCAGGCCGTCCTCAGCCTTGCGCACAACATGGCGCAGGAAAACGGCATGACCGCAGCGATGATCGACGTGATCACGGAGTACGTGAAGAACAAGACGATCAAGCCGGAGCAAGCGGCCATACGCCTCGCCGAAGCCGTCGAGAGCTCACGTTGACGATCGCCGTCTCGACAACACCGGGCCGGCCGGCGGCCTCTGGCTGGGTACGCCGGCTGCCTGAATATCTGACGATCTGGGTGCCGCTGCTGTTGTCCGCCGCGCATCTCATTGCGTTTACGCTGTGGACGATCTGGATATCGTTCACGCCGTCCACTCTGGTCCCGGTCTCGGGCTGGGTCGGCTTGCGCAACTATTCTGCGGTCGCCGCATCGCGGAACTGGCAGATTGCCTTGGACAATCTGCTGCTGTTTGGCAGCGCCTTCGTGTTGCTGAGCCTGGCGACCGGTCTCATCCTTGCGATCCTGCTCGATCAGCGCATTCGCGGCGAGAACCTGCTGCGGTCCATCTTCCTCTATCCTCTGGCGGTGTCATTCGTGGTCACCGGCACGGTCTGGAGTTGGCTGCTCAATCCCGGCCTCGGGATCCAGAAGCTGGTCCGCGACCTCGGCTGGACCTCCTTCCGGTTCGACTGGCTGATCGACCGCGACATGGCCATTTGGACCATTGTCATCGCTGCGATCTGGCAATCGTCCGGTTTCGCCATGGCGCTGTTCCTCGCCGGCCTTCGCTCCGTCGACGCCGACCTGATCAAGGCCGCGCAGATCGACGGCGCCGGACCGATCCGAATGTACCGGCGTGTCATCCTGCCGACCCTTTGGCCGATCACCATCACCGTCATCGTCATCCAGCTGCAGTTCGCGATTTCGACCTTCGACCTCGTCCGCGCGCTCACCAATGGCGGACCCGGGATCGCCACCCAGCTGCCGGCCCTCGTCGTCTATGACCTGATGTTCCAGCGCAGCCTGCTCGGACGCGGAGCGGCGGCGGCAGTGCTCATGTTGCTCATTCTTCTTGCGGTTTTGCTGCCCTATGCAGCGTGGCGTTATGTCCAGCGGCGGCGGGCAATCCATGCGTGAGCGAACCATCGCGCCAAGCCGGATTCTGATCTATCTCGTCGTCTCGCTGATCGCTGCAGCATGGCTCGCGCCATTGGTTGTTGTCGTGCTGAACTCGCTCCGCACCAATGAGGAGATCGCGCAGGCGTCGATGATCGGCTGGCCGAAGCAATGGGCATGGAGCAACTACGCCGCGGCCTGGAGCGGTTTCTGCGTCGCCGAGACCTGCGCCGGCATCCGGCCGTACATGCTGAACTCCGCGCTCGTCACGATTCCCGCGACGATTTTCTCGACCCTGCTCGGTGCTGTCGCCGGTTACGCTGTGTCGCTCTGGCGTTTTCGCGGCGATAACTGGATCTACGGCATCGTGACCCTCGGCCTCTTCCTTCCCCAGCAGATGCGCTTGCTTCCCTGGACCATCGTGTTGCGCGATACGGGCCTGATGAACACGCTAACGGGCCTGGTCGTGATCCACACGATCCAGGGACTCTCCTTTACGGTCTTGTTCTGCCGAAACTACTACACTGCCATCCCGCAGGATTTGATAAGAGCTGCGCGCATCGATGGCGCAGGGTTCTTTCGTATTTTCTGGCGCATCATCCTGCCGCTCTCGCCGCCTATTCTGGTCGTCACCGTGATCTGGCAGTTCACGCATATCTGGAACGAATTTCTCTACGGCGTGACATTCACGACTGGTCAGCAACAGCCCGTCACCGCCGCGCTGATCGCGCTATCCGCAGCAGTCGCGGACATCCCGCAGCATGGCGTGCAGAGCGCGGCGGTGATGATCGCCGCCCTGCCGACCCTGCTGATCTATCTGATCGGCGGCAAGTATTTCGTGCGCGGCCTCACCGCCGGGGCCGTGAAATGATCGGATTGTCATGGCAGCCCTAAGCATTCGCTCCTTGTCCAAGCGCTACGCCAATCTGGAGGTGCTGAAGGGCATCGATCTCGACATCGAGAGCGGCGAATTCACCGTGCTCGTTGGCCCATCCGGCTGCGGCAAGTCCACGCTGCTCAACATCATCGCCGGGCTCGACCTCCCGAGCGCAGGCACCGTGGAAATCGGCGGACGTATCGTCAACGACATTCCGCCGAAGGACCGCGACATCGCGATGGTGTTCCAGTCCTACGCGCTCTATCCGTCGATGACGGTGCGCCAGAACATCACCTTCGGCATGGAATGCCGTCACGTCCCGAAGGCCGAGCAGGAAAAGGCGCTGGCGAATGTGGCCAGGCTGCTCCAGATCGAGCCGCTGCTCGGCCGCAAGCCCTCGCAGCTCTCCGGCGGCCAGCGCCAGCGTGTGGCGATGGGCCGTGCGCTGGTGCGCGATCCCCTGCTCTTCCTGTTCGACGAGCCGCTCTCCAATCTCGACGCCAAGCTGCGCGTCGAGATGCGGATGGAGATCAAGCGGCTGCACCAGCGCATCGGCGCCACCATCGTCTATGTCACACACGATCAGATCGAGGCGATGACGATGGCGACGCGCATTGCCGTGATGCATCGCGGCGTGGTGCAGCAGTTTGCCGACCCG
>NZ_JADPJF010000042.1:251241-269994 GCF_023073295.1 Bradyrhizobium sp. 23 | reverse complement strand
TTCGTGGCCCGCTTCATGGGCTCGCCGCCGATGAACACGATGCCGGCACGGCTCGACGCTGATGCCAGCGGCCCGGTGGTCGTGATCGGCGCGGGACGGCCGGACGAGGTCCGCCTCCGCCTTGGCCAATACGACGCGGCGGCCCCCTTTGTCGGCCGTGACGTGGTGGTCGGGATCAGGCCGGAATGCATCGCCGAGGGCAGCCGCGTGTTCTCCGCCGATCCGCCCGTCGTCGTCAACGCGCCGGTGGAGATGGTCGAGCCGACGGGAGCCGAAACGATCGTGCTGCTGCGGCTTGGCGGCGAGCCTGCGCTGGCGCGCATCACGCCGGACATCCGCCCCACACCGGGCGCCGCCGCCCCGTTCGCGCTCGACACGCGTCGCATCTGCCTGTTCGACCCCGAGACGGAGCGACTGATCGCATGACAAGAACGAGCTATGCCGGCCTTAGGGACCGCGTGGTGTTGATCACCGGTGGCGCCAGCGGCATCGGTGCCGCCTTCGTGCGGGCGTTCGCGGCGCAAGGGGCGCGCGTCGCGTTCCTGGATCTCGATGAAGCAGCCGGCCGGGCGCTGGTCGCGGAAGTGAAGGCCGCGGCCGGGACCGTACCCTTGTTCGTGCCGTGCGATCTCCTCGACATCGACGCCTTGCGCGGCGCCATGGCGCAGGTCCGGGGATCGCTTGGCGATGCCGCGGTCCTCGTCAACAACGCCGCCAATGATCAGCGTCAGGTGCTGGCCGAGGTGACGCCGGCCGAATTCGACTGGATGATCGGCGTCAACCTCAAGCACGTCTTCTTTGCCGCGCAAGCGGTGGTGCCGCAGATGCAGGCGCGCGGCAGCGGTTCGATCATCAACATGTCGTCGATTGCCTGGATGCGCGGCGCGCCGGGGCTGCCTGTCTACGCCGCGGCAAAGGCCGCGATCGTCGGCTTCACCAACTCCCTGGCCCGGTCGCTCGGGCCCGACCGCATCCGCGTCAACGCGATAGCGCCGGGGATGGTGATCACGGAGCGTCAGCGCCGGCTGTGGTACCCGGACGACCAGGTGATCGCCGAGCTGCGCACGCGTCAGGCCATTCCCGACGCGGTGACGCCCGACGACATCGCCAACATGGCGCTTTTCCTCGCCTCGGACGACAGCCAGCGCATCACGCGGCAGTGTTTTCAGGTCGACGCTGGTCTCGGCTAGAGCGTGTACTCACAAACCCGAGCTGCCTCGTAGAGGTCCGCTCCGTATCTGATAGCAGTCGCGTTGGCGTAACTCTCCCTGGGTCCGAGTTGGGCCACAAGCGGAAGTAATCGCTCATTCATTCGATCGGCGCGCCGCCACAATCGCCTACAGTAGTTTCGCGACGCTGTACCCGATATCTTCCCGCGTGAGACCCATACGCAGGATCACCAGTTTACGCGAGGGGATGATCGCAATCACCTGGCGCAGGTGCCCTTGCAACATGAACGTGTCGGTAGGGAGTCGGAATCCCTGGCCCGGCCCCAACCAAAGCTGTCCGCGACCGTAGACCGGGCCATGTCCCTCATCGGACGCTGGCACAGGCGAGCGCATGTAATCGACAAAGCCCGGCGGCAAAAGCTGAGCACCGTTCCACTCTCCGTTCATGCGCAGGAATTCGCCGAAGCGCGCCCAATCATGCGCATTGGCGAAGAGAAAGGCTTCGCCAAGGAATGTGCCTGAAGGGTCAGCCTCAAGAACAGCGCTGGTCATGCCCAAAGGCTTGAACAATCGCTCCTGCGGATACGCTCGCGCGTCCGCTCCAACCGCGTTCTGCCAGACCCGGGCCAACAGGACAGACGAACCCCCGGAATAGTTGAACTGCGTTCCAGGCGGGGCGACAAGCGGACGGTCCCGCGCGAAAGCCGCCGCATCATGTGCGAGATTTTCTAACCCGTCGGGGTCGGGAGAGTCACCGTCCTCGCTCCATTTCAATCCGCTTGTCATGGCCATCAAATCGGCCACCGAGATGTCCGCGCGCGCGTCGCCAGTCCACTGCGGAAACAGATTTTTTCGGTCCAGCGAAAGCTTTCCGTCCCTGATCGCCATGCCGGCCAAGGCGGCGTTCACGGTCTTCGTCATCGACCAGCCCTGGAGGGGCGTCGAAGCGTTGAAGCCTTCGCCGTAGGTTTCTCCGATGATGCGCCCGTCCTGGACCACGACGATCGCGCGCATGCCCGGCCCCTGGAGAGCCGGATCGTTCAGCGTCGCCAGTAAGTGTTTGTCGTCAGACAATTGAGCACTCTCGCCGACCGGCCAGAGCGCACTAGGCTTTCCGGGCAGTGAGGGCGGCTCGGCACGGTCGGGGACTTCGTCCTTAGACACCAGCGTACAACCACGTCCTTCCTCATATTGGGCGTAGCGTTTGGCGAACAGGCCTCGATATGCCGCCTCGACACGCTGGTTGGCGGTGTCGACGTTGATCTTCAGACGTTCGACAATGCGTGGATGTGTTAACGCGAGGTCGGTTTTGATCACCGCATCCGCATCACGTTCGGCAATGAACACATTCGAGCAAACCATTTTTGCCGCATAAGCCGAGGCGGACACTAGTCCATTGGGTGGGCTGAAGGTCAGCCAGCCAGCGAACCCTAAAATCCCAAGAAGCAAGATCGCGACAAGAAATCTGAACATTTTTAGAGCAAGACGCATGCGTCCCTTTAGGTAAATCCAATCAGGAGGCCGCACCTAGGCGAGCGCACAAGATATTGCGCGCAGATCCTGACATGCACCTGACATCCCGGTTTGCCGTGGTTGTTTGGTGGACCGAGGATGTTGGCAGTCTTACCGAGACGATGAGAGATGCAAATCGACGCGAGGTCTGCTCTGGGTCACAAACCGCCGATCACGCCCAAGGTTAGGAGACTTCCGCTTTGCGCTGGTAAGCCAACGTTTATGAGTACACGTCCAAGCCTGCCCGCCTACCCTTGCGCATCGTCGCCAGCACGATGTCAGCTGCGAGCACGCTCGGCGATCTGTTGCCGGTCGACATGATCGCATCGAGCTGGGCGAATGCTTCCACCTGCTGCCGGCGCAGCGATGAATCGGTCAGAAGCTCCGAGAGCGCGGGTGCCAGCTTCTCCGGCGTGCAGTCTTCCTGCAGGAACTCCGGGATGAAATCCTTGCCGATCACGAGATTGGCGAGGATCACCGAGGAGACGCGGATCGCGCGGCGCAGGATGAAGGCTTCGATCGCGCCGACGCGATAGGCTGTCACCATCGGAATGCCCGATAGCGCGAGCTCCAGCGTCACCGTGCCGGATTTTGCCAGTGCCGCGCGCGCGATGCGGAAGGCAGCGCGCTTCTCGTTCTCGCCGACCACGATTTGAGGCTTGACCGGCCAGTTCGCGATGCCTTCGCGGATGGTGGTTTCGAGATGCGGCATGGTCGGCAGCATCAGCTCGAACGCGCGGCCTTCGGTCTGCAATCGGCCGAGCGTCGCGCCGAACACGTCGAGATGGTGCCTGATCTCGCTGCGGCGGCTGCCGGGCAACACCAGCAAGACCGGCGGCTCGCCGTCGCGGCGCGCCTGCTCCTCCGCGTTCGGCCGTAGCGAGGGCAATTGCTCGATCAGGGGATGGCCGACATAGCTGCATGGCGGCCCGCCGAGCTTGCGGTATTCCTCCGGCTCGAATGGCAACAGGCCGAGCACATGGTCGACATAGCCGAGCATGGTCCGCGCCCGTCCCGGCCGCCAGGCCCAGAGCTGTGGCGAGACGTAGTCGACGATCGGGATCGCCGGATTGCGCGTCCGCACGCGGCGGGCGACACGGTGGGTGAAATCGGGGCTGTCGATGATGACGAGCGCGTCCGGCGCGGCTTCGGTCACTGCCTCCGCGGTCTCGCGGATCAGCCGCAGGATCTTCGGCAATTGCTGCACGACCGCGGCGAAGCCGACGATCGAGAGCTGCTCGATCGGAAACAGCGTCTCGAGCCCCTGGCGCGCCATGGTGTGGCCGCCGACGCCCACGAACTGCACGCCGTCGCCGAGGCGCTGGCGCAGCACCTTCATCAAGGCGCTGCCGAGCCGGTCGCCGGATTCCTCCGTGGCGATCAGGAAGATCTTGCGCTTGGGATCGCGACCCTGCATCACGCCGGCAGGCCGATGACGAAGAGATATTTTGCGTCGGCGAGTGCGATCATTGCCTGCGGCTCGGCGGCGATGGTGTTGCCGGCAACGACGGCGATCCCGGCCAGCCCTGCGGCGGCGACGCCCTCGAGGGTGCGCGGGCCGATCGTCGGCAGGTCGAAGCGCAGATCCTGCCCGCTCTTTGGGACCTTCACCAGCACGCCCCGCCCGGTGGCGGCGCGGATGCGGCCCTCTTCGCGCAGCCGTTCCACGCGCGCGAGCAGTGCATCGGTGCCCTCGATATCCTCGACCGCCACCACATGGCCGTCGATCACGACCGCGGCCTGGCCGATGTCGAACGGACCGAGGGCGGTCAGCACCGCGCGTCCGCGCTCGATGTCGGTCTTGCCGGTGTCGCTCGGCCAGGCGCGGCTGATGCAGCCCTCGGGCATCAGCAGATCGGGCGCGACATCCTTGATGCCGACCATGCGAAAGCCGCCCTGCTCGAGAATGCGCCCGACGCCGGACAACAAATGATCGTCGCCGCCGCGGAAGGCGCGGATGACATTGCCGAGCAGCCGAAGCGTCGTGAAGTCGACCCGGACCTCCGAGAGCGAAGGTCGCACCAGCGTGCCGATGAAAATCAGGTCGCGGCAGCCCTCCTCGCGAAACAGCCGCATAGCGCGGCCGAGCTGGCCGACCGAGATCCAGCGATGACGGAATTTCTCTACCCGCGCGGGATCGCAGGCTCCCCGAAGCGGAAACAACACCGGCGTGATGCCGCGGGCGGCGAGCGAGTCGGCAACCGCGAACGGCATCGCGCCGCCGCCAGCGACGACGCCGACCGGCGATGAAATTTCCGAAGCCGCCGATGTCATGCCCGGGGCCATTCCATCATCACTTCGCGATGGCGGGAAGACAGAGCGGGCGCTTGCCCTTGCCGATGAAGTCGAGGATTTCGCCGATCGCCGGATCTCCACCGGCGAGCGGCCGCGCCGCCTCCAGGCGTTCGGCAAAGGTAGCGGGGCCACGGAAGAGTTTCTGGTAGAACGCGCGCACGGTCACAAGCCGCTGCTTGGTGAACTTGCGCCGCTTCATGCCGATCAGGTTGAGGCCTTCGAGCACCGCATATTGGCCGTTGACCAGCCCATACGGGATGACGTCGTCGCGCACGCCGCAGACACCGCCAACCATCACATAGGGGCCGATGCGGGTGAACTGATGCACTGCGGACAGGCCGCCGATATAGACGGCGTCACCGATCTCGCAATGGCCGCCGAGCGTCGCCGAGGTTGCGAAGATCACGTTGTTGCCGACCATGCAGTCATGCCCGACATGACTGTTGTTCATGAAATAGCCGTCGTTGCCGACGCGCGTCAGGCCACCGCCCTTGATGGTGCCGACATTCATGGTCGCACCTTCGCGGATGGTGCAGCCCGAGCCGATCTCAAGCTTCGTGGGCTCGCCCTTGTAGCTGAGATCCTGGGGCGCCCCGCCCAGCACCGCGAACGGCGAGATCACGCAGCCATCTCCGATCGAGGTGTGGCCGATGACGGTGACCTGTCCGATCAGCTTGCAGTTATTGCCGATCGCGACATGCGGGCCGATGATGCAGAAGGGGCCGATCTCGGTGCCCTCGCCGATCACGGCGCCGTCCGCGATCCGTGCGGTGGGGTCAATCTTACTCATCAAGCAATCTGACTCATCAAGAAGGTCTGATTAGGTGTTGAAGTCGCTCGGTTTTCCGCTGGTTAGCGCGACTATGCCCGATCTGTCCAGTGACGTATGATCTCTCCGTGTTTCAAGTGCCGGATGAGGCAGCCTTCCCGGGTCATCAACAAGTTCACGCGGAGCTTCAGGTATCGTGGTCAGGGCCCTGGCACTTCTCCTCGCACAGTTCGCCGCGGCGCCGATCGTCTCCGAGACGATCGAGACCGCCGAACACCGCCCCATCGACCTCGCGACGTTCGAGTGCCGCGACATCAGCCGCAGCACGGTGCTTCAGCGGGTCTGTTACGACCGTGCGCAGCAGGCCCTCGTCGTGGCCGTTGAAGGCGTTTATGACCGCTATTGCGGCGTACCGGTCGACACGGTCGAGCGCCTGCTGGGCGCACCGTCCATGGGACAGTTCTTCAACCAGAACATCAAGCGCGAGGTCAGCGGCGGCCGGTACGCGTGTCCTGCGCGCGAGCGCATCCAGAGAAGTTGATCCCGCTCAGTCGGTCAGCATGGCGCCGACGTCGGCCTCCGCAACCACCTGGCCGTTGACCTTGGCGTCGCCGTGAAACCACCACATGGCCTTGCGGCGGCCGATCGAGCGCATGTGGTATTCGATGGTATCGCCGGGCAGCACAGGCTTGCGGAACTTGCACTTGTCGATGGTGAGGAAATAGACCGCGCGCGGCTTCTCGGTGCCTTCGACCGACTTGATGCCGATCACACCCGCGGTCTGCGCCATCGCTTCGATCATCATGACGCCGGGATAGACCGGGCGATCGGGAAAGTGGCCCTGGAACGGCGGTTCGTTGAAGGTGACATTCTTGATGCCGATGCCGCTGTAATCGGTGCGGATGTTGATCACGCGATCGATCAGCAGCATCGGAAAACGGTGCGGGAGCGTTTGCAGGATCATGTTGATGTCCACAAGCTCGAACCTGACCGGTGCTTCGTCCGTCACTCCCGTTCCTCCTGCTTCGGATCGGCCTTGCTGTCGCGCGCCAAGCGCTCGACCGCCAAAATTTCCTTGAACCACTGCCTGGTCGGCTTGGCGAAAAAACCACCCCAACGTCCGTTGGGAGGAACGTCGTCCTTGACGCCGCTCATGGCAGTCACCTGAGCTCCATCCCCGATCTTGACGTGATTGTTGATGCCCACCTTCGCTCCCAGCGCCACGTTGTCGCCGAGGGTGAGGCTGCCGGCAAGGCCGATCTGGGCTGCCAGCAGGCAGTGCCGGCCAATGGTCACATTGTGGCCGATCTGGACCTGATTGTCGATTTTGGTCCCTTCCCCGATCACGGTGTCGCGCAAGGAGCCCCGATCGATGGTGGTGCCGGCGCCGACCTCCACGTTGTTCTGAATCAGCACGCGGCCGGTCTGGGGCACCTTCAGATGGCCCTCGGGGCCGAAGAAGATGAAGCCGTAGCCGTCCTGGCCGATCGAACAACCGGGGTGGATCAGCACGTCGTTGCCGATCAGCGCGCACTGGATGGCGGTGCGTGCGCCGACATTGCAGTCCCGGCCGATCTTGACGCCGGGGCCGATCACGGCCCCCACACCGATCACCGTGCCGCTGCCGATCTCCACGTCAGGGCCGATCACGGCCAAGGGATCGACGATCACGCCGTCCTCGAGCCTGGCGGTGGGGTCGATGATGGCCGACGGCGCGATGGCGTCGTTGCCGGTCCAGGATTGCGGCCGGAGCGCGTCGCCATGCCACTCCCGCGCGATCCTGACGAAGGCGCGGAACGGCTGTGGCGCCCGCAGCACGGCGACATGCGCGGGCACCCGCGCCTCGAAGCGTGGGCTCACCAGGCAAGCACCGGCCTTGGTCGCCTTGAGCTCATCGGCATATTTGAGATTGTCGAAGAACGTCAGGTGCATCGGGCCGGCTTCGTCGAGCGAAGCAAGACCCCTGATGATTTGGCCGCCCCTGGCGGGATCGACCAACTCCGCCTTGGTCAGCGTGGCGATGTTAGCCAGCGCTGAGGCGGGCGGCTGTGTGAAGAAGGTCGGCTGCGCCATTCCACCCCGTCGCGGTCCGGCTTCGGCATGAAGCGGCCAAGCCGCATCATGCCTCATCTCCTGGATTGGCACGATCCCTTTCGGAAACCGGCTCCGGTGGTCCGGATCGTGCCGTGCTGTTCGAATTAGAACGAGGTGCCGCCGCCGAACCGGAACTCCTGCGTACGGTCGTTCTTGCCCTTGGTCAGCGGCACGGCGTAGTCGAAGCGCAGCGGACCGAACGGCGAGGCCCAGATCAAGCCGACGCCGACCGACGACCGGACCGCATTGCCATTGTCATACACCAGGCCGGTGCAGGTTCCAGCCGAAGCGGGATTGACGGTCGACGGCGTGCAGCTCGAATTCTTGGTCGTGGTCAGTTCGTTGGTCACCGACCACGTCGTCGGTCCCTGATAGTCGAACAGTCCGCCGGCGTCGGCGTAGACGGCGCCCTTCAGACCCACTTCCTTCGGCAGGAACCAGAACGGCATCTGCAATTCGAGCGAAGCACCCCAATACTTGGTGCCGCCAAGCGCGTCCTGCGTACCGAAGGGGTTCAAATCGCGCGGTCCGATGCCGTTCGGGGCAAAGCCGCGGACGAGGTTCGGGCCCATCTGGAAATGATCGAGCATGCGCAGATCGCTGCCCATCTTGTTCAGCATGCCGCCCTGGAGGCGAACGAGACCGACGATATCGGAGACCAGCGGAGTGTAGTACTTCGCGTCAACCACAGTCTTCAGATAGGAGACGTCGCCGCCGACGCCGGCGAAGTCCTGCCGGAAATCGACCAGCAGACCGTCGGTGGGGTTCTTGTTGTTGTCGAGCGTGTTGTAGGTCAGCGTGTAGCCGAGCGCCGAGGTCAGGGTCTTGCCGTTGGCAAGCTCCTTGCGGACCGGCAGCGAGGCCTCGCCGTCGCTGTAGCAGCCGAGGCCGTTGGTCGAGGGAGCCAGAGGAATACCACTCGCCGCGGAGAAAGCCGGGCTTGGATTGAATGCCGGATTCGGAGTGACACCGTCGGCAAGGAACTGGTTGTTGTTACAGTTCGCGAGGTACGACGGCAGCGTGATTTCCTGCCGGTAGATCGAGTAGCGCACCTGCAGCGACAGATCTTCCCGCAGGGAGAAACCGAGGCGCGGCGAGAAGCCGAGCGTCTTGGTGCCGTAGGAGATGTAGCTGTTGGACCTCTGCTCACGCTGATAGAGGTCGAGACCCAGCGCGACCCGGTAGTCGAGCAGATAGGGTTCGACGAACGACAGCGAGTAGCCGCGGGCATACTGGCCGTAGGTCACCGCCGCCTTGGCGAACAGGCCGCGGCCGAGCAAATTGCGTTCGGAAACCGAGACTTCGGCCAGCGCGCCGTCGGTGGTGGAATAACCACCCGAGACCGAGAAGTCGCCGGTCGATTTCTCTTCCATGTCCACGAGCAGGATCACGCGGTCGCTCGACGAGCCGGGCTCCGTCGTGATCTTCACGCTCTTGAAATAGTCGAGGTTCTTCAAGCGGCGCTCGGCACGGTCGACCAGCGCGCGGTTGTAGGCATCGCCCTCGGAGACGTCGAACTCGCGACGAATCACGTAGTCGCGCGTGCGGGTGTTGCCGCGAAGGTTGATGCGCTCGATATAGGTGCGCGGACCCTCGTCGATGTTGAACACGACCGACACGGTGTGCGCCTCGAAATTGCGGTCGCCGCCGGGACGGACCACGGCGAAGGCGTAACCGCGACGCGAGGCCTCGATCTGCATCTCCTCGACCGACTTCTCGACCGATTCGACGTTGTAGAGCGAGCCGACATTGACGCGCGAATAGTTGCGCATCGAGGTGGGATCGAAGTTGGGAATGCTGGAGCGGAAGTCGATCGAGCCGACCCGGTATTGCGAGCCCTCCTCGATCTTGAAGGTAACGTTGAAACCCTTCTTCTCCGGATCGTATTCGGTGAGCGCGGCGACGACCTGGACGTCGGCGAAACCGTTCTTGAGATAGAAGCGGCGGATCAGGTCGCGGTCGGCCTCGACCCGATCGGGATCGTAGATGTCGCTGCTGGCGAGGAAGCTCAGCAGGTTGGATTCGTGCGTCTTGATGACGTCGCGCAGGCGGTAGGACGAGTACGCGTTGTTGCCGACGAACTCGATCGACTTGACGCCGGTCTTGGCGCCCTCCTCGACCGTGAAGACGAGATCGACGCGGTTGTTCGGCTGCTCGATGATTTCAGGCGTGACGCGAACGTCGTAACGGCCGGAGCGGCGATAGATTTCTGCGATTCGCAGGGTGTCGGACTGCACCATGGCGCGGGAGAAGGTGCCGCGCGCCTTGGACTGGACTTCACCGGTGAGCTGCTCGTCCTTGATCTTCTTGTTGCCCTCGAAGGCAATGCGGCCGATCACCGGGTTTTCCACCACGGAGACGACGATCTGGCCACCGGCCCCGCGGTTGATCCTGACGTCCTGGAACAGGCCGGTCTCGATCAACGCCTTGAGGCCGTCGTCGATGGCACCCTGATCCAGGCGACCGCCGGGACCCGGCTTGAAGTAGGAGCGGATCGTCTCCACCTCGACCCGGCGATTTCCTTCGACGGAAATCGACTGCACGGTCTGAGCAAGCGCAGACGAAGACACAAAGGCAGCCCCAACCGGGGCAAGCACCGGCGCGCCGAACATGATCAGGGTTGCGAGCAAGCCCCCCCGGAGTCGCAGTCCAAACTTCATTGCGCAACGCGCCCTTATCATTCCGTACCAGACCCAACCCCAACGCCGGTCTGGAGATTCCCCAAGTTCAAGCCGCTTGTAGACAATTTCACCGACGCCGCAAACGGTCGAGCGCGCCGTAATTTCATTTTCATTCCAAGACGTTGCCCAAGAGCAACGCCCGGGCAACGCCACAAAAAAGCCCCTATCAGGATGCGGCCATTCGCAGGATGTCGTTATAGGTCGCAAACACCATCAACATCAGCACCAAGCCAAGCCCGATTCGGAACCCCATCTCCTGGGTGCGCTCGGACAGGGGCCGACCACGGGCGACCTCCGCCGCATAGAACATAAGGTGACCGCCATCGAGCAGTGGGATCGGGAACAGATTCAGCAGGCCGATCGACACCGACAGCACCGCGCAGAGGTTGATCACGAACTGGAACCCGGCGCTGGCCGCCTGCCCTGACATCTTGGCAATGCCGAGCACGCCGCTGACCTCGTTCGGATTGCCGTTCCCGACGAACAACGAGCCCAGGAACTTGAAGGTGCTGGTGATGATGAACCAGACCTGCTCCACCCCGATCTTGAGCGCTTCGCCGACGCCGACCGGCGACGTCGAGGCCTCCCCGGCCTGAGACTTGTGTTCGACGCCGAGCACGCCGAGACGGTGGCTGTTGCCGAAGGGATCCTTGCGCTCGAGCAGCGCCGGCGTCGCGGTCAGCGACACGATGGAACCGTCGCGCTTGACCTGGAAGGCAAGCGGCGAACCAGCATTCATCGCAACCATGCGCTGCATGTCGGCAAAGCTTTCGATCGGCTTGCCGTCGATCTGGACGACGACGTCGCCGATCTTGAAGCCGGCTGCCGCCGCAGCGCCATCGGCGACGACACCGTCGACGCGCGCAATCGTGCTCGGCTTGCCGTAATACAGCGCCATGCCAGCGAAGATCAGCGCGCCCAGGATGAAATTGGCGATCGGTCCGGCGGCAACGATGGCGGCGCGCGGGCCGACCTTCTTGTGATGGAAGCTGCCGGCGCGCTCCTCGGCCGTCATGGCCGCAAGCTTCTCGGACGACGGCGTCGAAGCCTCGCTCTCGTCGCCGAAGAACTTGACGTAGCCGCCGAGCGGGATCGCCGAGATCTTCCACCGGGTGCCATGGCGGTCGTTGAAACCGACCAGCTCAGGTCCGAAACCGAGCGAAAAAGTTAACACGCGAACGCCTGCCCAGCGCGCGACCAGGAAATGGCCGAGCTCATGGAAGAACACGACGATGGTCAGGACGAACAGGAAGGGAACCGCGTAGCCAAGGAGCCCATGGCTCAACGTATTGAAACTATGGACGAAAAAGTCGATCATCGAATTCCCTCATCCAGTGCCGCAAGGCCCTGGCCCCGAACCATCTAGGATGCCTTTAAGGCAATTTGAGGCAATAGGGCGGCAGCCCTATTTCGCGCAACATGGTCAACAGCGATTGCATCGTCTGCTGACGTCAGCGGCGCCTGGTTCCCGCTGCGGACCCAGTCATCCAGCGTCTCCTCCACCAGCCTGGCAATCGCCCCGAACCGGATCTTGCCGGCGATGAAGGCGGCGACCGCGACCTCGTTGGCGGCGTTGTAGACCGTGGTCGCCCCCTTCCCGGTCCGGAGAGAATCGAAGGCCAGGCGCAGCCCGGGGAAGCGCTCGAAATCTGGCGCCTCGAAGGTCAACTGGCCGATCTTGGCCAGATCGAGCTTGGCGGCCGGACCCTTGATACGGTCGGGCCAGCCGAGGCAATGCGCGATCGGCGTGCGCATGTCGGGTGAGCCGAGCTGGGCCACGACCGAGCGATCGGAGAACTCAACCATGCCGTGGATGATCGACTGCGGATGAACGAGGACGTCGATCTCGTCGGGCGAGAGCGCGAACAGATAGGAGGCCTCGATCACCTCGAGCCCCTTGTTCATCATCGAGGCGGAATCGATCGTGATCTTCTGGCCCATGCTCCAGTTCGGATGCTTCAGGGCTTGCGCGAGTGTCGCCTGCTCGATGTCGGCAGGCTTCCAGGTGCGGAAGGGGCCGCCGGAGGCCGTGATGATGACACGGACGAGCTCGTCGCGATTGCCCGAGGCGAGCGCCTGGAACAGCGCATTGTGCTCGGAATCCGCAGGCAGGATGCAGGCGCCCGCTTTCGCCGCGCGCTGCATGAAGAAATCACCAGCGCAGACGAGACATTCCTTGTTGGCGAGCGCGACATGCGCGCCGCGATCGACCGCCGCCAGTGCCGGCTTCAGCCCGGCCGCGCCACTCACGGCGGCCATCACCCAATCGGCCGGACGCGCGCCGGCCTCGATCACCGCGCTTTCACCGGCGCCGCATTCGGTGCCGGTGCCCGCGAGCGCAGCCTTGAGTTCGGCAAACTTGGAGGTGTCGGCGATCGCAACGAAGCGCGCGGAAAACTCCTTCGCGAGCTTTGCCAGCGCCTCGACATTGCTGTTCGCCGTCAGCGCCTCGACACGGTAGCGCTCGGGAGAGGCGCGCAGCAGATCCATCGTGCTGTCGCCGATCGAGCCGGTGGCGCCGAGAACCGTGACGCTGCGGACGCTCGATGCCGCAGCCTTGTTGTTACGCAATGGAACCGCGCTCATATCTTCACCAAACCATAAGACCGCTTCCGGCGCTATGCACACCATGGCGGAGGAAGCCGATAATCCATGCCACCAGGATGGCGGCGACAAAACCGTCCAGACGGTCCAATAGCCCGCCATGGCCCGGAATTAAGTGACTGGAATCCTTGACATCGAAGCGCCGCTTGACCGCGGATTCGAACAGATCGCCGCAGGCCGACACGATTGAGAGGACCGCGCTGACGAGCAGCAATGGAACTATCTTTCCAACCCCGCAAGCGGCAAAGGCGACCGCGACCAAAAGGCTCGCGGCAAAGCCGCCGAGCGCCCCTGACCAGGTCTTCTTCGGGCTCACGCGCGGCCACAGCTTCGGTCCGCCGATGCCGCGGCCGGCGAAATAGCCGCCGATATCGGTCGCCCACACCACGAGCAGCACGAACATCAGCGCGGCGCAGCCGTTCACGAGATCCTTCCGCAGCAGGATCGAGGCGAGTAGCGCCGCCGACGCATAGGCAAATCCGGAGGCCGCCCAGACGAACTTGCCCCGCGCGATCACCGTCACGACCGCCCCGCCAATCAGGCCGGTGATGATTGCGGTCTTCAGCGCGCCGAAGGCAACGCACAAGCCCATCGTGGCGATGACGATCGTCCCCGCCCCGGTCAGCGCGGTCGAGCCTGCGCCAACCACCATCAGCCATTCCGCGAACAGTCCGATCGACACCAGGGTGACGAGAAGCGCCCACAGCCAGCCGCCGGCATAAGCGAGCGCAATGGCGAGCGGCGCCAGCACCAGCGCCGCGAGGATTCGCATCACGAGATTGCTCGGGGCAGGCTGAGAGCCGGCCGGTGCGGAGTTGGGCTCGCTCACGAGGCGGTTTTCGCGACCAGGCCGCCGAAACGGCGCTCGCGCCTGGCGAATTCGGCGATTGCGCCTTCCAGCGCCGCCTTGTCGAAATCGGGCCAGTGAATCGGCACGAAGACAAGCTCGCTATAGGCGGCCTGCCACATCAGGAAGTTGGACAGGCGCTGCTCGCCACTGGTGCGGATGATGAGATCGGGATCGGGAATGTCGGGCGCGTCGAGATGCGCCCCCAGTGTCTCGGCATCGATCGTGTCGGGACTGCGCCGGCCCTCGGCGACTTCCCGCGCGAGCTTCTGCGCCGCCTTCGCGATCTCCTGCCGGGAGCCGTAATTGAAGGCGACGACGAGCGTGAGGCGCGTGTTATCGCGCGTCAGTTCCTCCGCCTCATTGAGAAGTGCGCAGATGTCGCCCTCCAGCCCGTCCCGCTCGCCGATTATGCGTACCTTGACGCCGTCGCGATGCAGGCTCGCCAGATCGTTGCGGATGAAGCGGCGCAACAGGCCGAACAGATCGCCGATCTCGCTCGCCGGACGCGACCAGTTTTCCGAGCTGAAGGAGAAGATGGTGAGATAGCGGATGCCAAGCTCATGCGACGCCCGAACCACGCGACGCAGGGCCTCCACGCCGCGGCGATGGCCCTCCGCCCGTGGCAAGCCGCGCGCGGCCGCCCAACGTCCGTTGCCATCCATGATGATGGCGACATGCGCAGGCGCATCGGACCGATCTGGTCCTTCCGTTGCGGGCGCGGCGGCGTTGGACATGAGGCTGCCTTAAAGCATGATCCGGACCCGAAGGGCCGCGTTAGCGCAAAGTGCGAAGCGGTTTTCCGTAAAGATCATGCGCGAACATAACCTAGAGCGCGATCCATCCTGCTTAGACGGTGAGGATTTCTTTTTCCTTGGCGGCCAGCAACTGGTCGATCTCGGAGATCGTGCCGTCGGTCGCCTTCTGCACCTCGTCGGCGTGGCGCTTCTGATCGTCCTCGGACATCTCGTGATTCTTCTCGAGCTTCTTGAGAACGTCGAGACCGTCGCGGCGGACGTGGCGCGCGGCGACCTTGGCGGCTTCCGCGTATTTGTGCGCGACCTTGACGAGCTCCTTGCGACGCTCCTCATTGAGTTCGGGGATGCGCAGGCGCAGAACCTGGCCTTCAGTCGCCGGCGACAGGCCGAGATTGGAATCGACGATCGCCTTCTCCACCGCCTTGACCATCGACTTGTCCCAGACCTGCACCGAAATCAGGCGCGGCTCCGGCACGCTGACGGTGGCGAGCTGGTTCAGCGGCATGTGGCTGCCATAGGCGTCGACCTGCACCGGATCGAGCATCGAGGCGGAGGCGCGACCGGTGCGCAGGCCGCCAAGCTCGTGCTTGAGCGACTGGATCGCGCCCTGCATGCGGCGCTTGACTTCGTTGAGATCGAAATTGTCCGTGGCCATCCCGTTTCTCCTTCAAAATCCCGGCGACCTCTCCGCACCTTCTCTCAGGGTGCAACGACAAGCCGTCAGCCGGCGACAATGGTTCCGTGGCCGCCGCCACGCAGTACAGCGCCGATCGAGCCCGGCTCCGCGATCGAGAACACGATGATAGGCAGCGACGTCTCGCGGGCAAGCGCGAAGGCGGTCGCATCCATCACCTTGTAGCCGCCCTCGATCGCCTGCGAATGCGTCAGACGGTCGAATCGCGTCGCCGTCGGGTCTTTCTTCGGGTCGGCCGAGTAGACACCGTCGACATTGGTCGCCTTCAGAACCGCCTGGGCGCCGATCTCGGCTGCGCGCAGCACCGCGGTCGTGTCCGTGGTGAAGAACGGATTACCGGTTCCGCCGCCGAGCAGCACGATCCGGCCCTCGGCGAGGTATTTATGTGCCGCGGTGCGGGTGAACAGCTCGGAAATCTCGGGCATGACGAAGGCCGACAGCGTGCGCGCAGGCGTGCCCTTGCGCTCGATCGTGGCCTCGAGCGCGAGGCAGTTCATCATCGTCGCGAGCATGCCCATGGTGTCACCGGTCGGGCGCGACACGCCGCGCGAGGAGACCTCGACGCCGCGAAAGAGATTGCCCCCGCCGATGACGACGGCGACTTCGGTGCCGAGGTGGCGAGCGGCGATCAGATCGTCGGCGACCCGGTCGATGGTCGGTTGATCGATGCCAAAACCCTGCGGTCCCGCGAGATATTCGCCGGACAGCTTGATCACGACGCGACGATAGACCGGATCAGTCATGAGCACTTTCCTTGTCCGGGCGCCGCTTCCGGCGGCACGCCGGAAGGAACGTTCCGGCGCTTACTTCTTGCCGCTGGCCGCCGCGACCTCGGCCGCGAAGTCGCTTTCCTGCTTCTCGATTCCCTCACCGAGAGCATAGCGCACAAAGCCCGCGATTTTCACCGCGCCGCCGACCTTGCCTTCGGCTTCCTTCACCGCCTGCGCCACCGACTTCCCGGTGTCGTGGATGAAGGCCTGCTCGAGCAGGCAAACTTCCTTGTAATAGGTCTTCAGGCCGGACTCGACGATCTTCTCGATCACGTTCTCGGGCTTGCCCTGCTGGCGATATTTGTCGGCGAGCACGTCCTTCTCGCGCTTGACGACCGCCGGATCGAGACCGGACGGATCCAGCGCCAGGGGGTTGGCGGCCGCGACATGCATCGCGATCTGGCGGCCAAGCGTTGCGAGCTCGTCGGCCTTGCCGGGGGATTCCAGTGCCACGATCACGCCCATCTTGCCGGCGCCCTCGACCACCGCGCCATGGACGTAGCTCGACACCACGCCCTGGCTGACCTCGAGCGAAGCTGCGCGGCGCAGCGTCATGTTCTCGCCGATGGTGGCGATTGCGTCATTGATCGCAGTTTCGATCGTGACGTCGCCGACCTTGGCGGCCTTGATCTTGTCGACATCGGCGCCGGTGTTGAATGCGACCTGGGCGATCATCTTGACGAGGCCCTGGAACTGGCCGTTGCGCGCGACGAAGTCAGTCTCGGAATTGACTTCGACCACGACGCCCTTGTTGCCCTTGGTGAGCGCGCCGATCAGACCCTCGGCGGCGACGCGGCCCGACTTCTTGGCGGCCTTCGACAGGCCCTTCTTGCGCAGCCAATCCTGCGCCGCTTCCATGTTGCCGTCGTTTTCGGTCAGCGCGGCCTTGCAGTCCATCATGCCTGCGCCGGTCGACTCGCGCAGGTCCTTGACCATCGCAGCTGTGATCGTTGCCATCGTTCAAAATCCTTTTTGCCTGCCGGTTTGCCGCGGCGCGGCCAGATCGCCTCGCCGCGGTCCATCTCAGGAATTCGCGTCAACTGAAATGGTGGCCGGAGCTTGTCCGGCCAACCCATCGCTCTTTTTGACTATTCCGCTTCCGCGGTCAGCGCCTTGGCCTTGGCCACCCAGGCGTCCGCGCGGCTCGGCAGGCCGACTTCTTCGCCGATCTTGTGCGCGGTATCGTGATCGAGCTCAGCCAGCTGCCAGAAGTGGAAGATGCCGAGATCGTTGAACTTCTTCTCGATCGCGCCCGACACGCCCGGGAGCTTCTTGAGGTCGTCGGACGTCCCGCGCGGGCCGGCAAGGCCTTGGAAGCCGCTCGTGGCGGGCAGCTCTTCTGCGACCGGCCGAACCGAAGCACCGACGTCGATTCCGGAATCGCCCTGGGCGCGTGAAATGCCGTCAATCGCTGCGCGCGCGATCAGATCGCAATAGAGCGCAATCGCGCGGCCGGCGTCGTCATTTCCCGGCACCACATAAGTGATGCCCTTCGGATCCGAATTGGTGTCGACGATCGCCGCGACCGGAATGTTGAGCCGCTGGGCTTCCTGGATCGCGATGTCTTCCTTGTTGGTGTCGATCACGAAGATCAGGTCGGGCAGACCGCCCATGTCCTTGATGCCGCCGAGCGAGCGGTCGAGCTTGTCGCGCTCGCGCTGAAGGGTCAGGCGCTCCTTCTTGGTGTAGGAGGAGGCATCGCCGCCGGCGAGCACGTCGTCGAGATGACGCAGGCGCTTGATCGAGCCCGAGATCGTCTTCCAGTTGGTCAGCGTGCCGCCGAGCCAGCGCGAATTGACGAAGTACTGAGCGCAGCGCTTGGCCGCGTCGGCAACGCCGTCCTGCGCCTGGCGCTTGGTGCCGACGAACAGGATGCGGCCGCCCTTGGCGACGGTGTCGCTGACCGCCTGCAAGGCGTTGTGCAGCAACGGCACGGTCTGCGCGAGGTCGACGATGTGGATGTTGTTGCGGGCGCCGAAAATGAACGGCGCCATTTTCGGATTCCAGCGGTGAGACTGGTGACCAAAGTGCACGCCGGCTTCGAGGAGCTGACGCATAGTGAAATCGGGTAGTGCCATCGTTCTAATTCTCCGGTTGGTTCCTCCGGAAGCGTGTGAGCAGGACAGAGCGTTGTCGCCCCGGCTGCCACCGGACGGCCTTGTGAGCCATGCTTCCGTGTGAGATGGCGCGGTGTATAGCGCGATTTCGGCCAGAAGCAAGGAAATAAGGGCCTTTCGGGGCGGCTTTCGCCCGCAAGAAGCCCCCTTCCGTAAAGATCGCTCCGGCCTAGCCCCTGCCTAGCATCTGGGCTGGTTCGGCGGGCACTTCTTTGCCGCCGGCGGCGGAGCCGGAGGACGCGGTGGAGGTGCTGCCGGGCGCGGCGGCGGCGGTGGCGCGACGGCCGTCCGGGGCGGCGGAGGTGGCGCCGGCCGGGCGACCGGCGGCGCGGGCCGCGCCATTGGCGGCGGCGCCGGTCGAGCAACCGCCACGGGTGGAGCCGCCCGTGGCGGTGGCGGCGGCGCAACACGCGGCGGAGGCGGAGGCGCCGGCCGCGCCACGG
>NZ_JADPJF010000042.1:250254-251161 GCF_023073295.1 Bradyrhizobium sp. 23 | reverse complement strand
TGAGGCCGCGGTGGTGGCGCCGACGGCCGGGCAGCCTGGGCGGGAGCTGCGGTCGGCTGATGCTGCGGCCTGATCGGCTCCCGCGCCGCCGAGGGCGGCGGCGTGACCGGTCGTCCAACTGCGCCAGGAGGCGTGCGGGCAGCAGGCGGCGAACCAGCCGGCTCGCGGGTCGCGGACTTGCCATGGTCCCCAGGCCCGGTCCCGGTCCCGGGCGGGGCCTGGGCCACCGGCGGCTTCGGCGGTTGGCCGGGCACAGCGGCCGGGTTTGTCGCCGTGGGCGCAGTCGCCGGCGCGGCGGCGGTCGGCGCACCGGGATGACCCGGCGGCGTGGTGCCGGGAGCAGCAGTCGTCGGCGCTCCCGCAGGCCCTCCCGGATGGGTCGGCGGCGGTGTGCCGGGAGCAGTGGCCGTGGGCAGCCCGGGTCTGCCGCCCGGCAGTGGCCCGGCTCCCGCTGGCGGTACAGGTGGACCGCCATGGGTGCCGGGAACCGGCAGGGTGTTGGCTTGGGGCAGCTTGGCCGGTGGCGTGGCAAGCGGACTGGCAGGTGGAGTCGTAGGTGGCGTACCGGTCGGTGCGGCATTGGCCGGCCTGGCCGGAGGCATTCCTGGCCTCGCCGTCGGCTGCATCGTCGCGCTCGGCGGCATCGGCGCCTTGCCCTGCTGAATCAGGGCGGCGCGCTGCACGACCGCCTGCGGCATGGCGGGACCAGCCGGATTGGTGCGCCCGGCAATGGCTGGCGCGAGATTGCCCGCTCCGGCACCCGCACCCGCCGGCGGTGCCGGCGGCTGGTTGATCACCGTGTTGATGACCGTCCTGTTATGGATGTTCTGATAGATGATGTTGTTCGGGGGCGGTGCGACATAGACCGGCGGCCTGACGAACACAGGAATTGGCACGAACATCGGCT
>NZ_JADPJF010000042.1:248302-250179 GCF_023073295.1 Bradyrhizobium sp. 23 | reverse complement strand
GCACGAACAGGCCGACCACCGGCATCGGCGGCGACAGCACGACGAAATCCGGCGGCGGCGGTGGCAGATAATAGACCGGCGGCGGCGGTGGCGGCGCAAAGCCAAAATCCGGATCGCTGAAATACAGCACGGGACGCTCGACATAGACCACCTCCTCCGGCGACGGTGGCGGCACGTCGTAGTCGATCATCGCGAAGCTCGGCGGCGGCTCGGCCGGCGCGGTGAGAATCGCCAAGCGCCGGCGCGCATCCGCCGCATGCGGACCGCGCGGATAGCGACGCAGATACGACCAATAGGCCTCCGGCGTGTCGGTCCGATAGGTCCGCCGCCAGGTGATGGCCTCGCGGCGCGCCGCGACGATCACCATCACGCGCTTCGACAGCGGGTCGCCGGGATAGGCGGAGAGAAACTCTTCGTAGGCCGGCAGCGTGTCGCGCGTGAGCGCGGCGGCATAGGCATCCTGCACGCCGAGATCGCGGATCGGCTTGTTGCGCATCGCGGCGACTTGGTCGGGTGCGGCCTCAGGCGGCGGCGCGTCAGGTCCGCGCTCGAAGAACGAGAATTGCGCCGATATCTTCTGCTCGTTCCAGGGCACTTGCGCGCCCTTGCTGGCCTCGTTGACGCGCAGGCGAACGCGGTCGAACACCTCAGGCAGCGGTAGGCCGCCGGTGCGGATCATCTCCGCCAGCGACTGCGCATAGATGCCGTAAGGTCCAGGCTCCTCGGGCGCCACCGTGCCGGGCGCGGCGTTGAACGCGATCAGCATGTTGGCGTCGGGCTCGACCAGCGCAAGTCCGCTCGCGATCTGCTGGCCGCCCTCCACGAAGGGCTGCGCCCGCGCAGCGTCGAGCACGACGATGTTGGCCTTGAGCGGAACGGAGGCGAGCTGGCGGAGATAGTCGCCGATGCGCAGGCCTTCGGTCGGAATGTCGGTGTCGCGGGTGATGTTGGAATCGACCGGGATGAAGTAGTTCTCACCGGCAAGTTGCACGCCATAGCCGGCGAGGTAGACCATCGCGACGGTGCCCGGTCCGGAGGCCTGCGCCTTCTGGATGAAATCGCGAAAGCTCTTGCGCAGCGTGTCGCCGTCGAGATCGCGGGCGCCGACGACGTCGAAGCCCGCCGCCTGCAGCGTCTGCGCGATCAGGCCGGCATCGTTTGCCGTCGTCGCCAGCGGCGACTTGGCATAGGCGCCGTTGCCGACCACGAGCGCCATACGCTTTTCCTGCTGCTGTGCACGCGCCGGATCCGGCGCGCCCGCGGCAAGGACCGCGATTGGCAGGAGAAGGCAAATGAAGGCTCGGAGCGTCCCACGCATGACTTGCTTGCCCGTTTTTGTTGTTGAGATGCCGCCACGCATCAGACGCGTGGCGAGCTGAATGACACTTGAACGAAAGGCTTCCAAATAACGAAGGCTTGGATTGAGGCGGCGGCATGGCGCCCGGCACCAACGCCAGGGCGCCTGCGTCAGCCTCGCGACAACGAACCGGCGCGAGCCGGTTCGTCTCGTCAGACCTGCGCGATCAGGTCGACCGTTCCCGTCGTGAGCCGATAGATGCCGCCGACGACCTTCAGCTTGCCCTGCTCCACGGCCGCATTGAGGATCGGCGCTGCCGACTTCAGCTTCGCGACGTTGTCGATGACGTTCTGCCGGATCGCCTTGTCGAGGACGTCCCCACCCTGCTGCATCGCAGCCTTCGCTGCAGGCGTGATCGCATCGACCAGCGATGGAATATGGCCCGGCGGCGGCTTGTTGTCCTTGATCGCCTTCAGCGTCGCATCGACCGCGCCGCAAGCGTCATGGCCGAGCACGAGGATCAGCGGCGCATTCAGCACGGCCACCGCGTATTCCATGCTGGCGATGGTTTCGGTGCCGG
>NZ_JADPJF010000042.1:244539-248219 GCF_023073295.1 Bradyrhizobium sp. 23 | reverse complement strand
TCCGGCGACGCGGCAAACGAACAGATCGCCGCGGCCAGTGTCGAAGGCATATTCCGGCGCGATGCGCGAATCGGCACAGCTCAGTACGGCCGCGAACGGATTCTGTCCGCCGACCAACGCCTCGCGCTCGTGCTTGAAATCGTGCCGCCGCGACACGCCGTCGACATAGCGGGCATTGCCTTCCGTCAGGCGCTTCAATGATGCGTCGGGCGACAGCACGTTCTGCGGCTTGGGCGGCGCCTTGGTCTCTTTGGCGAAGGCTCTGCCGGTCAGGGCGAGGCCGAGCGCCGAGGCACCCAACAACATCGCGGATCGTCGCGACGGCGCGATCCTCTCATGTGGGGATTCATTGCACTTGTCGCACATGTCACGTTCCCTCCCGGCGCGATGGACGAACGGCCTCACGGCGATCATAGCCGCAACGCTGTGACGACACCACAAATGACGGTGCGGGCGGAGCTCGAATTTCGCGCGGAGGCTATTCTGCCAACCGAAGCTCTGCGATCGTCGTCCTGGCGGCCGATTCATCCAAGGGCAGGAAATCCAGCGGCCCCTGATTTTTATAGCCGGACGTCATCGCAAGGGTGAGACCCCAGCCCAGCACCCCCGTGCTCGCATTCGCGATCATGGCGCTCTTGCGCTGACTGAAGCGCGCTACGAAGAACACGGTCTGGCCGGACTGAGCCGAAAAGTCCACGCGCGTGACGCCGAGCGCCGCCTCCTCTGCTACGAACTGGTGCTGGCCTGCCGGGCGATCGACATAGACATATGTCCCGGTCTTCAGGCCCTTGATCGGCGTACCGTCGAGGGAAAATTCCCAGTCCGGATCGCCGATGCCGCCGAAGCCTTTCTCGCGAAACACGACGACACGGGCCTGCCCGGCTTTCGGCGGACCCAGCTTTCGTACCGTCTCCGAATATCCGAGCCCGCTCCTCGCCGTCTCACAGCCGCACAGCAGTGCCGCAGCCACGAGCAATACCAGCCCACGCAATAGCATCACGCCCTCAGATTTTCCCCGAGTGCATGCTAACCGAAAACAGCGAAAGGTTGCAACAGGGCCGCCGCATGTCCCGCGCAAGACATGCAGCCGCCTGCAACACCGTGCGCGTTGCTAGAGCTGCTGCACGTCCACCACACCGGCGACCGCCTTGATGGCGCCGGCGATCTGCGGCGAGACCTTGAAGCGGCCGGGCAGCTTCAACTCGACCTCGGTTTCGAGGTCGAGCATCATGACCAGCGAGACCTCGCCGTCGCCGTTGGAGCGGGGTGCGATGCCCGGACTGCCGACCTTCGGCGCGGCGCCGTTCGCCATGTCGGGGCCGGCGAGACGCTTGGCGATCGATTCCAGCGGCTTGGTGTCGCGCACGAAGATGCGCAGGCCCTTCTGCGTCTTGGCCGCGGCCTCGTCCAGCGGCTCGGCGTGCAGCACGCGCGCGCGGACGTCCTCGCCCTGGAGCTCGGCGCCGAGCTGGAGCAGCACCGCGGCGCCCGGTTCCAGGACGTCGCGATATTGCGCGAGGCCTTCGGAGAACAGCACCGCCTCAAAGTGACCCGTGGGATCAGAGAGCCCCATGATGCCCATCTTGTTGCCGGTCTTGGTCCGCCGCTCCATGCGCGACACCACGGTGGCCGCGACCTTGCCGGCGGTGGCGCCGGTCTTCACCGCGCGGGAGAACTCGGCCCAGGACTGCACGCGCAGCCGCTTCAGCACGGTGGCGTAATCGTCGAGCGGATGTCCCGACAGGAAGAAGCCGATCGCGTCATATTCGCGGCGCAGCCGCTCGGCCGGCAACCAGGGCTCGATCTGCGGCAGCATGATGGTCGGCGCGTCGGCCGAGCTGCCGAACATGTCGTTCTGGCCGATGGTTGCAGCTTCGTTCGCCCGCTGGCACGCGGCGAGAATCGAGTCGGCGCCGGCGAAGACCCGCGCCCTGTTCGGCTCCAGCGTGTCGAAGGCGCCCGCGGCGGCGAGGCTTTCGATGATGCGCTTGTTGATCGCGCGCGGCGACACCCGCGCGGCAAAGTCGGCGAGCGAGGTGAACAAGCCGTTTTTGGTCCGCTCCGCGATGATCTGCTCGACGGCCGCAATACCGACGCCCTTCAGCGCCGCGAGCGCGTAGTAGATGGTCTTGTCGCCGACCTCGAAAGTCGCGCCGGAACGGTTGACATTGGGCGGCTCGACCTTGATGCCGAGGCGCTGCGCCTCGGCGCGGAATTCGGACAGCTTGTCGGTATTGTTGAGATCAAGCGTCATCGACGCGGCGATGAACTCCACCGGGTAATGCGCCTTCATGTAGGCGGTGTGGTAGGACACCAGCGCATAGGCCGCCGCGTGGCTCTTGTTGAAGCCGTAGTCGGCGAATTTCGCCAGCAGCTCGAAGATGGTATCGGCCTGCCCCTTCGGCACGCCGTTCTTCACTGCGCCTGCGACGAAGATCTCGCGCTGCTTCTCCATCTCGGCGCGGATCTTCTTGCCCATGGCGCGGCGCAGCAGGTCGGCGTCGCCAAGCGAATAGCCCGACATCACCTGCGCGATCTGCATCACCTGTTCCTGGTAGATGATGACGCCGAAGGTCTCCTTGAGAATCGGCTCCAGCACGGGGTGGAGATATTCCGGCTCCTCGTCGCCGTGCTTGCGCGCGCAATAGGTCGGGATGTTCGCCATCGGACCCGGTCGATAGAGCGCGACCAGCGCGATGATGTCCTCGAAACGGTCGGGGCGCATGTCGACCAGCGCGCGCCGCATGCCCTGGCTTTCAACCTGGAACACGCCGACCACCTCGCCGCGCGCCAGCATCTGGTAGCTTTCGGCATCGTCGATCGGCAGCGTCGCGAGATCGACGTGGATGTTGCGCGGCTTGAGCAGTTTGCACGCGACGTCGAGTACGGTCAGCGTTTTCAGGCCGAGGAAGTCGAACTTCACGAGGCCCGCGGGCTCGACCCATTTCATGTTGAACTGGGTCACCGGCATGTCGGATTTGGGATCGCGATACATCGGCACGAGTTCGCTCAGCGGCCGATCGCCGATCACGATGCCGGCCGCATGCGTCGAGGCGTGACGGGTCAGGCCTTCGAGGCGCTGCGCGATGTCGAAGGCGCGCGCCACCACCGGATCCTCGTCGCGGAACGCCTGGAGTTTTGGCTCGCTCTCGATCGCGGCGGCCAGCGTCACCGGCGCGGCCGGATTCTGCGGCACGAGTTTTGTGAGCTTGTCGACCTGGCCATAGGGCATCTGCAGCACGCGGCCGACGTCGCGCAGCACGCCGCGCGCCTGCAGCGTCCCGAAGGTGATGATCTGCGCGACCTGGTCGCGACCGTAGCGCTCCTGGACGTACCTGATCACCTCGCCGCGGCGATCCTGGCAGAAGTCGATGTCGAAGTCCGGCATCGAGACGCGTTCCGGATTGAGGAAGCGCTCGAACAGCAGGCCGAACTTGATCGGGTCGAGGTCGGTGATGGTCAGCGCCCACGCCACCAGCGAGCCTGCGCCGGAGCCGCGGCCCGGCCCGACCGGGATGCCCTGGCCCTTTGCCCATTTGATGAAGTCGGAGACGATCAGAAAGTAGCCCGCGTATTTCATGCGCATGATGACGTCGAGCTCGAACGCAAGCCGCGCGTTGTAATCTTCTTCCGTCGTGCCTTGCGAGAGGCCGTGCACGCGCAGGCGGTTGGCGAGCCCC
>NZ_JADPJF010000042.1:244237-244457 GCF_023073295.1 Bradyrhizobium sp. 23 | reverse complement strand
CCTGCCGCTTCAATTCGGCCGCCTCGACTGCGGCGGCATCGGAGCTTGCGGCAGCGCCGACCGTGAAGAACGGCAGGATCGGCTTGCGCGTCATCGGCCGGAACGAGCAGCGCTCGGCGATCTCCACCGTCGAGGCCAGCGCCTCCGGAATGTCGGCGAACAGCACCGCCATCTCGGCGCGGGTCTTGAAGCGGTGATCGGGCGTGAGCTGCTCGCGCTC
>NZ_JADPJF010000042.1:213527-244170 GCF_023073295.1 Bradyrhizobium sp. 23 | reverse complement strand
CCGCCCGCCGGCGATGCAGAGCAGCGCGTCATGGGCTTCATAATCGTCGGTCGTGGCGAAATACGGCTCGTTGGTCGCAACCAGCGGCAGGCCCTTGGTGTAGGCGATGTCAATCAGGCTGCTTTCGACCCGCCGCTCCTTCTCGATGTTGTGGCGCTGCAATTCGATGTAGAGACGGTCTCCGAACAGGCTGGCCAGACGCTCGCAGCGCGCCGCCGCGAGCTCGGTATAACCGCCGGCAAGCGCCAGCGAGATCGGTCCGTCCGGACCGCCCGTCAGCGCGATCAGACCTTCGGTCTCGCCTTCGAGCCAGTCGAACTTGATGTGGGGAGCATGAGTGTCGGGCGTCTCCAGGAACGCGCGCGAGTTCAGCCGCATCAGGCTGCGATAGCCGCGCTCCTGCGCGGCCAGCAGCACCACGCGCGAGGGCAGCAGCACGTTGCGCGCATTGGGATCCTGGTCGCCGAACTCGATCGCGATCTCGCAGCCCACGATCGGCTGGATACCGGAGCCCGCCATCTTGTCGGAGAACTCCAGCGCACCGAACATGTTGTCGGTGTCGGTCAACGCCAGCGCCGGCTGATGGTCTTTCTTCGCTAGCTCGGCGAGCTTGGCGATCTTGATCGAGCCCTTGAGCAGCGAATAGGCCGAGTGAACGTGAAGGTGGACAAATCCGGCGCTCGGCATGGTCGCGTGACGGCCTCTTGCAGATGAGATGGAGCGGTCACCGGCACCGGAGGCATCCTGCACTCGCCCGGCCGACTCGCCTCATAATGGTGGGGCGTCATGGTGCCAGAGTCCACGCCGGAGCGGCCGATCGGCCGCGTCGTCCTGCTTTTCCCCAACCTAGGCCCGCGCCTAGAGCTGCGGGAGCACCTGGGCCCAGATCGCAATCATCCCGACAAACAGCGCGATCGACGCCAACGCGGCGGCCTCTTCAACGAAAATCCTGAACATGGCTTACTCCATGGTGAGAACGCATGAAGAACATTGTTCTCATTTCGTTCTCAGGAGTCAAGCCATCTCGACCATCTCCAAACAGAATGGTTAACCCGCTGAATTTAAGCAACAAAAAAGCCCCGGCCGATGGCCGGGGCTTTCGCCAACCGCTCGAAGTCGAGCGATCGATAGCAGTCTTTTACTCAGTAACGGCCGAGGCTCGGGCCGCCGAACTTGTAGTTCAAGCGAACGAGGCCCATGTCGACGTCCTGGCGGATGCGATCGGTGCCAACCAGGCCTGCGAACGTGACGTTCTTGTCCTGCAGGAAGATGTGGTTGTACTCGACGCCAACCGACCAGTTCGGGGCGAAACCGTACTCGAGGCCGGCACCGATCGTGCCACCCCAACGGGTCTGATCGTTCGAGGACAGCAGCGCCCCGCCAAGGGTCGAGACTTCATACTTGCTGCCGGCGACAGCCGCACCGCCCTTGGCGTAAAGGAGGACGTTGTTCCAGGCGTAGCCGATCTGACCGGTGATCAGACCGAACGAGTCGATCTTGGAGCGGTTGCGCGTCGCGAACAGCGCGCTGACGTTGTCGCCCGAGAAGTCAGCCCAGTTGCCCTGACCTTCGATACCGAACACCCACTGGCCCGACTGCATGCGGTAGCCGATCTGGCCGCCGACCGTGCCGCCGGTCGCATCGTGCGAACCCTCGCGGCCACCGCCGACGAGATCCCAAGTCGAATGGGCGGAACCGCCGCCGCCGTTGACGCCGATGTAGAAGCCGCTCCAGTCGTAGATCGCGGCGACCATCGCCGGCGCCTTGGTGTAAGGCCGCGCAGCGAGGTCAGCAGCCACCGCCGGTGCGGTCGCGCCGAGCGCGACAAGGCTCACAGCAGCAAGCAACAGATTCTTGTTCATTTGATTCCCGTTCCAGTTTCGTCGTTAGGCCCCCGGGCCGTAGCGTCGTCATAGCAGCGCTCGACAGAATTGCTGTAACCTCGACGCCACAGTTCGCGCCAAAGGATCGCGCTTCATTAATGAAGATTTACCAGCGCGCGCGGGAAACCCTTTGAAACAAGAGTTTTCATGAGTTCCATTGTCGACTACGACATACGCAGCATGCGCGCGTAACAACGTCGCGCGCACGTTCGCGTGATTGGAGAATCGAATGCGCAGACGAATTGCTCCCCATTGTCGCCACATTTTCGCTCGCCCTCGCCACATTTGGTTTCACGCTTAGCGCAAGCGTGCCTGCGCGCGCGTTCGGGACCCACCATGCCTTCTGCCTCACCGGCGATGAATGGCCGGGGCTGAGCAATTGCACGTTCGACACTTACGCGCAGTGCCAGGCGAGTTCGTCGGGCCGCGCGCTCACCTGCATCGCGAACCCGTATTTCGCAGGCCAGAGCGACGATCCCTACGCGTATCAGAACAGGCCGCGCGCGCAGGTGCCGGGTTATTCGCCCGGTTACTATTTGCCGCGCTGAGATGCGTCGCGCTCGCTTCGCGCTCCTCGCGATCGGCCTGCTGCTCGCCGGCGCGCCTGCGCACGCGCAGACCTACGATCCGAGCTATCCGGTCTGCATGCAGATCTACGGTCCCGTCGGCTATTTCGATTGCCGCTACACCTCTCTCGAGCAGTGCAGATTTTTAGCCCTCGGTCGGTCAGCGACGTGCGTGGCGAACCCGTATTTTGCGCAGAAGAAGCCCCCTCGCCACTCGCGGCGCGTCAATTAAATCGGGACTTCGATATGCGGCCCGCCTTGCGTTGAGCTTCCGACGCCACGCTCGGCAATCTGGTCGGCGAGACCGGCGCCGCCGCTGGCTCTGGATGATCGAACCCGTTCGGATGCTGCCCGAGATCCGGTGGCTTGAGGAGCCTCCTTAACCAGCCATCGTAACGATCAACGGTCCGCTTCGCGTGGCGATCACGGTGTGCTCGTATTGAACGGTCGGCGCCTCGGGGCTGCTGTAGAGCGTCCATGGATCATCGCCATCCTCTGCCCATTCCGCGCCAAGGGACAGGAACGGCTCGACGGTGAACACGAGGCCTTCGCTCATGATGCGGCGTTCGGAGCGGTCGGGCCACGTTGCGATCTCCGTCGGCTCCTCGTGGAGCGACAGGCCGACGCCGTGACTGGCAAGGTTCCTGACCAGGCTGTAACCGTTCTTCCGCGCAAAGGTCCCGATGGCCTGACCGATACCGGCAATCGGTTTGCCGGCTCCGACCTGCTGCAGGCCCGTCCACATCGCCCGCCGGCCGTCCCTGCAAAGACGTTCGACCGCGCGGGTTGCGGGTGGAACGGCGAATGAGGCTCCCGTATCCGCAAAGAAGCCGTTCTTCTCGGCTGACACGTCGATGTTCACGAGGTCCCCGCGCGCGATCCGCCGATCGCCGGGGATGCCATGAGCGATCTCCTCGTTCACGCTGATGCAGGTTGCGCCCGGAAAGTCGTAGGCCAGCTCCGGAGCCGAACGTGCACCGGCGGCCTCCAGCAGCGTTCGCCCGATCTGGTCGAGCTCGGAGGTGGACATGCCCGGCTCGAGCGCCTTTCCCATTGCCTCCAGGGTATTGGCGACAATGCGCCCGATCTCCTTCAGGCGCGCGAGGTCGTTGTCATCCGAGATTGTCATGTCATGCTCTTCCGAAAGCCGGGACATAGCCCTTATGAAGGCAGCTTGCAAACGGAAGAGATCGTTTCCAAAACGCGTTCAGATCTCGTCGAGCAAGGTGCGGACTTTGGCAGCCAGGTCTTCGATAGCGAAGGGCTTGGGAAGCAGATGCTTGCCGGCATCGAGCACGCCATTGTGAACGATTGCATTGCGCGTGTAGCCGGTGGTGAACAGCACTTTCAGCGCCGGGTATCGTTTCGACAGCTCGGCCGCCAGCTCGGCGCCGGTCATGTCGGGCATGACGACATCCGTGAACAGCAGATCTGGAACGAAACCATTTTCGATCGTCCTGATCGCCTCTTTGGCGCTGGCTGCCTCGATGACGTTGTAGCCAAGTTCGCGCAGGCTTTCGGACGAAATGTTGCGGACGCGCTCGTCGTCTTCCACGACGAGAATGGTTTCGTTCTGATGGCTTGCACCGGCGGGTATTTCTTCCTGTGACAGAGCTGAGCCCGCCTCCTCGCCGGCGAAGCGTGGAAGGTAGATCTTCACGGTCGTGCCAACATCGACTTCCGAGTAAATTTTGACATGGCCGCCCGACTGCCGCACGAAACCGTAGACCTGACTGAGGCCGAGACCGGTGCCCCTGCCCACGACCTTGGTCGTGAAAAACGGATCGAACACCTTGCCCAGCACGTCGGCCGGAATTCCCGTGCCGTTGTCCGTCACGGCCACGAGAACGTACTGCCCGGGTGCGAGTGCAGACTCGCGAGCATATTTTCGGTCTATCGAGACGTTGCTGGTTTCTACTGTCAGCCTGCCGCCCTTCGGCATGGCATCGCGCGCATTGACCGCGAGGTTGATCATCGCGCTTTCCAGCTGGGCCGGGTCTGCCTTGACCCGCCAGAGGCCAGCCGCCAGCACCGTCTCGAGGCGGATCAGCTCGCCCAGCGAGCGCTCGAGCAACTCGCTCATCCCGCCGACCATCTTGTTGATGTCCACGATCTCAGGCGCGAGCGGCTGTTGGCGCGAGAACGCGAGCAGCCTCTGCGTCAACGTGGCTGCGCGATTTGCACCGTCGATGGCGCCCTCGATGAAGCGGTCTATGCTGACCTCTCCCCTGCCGAGCCGCCGCTTGGCAAGATTCAGGCTGCCGAGAATCACGGCCAGCATATTGTTGAAGTCGTGGGCAATGCCGCCGGTCAACTGCCCGACGGCTTCCATCTTCTGGGATTGCCGCAATTGCTCTTCGGCCTTCATGCGCTCGGCAATTTCGTCGGCAACACGTTGCTCCAATCCGGCGTTGAGCGCCTCGAGCCGGGTCAAGAGCTGGGCGTTGTCGATAGCGGTGGCGGCATGGCCCGCAATACCAAGCAACGCGGACTCCTGCTCGGCTTGGAATTTACCCGTCTCGGCGTGACCGAAGAAAAGTCCGCCGAAAACTTCGCCGGTGCGCGAGATCACAGGGACCGCCAGGTAGGATCGGACCGGAAGATGGCCCTCGGGCATGCCTTTCCGCGGCGCGTTCTTGCCATAGCGGGGGTCCCGCAGGATATCGTCGGACCTCACCACGCCGGAGCCCTCGAAGGTCGGGCCAAAGACGGCTGTGTTACGCGGCATCGGAAAGTTTTCAAACGCGGATCGCGGCGCACCAGACAGCGAATACAGCATGTAGCTGCCGCCATCCGGCGCCAGAACGTTGTAGAAAAAGGCGCCGAATTGAGCACCGGTGAGTCCGACGCCGGCATCCGTCACGATCTGGACGATCTTGTCGAGGTCGCGTTCGCGAGAGACCGAGGCCCCGGTATCATTGAGTATTCTGAGATGACGCTCGGTTTTCTTTTGCGCGGTGATATCCAGAACCGTTCCGATGAACCGAACAGCTTGGCCGTTGGCAAAGATGGCTTGACCGGTCGCGGCGATCCAGCGTTCGACCCCATCCTCGATGCCAATGGTCCGGTATTCCATGTTGTAGTTTGCCGGCGCGTGCGGCGTCAGCGCCGCGGAGACGGCCTCGTGGGCGCGCTGCCTGTCTTCGGGATGAAGGCCCTTCAGGAACGACCCTTCATAGCTGACTTCGGCGTCCGGCGATAAACCGAACACCTCCTTGCAGCGGCTATCCCATCGAAGAACGTTGTTGACCGGGTCGTAGTCCCAGGTGCCGATACCAGCCGCCTTGTTTGCAAGCGTCAGTCGTTCGGCGGCCTCCCGCGCCGCCTGTTCCGATCGGACGCGCTCGATGTGGGCCCACGACCGTTCGGTCACTTCGGTGAGCAAGGCGAGTTCGCGCGGCGTCCACTGGTGCGGGCCCCGGTGATGGATCGCCATCAAGGCGGTGAGTTGCCCTTCTTTGACCAAGGGCATGCAAATCGTCGAACCGATCCCGATGTTCTGGAAAGTGGCGGCTTCCTCAGGCGCAAGCTCCTTCAAATTGTCATTGATGATCAGGGGCCTGCCGGCGCCGAGCTCTCGCACCGCCTTCTTCCCGAAGTCAGCCAGGCTGTAGTGACCAAGGATATGCACCGCGCCCGGCGCCGCCCAATCCCCGCGTATGGTGAAGCCGTCCTGGTCGGGATCCATATCGGCATAGGCACAGCTCGATACCTCGAGATGCTCGCCAAGCATCCTGGTCGTCACCGCCATCACGCCGTCGGCATCGCGGGTCCTGGCCGTCTCCTTGTTGAGTGCGTCCAGGAAAAGCAGCCGGGCTTCGTTCTCCCGCACGGCCGTCTCAGCACGGCGACGCTCAACGGCCGTGCGCGTACGCTCGGCAACATCGCGAATGAGCTCCAGCTCTTCGGGGCTCCATTCGCGCGGCCCGGCATTGTTCAAATACAGCAGCGCCACGACCCCATCGGCCTCCGAGATCGGCATGTTGACGAGCGCACGCGCAGAGATCGCCTCGAGAGCCTCGGCACGATCGCCGACGCGAGGGTCTTTTTCAGCATCGGCACAGATGACGGTCTCGCCCCGCTTGAGATCTTCGATGTAGCTGCCATAGTCGCGGAAGCGCAGCACGCCTGCGAGGCTCAGGATGCCCGGTGCGTTCCAGTCGCGGACAATGGTGATGGTCTCGGCTGAGGTGTCGACCGTGCCATAGCCCGCCCGGCTGACGTTCAGGCTGCGGCCGAGCAGTTCCGCCGCAGCATAGGCGAGATCGTCGGGATTGCTGATCTCTCGGATGAAGTCGCCGAGTGTGGCTAAGACGGAATTGCGATCGGCCGAGCGGATCCCGGTCGCTGTCGTCATTGGTCTTCCCCTGCCACGTTCCTAGCTCCACGAGGAGCTACTGCTTGATCGTCCCGCTGCTGTTCGCTTCGACCACAGGTAGCCCGCCTGACTTTCTGAGTGATGCAGCCGGGTCGCGCAAATTGTCTGCGCGATAACCGCATGATGGCATTTAGGTTCCTGTCGTCACCGTCCCCTTGGGAGATGCTGTTCTGCCTGCTCCCACATCGCCGCCAGATTGCCAATCCAGCCGTCGCGGACAGACCCGTGCGGATGCGCCACCGCAAGTTGTGGCTGCGCGGATCATCGTGTAACATCGATCTCTGCTTTTCACTGCGGGTGGTCCCCGTCGTTTCATGCTCGCCCGTAGTCTGCTTGTCCTGGCCTCGCTGATGCTTCCTGGCGCATTGCACGCCGAAGGGACGCCGGCCGAGAAGACTGGATTTGCATCCAGGCTGACGATCTATCTTGCCAAGGGACCACCAGACGCCTGCGGACCGGGCTGCGACCGCTGGATCGCCATCGAGGGCGATATCGACCAGGACGCTGCGCCGCGCATTCGCCGCTTCCTTGCCGGCGTCAAGGACACGCAGCGTCCGATCTACCTCTATTCACCGGGCGGAAACGTGGAGCAGTCCTATGTCATCGGGCGGTTGTTGCGCAGCCGCAAGGCGATCGGTCGGGTTGGCCGGACCATCGCGACGGCGTGCGCCGCGGGCACGCAGGTGGACGCCGCGTGCCTGAAAATAAAAAATACCGGCGGCGAGGTGGAAGCCGAACTCACCACTTACCATGCGATGTGCAACTCGGCCTGCGGCTACCTGTTTCTCGGAGCGACATCGCGCGAGGTCGCCCCCGACGCCGCGCTGGCGGTCCATAATTCCAGGCTGGTCCTTGCCTTTCACGGGCATCCGCCTCCGGCGGCGGTCGCGGAATACAGGCAGCGCCGGATGGCCAGGGCCGATCGCGATCGCGCTGCGTTCATCGCGGCGATGGGGATCAGCCGCGAGCTAGACGATCTGATCCGGACGGTGAAGTTCGAAAACCTGCACCTGCTGACGCGCGCCGAGCTCTATCGTTTCGGCATCGACACGCGTTCGCTTGCCGAAACGGCGTGGAAACTGGAAAAGGAAGCGCGCCCCTTTGCCCGCAAGTTCGCGATGCTGAAGGAGAACGGCGCTTCGTTCCGGCCTATGGAATGGCGTCTGTCCTGCGAAAGCGGAAAGCGCGTGCCGTTGACATTCGCGCGCGAGATCGACGAGACGGCCGTCGGCAAGACCACCATCCTGGTGACGGCGGACGCCGCTCCGGACAACGCGGCCGGAGGGTCTGCGTTGCGGACCGGAAAATACGAAGTCTGGCGTGGCAGCATCGATCCGGACATGCTCAAGGCGATACTGGCGTCCCGCTCCCTCCATGTCCGCGAAACCACGCTGTTACCCGACGACAAGGCGGACATCACGAAATTCGACATCGACTTGACGGGCCTGACGTCAGTGTGGCCGCAGCTTGCGGCGTCATGCGCGGCGGCGACGCCGGCTCCGAAGAGCCCGTGGCCGGCCATTCAGCAGCCGAACGCCAGCGTAACGCCCCCGGCCGCACCGTCGCCATGAGTCAACGTGGCGAAACTCGAACATCGCGCCGAAGGTCAGCTCCGCCAGGGAGTGTTGCGGATGCGCGTGCATGCGTTCGGCTTGTGAAATGTGGGGTCGTGATCTTCGATGTAATCGAAATTGACAGTCCCGAACGTGG
Organism: Bradyrhizobium sp. 23; assembly: GCF_023073295.1. Lineage (NCBI taxonomy): Bacteria > Pseudomonadati > Pseudomonadota > Alphaproteobacteria > Hyphomicrobiales > Nitrobacteraceae > Bradyrhizobium > Bradyrhizobium sp. 23. Next base: position 235,633 of record NZ_JADPJF010000042.1, on the reverse strand, counting down.
TCTGCGGCTTCTTCAAGGCCGAGCAGGTTTGTACCTGAAGGAATTCGTTCTTGAAATCACCGCGCGGAAATGCGGTGGTCACCTGGTCGCGCTGCTCTGGCGAGTACTCGTCATAGCCAATCCCCACGACGTCGACCAACACACCCGCATTCGTGAGAGCGATTTCCGGCCGCATGTATTGTGGAATTCCGGGCGTCGTATGTAACGCGATCGCCTCCCAAACCAGATCGGCTTTTGGCTCGTCGATGCCGTGCCCCCTCAGAAATTCGCGGGCGGCATCGGCGCCATCAACTTCAAATCGCTTGGTCTGTGTATGGTAATGGTCGACAAGCCCGAGATCATGGAACAGCGCCGCGATGTAGAGCAGCTCGGAATCGAATTTCAGATTTTGCCGATGTCCCTTGATCGCGCCGAACACAAAGACGCGGACCGAGTGGTTGAACAACATGTCGTTTTCGTACTGGCGCACCAGCTCGGCGGCCTCCCGTGCGATCTTGCTGTCGGGAATCTTCACGCCGGAAATTGCGATGGTCATTTCAAGCTCCTGCCTTGAATCGCCGATATCTCAGGACATGCCGTCGCAGTCGATGGCATGTGTTTACCCTCTTGCCGTCTGGCACCGGGGTCAGGCTGCCATCTCTTTCGCGGCCTGTGGCGTATTTCGGAAGCTGATTGCCATGCGATTGTACGCATTCATCAGGCCGATCGCGATGGTGAGATCGACGAGCTCGCGCTCCTCGAAGACGGCGCGGGCAGCCTCGTAAGCTTGATCCGGGATGCCGGTGTCGGCCACACGGGTCACCGTTTCAGCCCATGCGAGGGCGGCACGCTCCCGCTCGTCGAAGAGATGACCGCCTTCCGCCCAGGCCTGCACCAGCGCGATCTTTTCGATCTTCTGTCCGCTCTTCAGCAGATCGCGCGTGTGCATGTCGAGGCAGTAGGCGCAATTGTTGATCTGCGAAATGCGCAGATAAACCAGAGTGACGAGCGTTGCAGGAAGATTGCTCTGCATGACATAGCCGTAAACGCCGCCGAGCGCTTTCATGCCTGCGGGTGCAATGCGGTCGTAGTCGAGACGCTTAGCCATTTTCATACTCCATGATCGGTTCTGTTCGGCGGCTGTCGCCATGTACTTCCGCCATGTACTTCCCTGCCCGATAAATGGCCCCGCCCTGGTCTACAAAAAAGCACCAAGAATGGACGAAAATCGTGTACCACGGGGGCATGGTCAAACCGCTGCAGCTGGAGCTCGATCGATCTGCGAAGACGCCATTGGCGGAACAAATCCGCAGAGGTATCGGAGCTGCCATCGAGAGCGGCGTGCTGGCTCCGGGAGCTCGTCTGCCCTCATGGCAGGATTTGGCGGCTCAGCTGGGCGTGGCGCGCGGCACCGTGCGATCGGCCTACGAAAAACTTTCCTCTGCGCAACTGATCGTCGCGTCGCGCGCGACCGGAACGCGTGTTGCGGATCGACCCGCCTTTACCCCTCGGCAGGAAGCCGCTCCCCACCCCGGCTCGTTCATGGAGATGTACCAGGAGCTCACTGCGGGACCGGCCGTTTTCCAAATGGGTGTGCCCGCTCACGAGACCTTTCCCGCCAAGCTCTTCTCGAGGATGCGCACGCGGGCGGTGCGCGCGGAAACCAGCGCACCGGCCATTTATCGGGATCCCCGCGGCGAGCTGGAATTGAGGCGCGACATTGCGGCATATCTCGCGCTGGCGCGGGGGATCGAATGTGCACCGTCGCAGATCATCATCACCGGCGGCTTCAGCAGCGGCCTCGGACTGGCACTGCGGGTTCTCGGCCTCGAGCAGAAGAAGGTCTGGATGGAGGACCCGGGCTTCCCCTTCACAAGGCACGGCCTTGAGCTTGCAAGGTTGTCGATCAGGCCGATCCCAGTTGATGCAGACGGCATTGACGTCGGTTACGGCCTGAAACACGCTCCTGATGCTGCATTGGTGGTCGTGACGCCGGGACAGCAGGCACCGCTTGGCTCCACCTTGTCGCTGGCAAGACGTTCATGTCTTCTCGACTGGGCAGCCCAGGAAGGGGTGTGGGTGATCGAGGACGACTATCTGAGCGAGCTTCAGCTGAGAGGGCGCGCCACACCGGCGCTCGCCTCTCTCGATCGTTTCGGGCGCGTTATTCATATCGGTTCCTTCAGCAAGACCCTGACTCCTGCCTTGCGGCTGGGCTTCGTCGTTGCACCCGCCTCTCTGGCATCCCGTTTTGCCGAGGTGGCGGCATGCCTCGCTCCGGCGCCCGGGCCGTCCGTACAGCTCGCAACCGCCGAATTCATCCGCGACGGCCACTATCTGCGGCATCTTCGACGCACGAAGCGGGCCTATGCCGCGCAAGGCGATGCGCTGCTGAAATATTTGAAGGCACGCGCCAAGGACGTTGCGAAGGACGTTGCGATCGCCGGATTGGCCGCGGTCTTGAGACTGCCGGACGGAACCTCCGACGTCGCGATCGCGAGGGAAGCAGCATCGTTTGGAATGGCGCCCACGCCCCTGTCGCTATGGCATGCGTCCGCGGCCTCGGCGCGATCCGGCCTGTTGCTGGGCGTCGCCACATCTCCCCACAAGAGGATCGAGGCATCCTGCGATCGGCTGCTTCAGATCATCGACCGTCATACGTAACAAGCTTCGACCCCATGTTTCCGCAATCTACACCGGCGTATAGATCACGAGCTTCAGCGCCGGATCGTCATTGGCCTGAAAGCTGGTGTGCTCGAACCGGAGCACGCCCTTGGTCGGATGGTTCATGATCTTGAGGCCCGCGGCAGTGCTGCGGATCTCGTGCGCCTCCCACCATTTGACGAATTCCGGACTGCCCTTGCGCAGCCGCGTCAGCAATTCCGTAAAGGCGGGATCGCCGGCCCAGACGTCGTGAGTGGCGCGAAACATCGCGACCATGCTCTTGGCGATGTCAGCCCAGCCGGCACCGTAGAATTTTCGCGTCTGCTTGTTCGTCATGACCAGCAGCAGCGTGTTGCGGTCCTGCTCGGGCAATTGTCCGAACCCGAAGATCTCCTCGGCCGCCGCGTTCCAGGCCAGCACGTCCCAGCGCCGCCCCGTGACATAGGCCGGCTGCGCCAGGCTCTCGATCATCCGCCGAACGGGGGGCGGCACGATCTCGCGCGTGAACGCGCGCCTATCGCCGTCGCGCGCAAGTGCCTTGAGATGGGCGTGCTCGGTCTTGCTGAGGCGCAACGCTCGCGCCAGCGCATTCACGGTGGTGACCGAGGGGCTGACGGTGCGGCCCTGCTCGAGGCGGATGTACCAGTCGACGCCGATGCCGGCGAGCTGCGCCACCTCTTCGCGGCGCAGGCCCGCCGTGCGACGCCGCCGGCCCGCGGGAAGCCCGACCGTCTTCGGCGACAGCTTTTCGCGGCGGGACCTGAGGAAGTCGCCGAATTCGACGCGGCGTGGGTCGGCCATGGTGACGTGCCTCGATGGAGGGCTTGGGGAATACTAGGATAATACCAGGCCTTCCTGGGCCTGGAAAGGCGGCGCATATGGGCTTCAACCCACTTTGAGGTGAGATCATGAAAGCTGCCGTATTGAAATCATTTGGATCGCCGCTTGCGATTGAGGAAGCCGCGGACCCTGTGCTCGGCACGGGCGAGGTCATCGTGGACGTCATCGCAACGCGGGTGCTGTCTTACATGAACGAGGTCTTCAGCGGGGCACGCAACTATGCCCTCGACCTGCCGATCATCCCGGGGCCAGGCGGCATCGGCCGGGTGCGCGCCATCGGCCCGGACGCAACCAAGCTCAGCGTTGGCGACTGGGTGTTCTGCGACCCGACGGTGCGCTCGCGCGACGACGCCGCAGCGCCCGACATTGCCCTGCAAGGACTCACTGCCCCCGGGGCCGGCGCCATGCGCCTGCAACAGCATTTTCGCCATGGCTCGTTCGCCGAGCAGATGCGGGCGCCGACGGAGAACGTCAAACGGCTTGGCACGATCGCGTCGGAGGACGCCACGCGATGGTGCGCGCTGGGGACGCTGCTGGTGCCCTATGGCGGCTTTCTCGCCGCCAGCCTTCAGCCCGGCGAGACCGTGCTGGTGAGCGGGGCCACCGGCAATTTCGGCAGCGCAGCCGTCTCGGTCGCGCTCGCGATGGGCGCGGCCTGCGTGGTCGCGCCCGGCCGCAACGACAAGATCTTGGCCGACCTCGTCCGCCGTTTCGGCGATCGCGTGAAGCCGGTCAAACTCTCCGGCAACGAGGATGACGACCGCGAGAGCATGAAGCGTGCGGCGCCCGGGCCGATCGACTGCGTGCTCGACATCATGCCGCCCTCGGTGAGCACGAATGTGGTGCGCGCGGCGATCATGACGGTGCGCCCCAATGGCCGCGTCGTGCTGATGGGTGGCGTCGGCATGGCCGGCGGCGCCGGCCTCGAGCTGCCCTACCCCTGGATCATGCGCAACTGCATCAGCATCCACGGCGTCTGGATGTATCCGCCGGATGCGGCAAGCCGCCTGATCGCGCTGGTGCGCGCGGGACTGCTGAGGCTGGAGGAGTACGAGGCCACGGCCTTCGACCTCGACCACGCCAATGAGGCGGTAGCCCATGCCGCAGCCAATGGCGGGCCGTTCAAATTGACGGTGATCCGGCCTTGAACCTCCCGGGAGCACCATTTTTTTCGTCAGTGCGCCCAAGCACTTGGCTACTGTGCATGGGGTTGTTTTCGCGGTTTTTACTCGAGCTCGACCACCTGGCCGTTCGACAGCGACACGCGGCGGTCCATCCGGCCGGCGAGCTCCATGTTGTGGGTCGCGATCAGCATCGAGACCTTGGTCGCCTTGACGAGCTGCATCAGGGCCTGGAAGACGTGGTCAGCGGTGTGCGGATCGAGATTGCCGGTCGGCTCGTCCGCAAACAGCACCCGCGGAGCATTGGCCACCGCGCGCGCGATTGCAACGCGCTGCTGCTCGCCGCCCGACAGCTCGGACGGACGGTGCGTGATGCGCTCGCCGAGGCCGAGATAGCCAAGGATCTCCTTGGCGCGCTTGACGCTCTCGGATTTCTTGAGGCCGCGGATCATCTGCGGCAGCATGACGTTCTCCAGCGCCGAGAACTCCGGCAACAGCCGGTGGGACTGGTAGACAAAGCCGATGTCGGTGCGGCGAAGCTGGGTGCGCTCGATGTCGGGCAGTTGCGAGGTCGGCGCGCCATTGACGTAGACCTCGCCGGAATCAGGCGCTTCCAACAGACCCGCGATGTGCAGCAGCGTCGACTTGCCCGAGCCTGACGGCGCCACCAGCGCGACGGACTGCCCCGCCCACAGCGCGAGCTTGGCGCCGTCGAGGATCGTCAGCGGCACCTCGCCCTGCAAGTACTGTCGCTTTATCTCGTGGAGATAAATGACCGGTACATCTTCCGCCCCCTGCTGCTCCATCAGCCCCTCACTCGTACCGCAGCGCTTCGACGGGATCGAGGCGCGCGGCGCGCCAGGACGGATACAGCGTCGCCAGGAACGACAGCGTCAGCGCCATGATCACGACGGCCGAGGTCTCGCCGATGTCGATCTCGGCGGGCAGCTTCGACAGGAAATATAGCTCTGGCGAAAACAGTTCGGTGCTGGTCAGCCAGGACAGGAATTGCCTGATCGATTCGATGTTCAGGCAGATCACCAGCCCGACGATGAAGCCGACCATCGTACCGACCACGCCGATCGAGGCGCCCGTGATCAGGAAGATGCGCATGATCGAGCCTTGCGAGGCCCCCATGGTCCGCAGGATCGCGATGTCGCTGCCCTTGTCCTTCACCAGCATGATCAGGCCGGAAACGATGTTGAGCGCGGCGACCAGCACGATCATGGTGAGGATCAGGAACATCACGTTGCGTTCGACCTGGAGCGCGTTGAAGAAGGTCGAGTTGCGCTGCCGCCAGTCCACCAGAAACACCGGCCGGCCCGCCGCCTCCGTCACGGCCTGGCGGAACGCGACGATCTGATCCGGATTGGTGGTGAAGACCTCGATCGAGGTGACGTCGTTGCTGCGGTTGAAATAGGCCTGCGCCTCCGCGAGCGGCATGAACACGAAGCCGAGATCATACTCGGACATGCCGATCTCGAACACCGCGGCGATCTTGTACGGCTTGATGCGCGGTGTCGTGCCCATCGGCGTGACCGCGCCCTTAGGCGCCACCAGCGTGATGCTGTCGCCGGCGTGCAGCGACAGCTGGTCAGCGAGGCGCCGGCCGATCGCGACCCCCTGCCCGTCATCGAAGCCCTCGAGCGAGCCCTGCTTGATGTTCTTGGCGATCGAGGTGAGGTTGTTGAGGTCGTCGGAGCGGATGCCGCGCACCAGGACGCCGGAGGCGTTCCACGGCGATGACGCCAGCGCCTGGCCATCCACCACGGGCGCTGCGAGCCGAATGCCCTGGACCTGACTGAGGCGGTCGGCGACGTCCTTCCAGTCGGTCAGCGGCGATTCCAGCGGCTGGACCAGGATGTGGCCGTTGAGCCCGAGTATCTTGTCGAGCAACTCCTTGCGGAAGCCGTTCATGACGGCCATGACGATAATCAGTGTCGCCACGCCCAGCATGATGCCGAGGAAGGAGAACCCGGCGATGACCGAGATGAATCCCTCCTTGCGGCGCGCCCGTAGGTAGCGCCCCGACAGCATCCACTCGAATGGTGCAAAAGGCGCGGTTTGAACAGTTTCGGTCATGGTCTCATCCATCGCTCGATAGTCCCATGATTCGGGGTCAAATGTGGCCGGATTGGCGGCCGCGATCTCGGGCGATGAACAATATTCAGCCGACCAGCCTTATCAGCCCACAAGTCTTGCGACCGCGTCCGCAGGCGACATGGTCTCGCGGGCGCCGTCACTTCGCCGCTTGAGCTCGACCTTGCCGTCGGCGAGCCCTTTCGGCCCGATCATGATCTGCCACGGAATGCCGATCAGGTCGGCGGCGGCGAATTTGGCTCCGGCGCGCTGTTCGGTGTCGTCGTAGAGCACGTCGACGCACTTGGCGGACAGCTCCGCATAGAGCTTCTCGCAAGCCGCATCGACCGCGGCATCGCCCTGCTTGAGGTTGAGAATCGACACGCGGAACGGGGCAACGGCCTCCGGCCATTTGATGCCGGCATCGTCATGGCAGGCCTCGATAATGGCGCCGAGCAGGCGCGAGACGCCGACGCCGTAGGAGCCGCCGTGGATCGGCACGTCGACACCGTCGGGGCCTGCCACCAGCGCCTTCATCGCCTCGGAATACTTCGTGCCGAAATAGAAGATCTGCCCGACCTCAATACCGCGGGTGTTCACCCGCTTGTCCGCGGGCACTTCCTGCTCGAAGCGCGCGGCGTCGTGAACGTCTTCCGTCGCCGCATAGACCGACGTCCATTGCTTGATGATCGGCGTCAAATCGCTCTCATAGTCGACGTCCTCGCCCGGCACCGGCAGGTCCAGCACGTCGCGATTGATGAACACGCCGGATTCGCCGGTCTCGGCCAGCACAATGAACTCATGACTGAGATCGCCGCCGATCGGGCCGGTCTCGGCGCGCATCGGGATCGCCTTCAGCCCCATCCGCGCGAAGGTGCGCAAATACGCGACGAACATCTTGTTGTAGGCGACGCGCGCCGCGGCCTCGTTGAGGTCGAATGAATAGGCGTCCTTCATCAGGAACTCGCGGCCGCGCATCACGCCGAAGCGCGGACGCTGCTCGTCGCGGAATTTCCATTGAATATGATAGAGATTCAGCGGCAGGCTCTTGTAGGACTTCACATAGGCGCGGAAGATCTCGGTGATCATTTCCTCGTTGGTCGGGCCATACAGCAGCTCACGCTTGTGCCGGTCGGCGATGCGCAGCATCTCGGGGCCATAGGCATCGTAGCGGCCGCTCTCGCGCCAGAGGTCGGCAAGCTGCAGCGTCGGCATCAACAGTTCCAGCGCGCCAGAGCGGTCCTGCTCCTCGCGCACGATCTGCTCGATCTTCTTGAGCACGCGGAAGCCGAGCGGCAGCCAGGCATAGATGCCGGCGGCCTCCTGCCGGATCATGCCGGCACGCAGCATCAGCCGATGCGAGACGATCTCCGCCTCTTTCGGATTTTCCTTCAGAATGGGCAGAAAGAACCGCGACAACCGCATGGCAATACTCGAGGAATCAGTGATGACTTGCAGTGAAACCGGATTGGGAGCCAAAACACAAGACCGGGAATGAGGAAAACCCGCTAACACAGCGGAATTCCTGTCATTTTTCCGTCGACTTCAGATTCGACGTGATGTGCCGAAGAGCCCGATTCAGGGCGCCGCCACCTCAAGCTCGTCCTCCAGCGTGATCTTCTCGAAATCGCTCACCAGCGCGTCGATCCGCACATGCCAGCGGCCCGCAAAGGGCAGCTCGACCTTGCGCACGTGCCAGTAGCTGTCCGGCCCGAGCGAGGCGTTCCGCTCCATCGGCTCGATGCCGCGTTCGGGCAGGCTCAGCGTCAGCGTCACCTCCTTGGCCTCCAGCACCGCCCCCTCGCCAGTCATGAGCTGCAGGACGAAATCGTCGATACCCGCCTTACCCGGCGAGACCAGGATCTGAAACATCGCCCTCTCCGTATGGATGTGGATCGCCAGCGGGGTCTCCGGAACGATCGTCCGCGGCGGCGGCGTGAAGCGCCAGCCGGCGACCACGGCGAAGATGCCGAGCGCGATGGCGCATTCGATCACGATCGAGCGCTTCAGGGCCGGCGCAGCCTTGTGATCTCCCGCCAGCGCCGGGGTCAGGCGGAAGCGGTTGAGCGCGGCAAGCGCCAACAGCACGAGGACCAGCGCGAGCTTGATCGAGAGGATGAGCCCGTAGCGGGTCTCGACCAATGCAGACGGATTCTCAAGCTGGACGATGGCGAGCCCGAGGCCGGTCAATGCGAGAACACCAACGACCGGCGCGGCGAGGCGAGAAAAGCGGTTCACGATAGGCAATGCCACGGCGGGCCGCTTCGATAACAGGGCGACCAGCGGTGCGAGGGCTCCAATCCAGAAGGCAACACCAAGACCATGGAGAAAGATTGCCGGCCGGGTCAACAGTTCGGGCGGTGCCGTAGCGGCGTGCCCGGTCATTGCCAGCGACAAGCCGACGCCGACGAAGGCAATAATGGCCAGAGCGCGCGCGCACCACGCGCTGCCTAGCGCCAGCAATGCGAACAGCATTGCAGCGACGGCCACGAGCAAGGCGGGGCCCGCGCTGGTCCCGAATGCCACTTTCCAGGGAGCCATCGTCGCGAGAGCCGACAACGGTAGCCCGAGGAGATCCAGCCCCAACACACCAAGGGACGCCACCGCGCTCGGGACGCCGATGGCAAGCGCCACGCACGGAATGGTTATGCCGGTCATCGACCACGCAACCCAGCGTGCAAAGAAAACGCCGCCGACGCCGACGAACAGGCCAAGATAGAGACCGACCCGCGCCAGCCAGATCAGCACGTTCAATCCGCGATCGGCGTTTGCGGGAGGTTGCGTCCCCGTCGGCATGCCGATAGAGAAGATCACCGATCCCGTGACGGGATGGCCGTCCTGCGAGATCACGCGATAGCTGACGACCGCCGTGCCCTGCGGCATGTTCATCGGCATCGCGACCGAGATGGTCTCGCCCGATGCGTTGACGCGCACATCATCCCGCGCCCTGCCCGCGCCGTCGATCAGCCGGATCGCGCCCGGCGTGACCGCCTCGTTGAAGTGCAGCTCCACGGCCTTCGGCGCGCTCGCGAGCATGCTGCCGCTCGCCGGCTCGACCGCGACGAGCGCCGCGTGCGCCGAGGCGCCGGTCGCTAAACCGACAAAGAGGAGCAGCGTCGCGAACGCGGCGAGCAGGCGCATCAGGGTTTTGGCAGGAGTTTCAGGCCAGGCGCCGGTGACTTGTCCTCGTGCGAATGCCCGGTCCCATCCGCGGGGATCTCGATCCAGCGGCTGACGCCCGTCTCGCATTCCTGGACGACGGGGAAATACAGCGTCGTATTCGGCTTCAGGCTCGTGGTGAGGAAGCTGCTGATGACGAACTCATCGTAATTGTGGTCCGGCAGCTTGCCGCCGGACCAGGCCACCTCCTTGACGCCGGAGGAAAGCTTGTTGCCGTGGTAGTCGTACTCATTGGCGTATTTGCCCTCGACGATATCGACGGTCCAGCCCGCCTTCGGCATCGGTTTCACCGCGATCACGCCTTCCGGAATCTGCACCCGGATCTTCACCGTGGGCGAGCCCTTGCAGCCGTGCGGCACGGCGAAGACGGCCTTGTAGTAGGAGCCGACCGCCGCCTGTTTGGTCTCTAGCGTGATATGCGCCGCCGCGGGCGACGCTGCGAGCGCGGCGATCAAACTCGCAAGGATTCGATGCATTGTCATGGAAGGCTTGATCTGTTTCATCACATCTTCATTCCCGAATGATCCGGCATTTTCTTCATCATGTGTCCGCTATCGCCGGGCGCCTGGGCGCCGACGCCCTGGACATCGAGGGAGACGACGACCTTGCCGGCCTTCTCGAACTGAAGCGTCACGGGGACCTTGTCGCCCTGCTTGAAGGGGCCCTTCAGCTCCTGGAGCATCAGGTGGTAGCTGCCGGGGGCGAACTTCACCGCCTTGCCGGGATCGATCACCAGGCCCTTGTCGAGCAGGCGCATCTTCATCACGCCGTTCTCCATCGCCATCTCGTGAACCTCGGCCTTCCCCGCGATATCCGCGGAAACGCTGACCAGCTTGTCGGCCACTGTGCCCTTGTTCTCGATGGTGAGATAGCCGCCGGCGACCTTGGCGCCGCCCGGCGTCGCCCGGCTCCACGGTTGCGAGATGACAAGATCGCCCGCCTTGACGTCGTCGGCCCGTGCGACGGCATAGCCGGTCAGCAATAGCGAAATTGTAAGCAGAGCTCGTCCGATAGTCTTCATGTTGATTGCCTCTTTCTCGATTGATCCGGCCACGGATGGCCCTGCATTCTTCCACGACGACCTTCCGCCACCGTCAGCATCGGCATTCGAATGCCGGCCTGCCGCGGGCCGAATATAGACCCAAGCGCCCATTTGCACGTCACCATCGATACCTCATTCCAGCGTACACTGCCCGTCCCGTGCCCGGCTCAAACAATGCTGACGTCGCCGTCGCTCGATCGATGATGCTCGCGCTGGCTGTGTAGGTCTTGTTGGTGAGATTACGCCCCTCGATGTAGGCAGACATCGGGCCACCATTGTCGAAGCCGGCTTTCAATCCCAACAGGGCGTAAGGCTCTGTCGTCAGCGTGTTCATGCTGTCGACGAAGTAGGCCTGTGGCACCCATTCGACGTTGGGTCCAACATAGAACCCGGAAGGGTGCTTGTAGAGAAGCTCCGCCCGCAGGTAGTGAGTTGGAGCTCCCGGCAATCGATTGTTTCCGAAGGTCGGATCTTTGTCGAAGCGGAAGTCGTTGAAGGAATAGGCGACATTCAGCCAGACCTTGTCCGGCGCCGGGCCATTGACGAAGATGTCACGAAGGATTGCTGCGCTCGCGCCGGCCTCGATGCCTTGATGAAAGGTGCGGTCGGCATTGGTCACATTGCAATTGCCGAAAGTACTATAGAGGCATTGCAATTCGTCGCGAATGTTGGCCCGGTAGGCCGTCAGTTCCCAGGCATAATCAGATCGCTTCATGCGAGTCCCGATTTCGTACGTGGTCGCAATCTGCGGGCGGATGCTGGTGAACGGGATCGTCGGAATGCCGAGACCAATCGCGCTTTCGCCGAAGCTCGGCACCTCGGCACTCCGCGAGACATTGGCGAAGGCTTGCCAGGCCGGATCAATTTGCCACAACACACCGCCTTTCGGCGACCAGAGATTAAAGCGCGTTGCCCCCGATTGATCCCCGTCGCTGATGAAGCGATCCTGCCGATTGCGGGTCGCGTACAGAAATTGCGTGCCGCCGATCAGCGCAAGATTTGGAAGGACGTAGAAGCTGTCCTCGACATAGGCGGAAATATTCTCCGACCGATCGATCGAGGAAGAAAGCAGTGCGCCCTTCTGCCCGCCAATGTTGGCGAACTGCTGGTTGTCAATGCTGCCGTTCAGCACATTGACGCCTGCGACCAACTTGTTGCGGAAGCCGCCAATGGTGCGGTCATCCGTGATCTTCGCGAATCCGCCGTAGTCCTTGTAACGGTAGTCCAGCCACTGGAAGATCGGATGCATCAAATGGCGATCGACGCCAAAGGCGCCGAATTCGACTTTGGTGTCATCGAAACGAACGGTGGTTTTGTTGGCGAGCCTGACAGTATCGATATTGCGCTGCTGATCCATCGCAACATTCGCGGGTGCAGCAGCTTCCGGATCGGTCAAAGCGGACGTCTTGGTCACGGTACCCGGAATTCGCTGCCGCACCTCGTTGGCATTGAGGTAGAACCGTGTCTCGACATCCGGCGAGAACTGATAGCCTACATTACCGCTCAAGCGGTTGCTCGAGCCGAAGCTGTGATCGCGAAATCCGTCTGCGGCCTGCGTGGAAGCGGTCACGAAGCCGTCCCACGGACCGTTGACGCCTCCTGCGTTCGCCTGAAGTCGTTTGTAGCCGAATCCTCCGACATCGAAGGACACACCATTCGGAAACGAGTCGCGGCCGGTCGGGGTCACGAAGTTGATCGCGCCTCCCAGCGAATTGGCGCCGAACTGAAGCGCGTTGCCGCCCTTGAAGACTTCAACATATTTGTAGGCGCTCGGATCGATCTCCTGGAAATCGCCATAGCCATCCGCAGTGTTGATCGGAATGCCGTCCATATAGAGCTGCACACCGCGCAGATGAAAATTGCGCGACAGGCCGGACCCACGAATCGAAAGGCGGGTGTCGTCGCCCCATTTGGGCTGGGCGTACACGCCGGGCACGTAATCCAGAACATCCTTGATCGTGTTGGACGGCGTCGAGTTCCTGTACGCCTCGGCCGACACGAGCGCCACGCCGCCCGGCGTCTGGTTAATCTCTGCCAGCGCTTGTTGCGCCGTCAGAACCGTCAGGGCACCCGGAGCCCCTGTACTCTGTTCGCTCGCGGTTTGCTGCGGTGATGGGGTCGTTCGCAGGCTTCGCGTGACGCGCGCCGATCGCGCAGAATTGCGTGGCGGTCGGACCGCCGACGCACGCTTCTGCTGAGGCGCCTCAACGGTGATCGGCGGCAGCACTGCGCTGCTGTCTTGGGCAAAGGCTCCGCTCGACGACGCAAGCAGCGCGGCCTGAATGGCAACGACGCTCACGCCACGGCGGGCATGACAACGTAACATGGGGCATTCCTGACGCCGGGCTTTCTCTCCGGCCATTCGACAGCATCAATCGCCTGCGGCGGACCGCGGCGATCACGAGAGTCGTCAGGAAAATTGAGGCGGGGCGCGCGCCTGGGCGTTTGTGCCCTTATGGGCCGCGCCGGCGAATGCCTCCGCCGCGCGCCACACCACGCGCTGGGCGTGGCGCAAGGGAACGGAGAGTGCGGCGTGCGGCGGCGAATCGGGCGACGCGCCCACCTGCGCCAGGCAACAGAGGGCACACGTACCGGCATGTGCGACCGGCGTACCCGCCGGATCGTTCAGCCCGCCTTGCTCGCCTGCGCTGTGGCAGATGACGGCGGCGGACAGCGGATCGGCCACGGCCTGGCCGGCCGCCAGACAGGCGGCAATCGGCGCCAGCACCTGCATCACTAGGGCAAGCAGGACCAGAGGTAGGAATTTTTGCAGCCGTGCGCGCATCCGCCGAACCGTTTGTTCGTCTACTAACTAAACACCGGCGGATGGCCAAGTCGAGCCCGGTTCCGCCGCCTTCTTGGTCCCGCGCAAATTCCCCGGAAACTGTGGTCCGGCCGGCCCAAGGGAGGGGACCTCCGGGATTTGAGGCAGTCGAGACCTGGCCCATCCACAGATTTCTTATATTTGTCATACACTTATGCGGCCGGCCGCCCGATCATTTCGTCAATTGCTCGAATTTTGAACATTCGTTGCCGAAAATGATGACAAGTGAGAAAAGTTGATCTAGCATCCTTTTGCTCAGGCTGGCCGCGAGGTCGAAGTCTGGTGGTCCAAGTCTCGGGAGGAGCCCCTGACGCGCAAAATGCAGCGTCGCCCCGCCAATCAAGATCAAATCTTAGAATCGGGGATAATAGGGTCGACACAATTTTCGAGCGGGGCTAGGGCCCCGCTCTTTTTTTGTCTGCGGGGCTAAAGCACCGATGAATCCTTCTCCCAATCCGATCGAACAGAGCTTTGAACTTGCAGCCTCGCGCTGCATCGATCTCACGCCACTCGTCTATCAGCGGCTGTTCGAGCAGCATCCCGAAACCCGGGCGATGTTCCGCACGCTAGGCAGCGAGATCGTGATGGGATCGATGCTCGCACTCACGATCGAGGCGATTCTCGACTTCGCCGGTGATCGCCGCGGGCAATTCCGGCTGATCACATGCGAGGTCGTATCGCACGATGGCTACGGCACGCCGCGCGAGCTGTTCATCGCCTTCTTCGCCGTCATCAGGGATACGCTGCGCGATCTTCTCCGCGATGAATGGTCGCCGGGCATGGCGCAGGCATGGGACCGATTGCTCATCGAGATCGACGCGTTCGCCGCCGTACAGGCCTGACGCTTTGCGCTGCACCAACACGAGCTCGCGGCGACCCCGCCGTTGATTGCGGATTGAGTGGCACCAACTCTTGTGAGACACTTTCGAACATCGGTCGCGCAATCAATGACGCGCCGAGATAGAATTGTATGGGAGCGAGCGATGTCCGGGACGAAAGATTTCTCGACGACGAGGCGCGATCTTCTTCAGGCGGCAGCAACCGCCGGCGCCGCGACTGCCATCCTCGGCAGCATGGGCATAAACCCCGCCCTTGCAGCCGAAGTCGGACGAAGCGAGAAGCCGCTGAAGGCGGCGTTCTCCAACGCGGGCCTCCAGGCGACCTGGTGCGCGCAGGGCAAGCAGGCCGCGGAATTCTGGGGCAAGCTGTTCAATGTCGAGGTCACCTGGTTCGACGGCCAGCTCGATGCCGTGAAGCAACGCGCGGCGATCGACAACATGGCCTCGCAGAAATGGGACTTCGTCGCGATCCAGGCTTTTGGCATCGGCACGCTCACCCAGCCGGTGCAGAAGATGATCGACGCCGGCACGCCCGTGATCGACATGGACACGCTGATTGCGCCGCTCGACCAGATCAACGTCCACTCCTTCCTCGCCCCCGATAACGAGTTCATGGGCGCCTCCGTGACGCAGGCGCTGTGCAACGCCATGGGCGGCAAGGGCAAGATCATCATGACGCAAGGAGCCCTCGGCCACACCGGCGCGCAGGGCCGCGCCAAGGGCTTCAACAATGTCGTGAAGCAATTCCCTGGGATCGAGGTGCTCGACACCCAGCCGGCCGACTGGGATGTGTCGAAGACCGCGCGTCTCTGGGAAACCTACCTGACGAAGTATCCGCAGATCGACGCGGCGTTCTTCCACAATGACGACATGGCGCTCGCCGCCGCCAACATCATGAAGGCGCGGGGCCGCACCAACATCCTGATCGGCGGCGTGGATGCGATGCCGCCGGCGATCCAGGCGGTCAGCGAAGGCCGCATGTTCGCCACCGTGCGCAATCCGTCCTGCCGCATTCATGGCGGCGCCATCATCGCGGGCGTTTCCGCCGTGGTCGGCGGCGAAAAGAGCGGACAGGGCATTCCCAAGAACGTCGTCACCGACGGTCCGGTCGTCACCAAGGCCAACGCCGCCGGCATGCAATGGATGCAGGATCACTTCCTGATCTGAGCCTCCATGCGAGAGGATCGTTCGCCCATCCTGGAACTGCAGGGCATCACGAAGAGCTTCGGCGGCGTCGAGGCGCTTCGTGGTGTCGACTTCGCGCTTTCACCCGGCGAGATCCATGGTCTCGTCGGCGAGAACGGCGCGGGAAAAAGCACGCTGATGAAGATCATCGCCGGCGTGCACACCGAATTCTCCGGCCGCTTCCTGATCGACGGACAGGAGATGCATTTCCGGTCGGCCCGCGATGCCCACAGCGCCGGCATCGCCATGGTGCACCAGGAGCTCTCCGTCGCGCCCGACCTCACGGTTGCGGAGAACGTGTTTCTGGGCAACCAGCCGACCAACGCCCTCGGCCTCGTGCAATGGCGGCGGATGGCGCGGGAGGCCGGCGAGCAGCTCGCCCGCTTCGGCATCGACGTCGATCCGATGAGCAGGCTCGGCGATCTCCCGATCGGGCTGCAGCAGCTGATCGAGATCGCGCGCGTGCTGTTCTCCGGCGCCCGCATCGTCATCCTGGACGAGCCGACGTCCGCCCTCTCTCCGCCCGAGGTCGAGCGATTGTTCGCGACGCTGCGGCGCCTGCGCGAGGAAGGCACGGCGATCGTCTTCATCTCGCATTTCATCGAGGACATCTTGCGCGTGTCCGACACGGTCACCGTGTTCCGCAACGGGCGGAAGGTCGCGGAGACGGCAAGTGCCGCGACCAACAAGGGCGCGCTGATCGAGGCCATGATCGGCCGCGGCGGCGAAGCGCTCGAGCACAGCTACAGCGACGATTTGATGCTGCCCCAACCGAGCGACAGCTCGGTTGTCCTAAGGGTCGACCAGCTGTCGCTGGCCCGCAGCCTGAAGGACATCTCCTTCGAGGCGCGCGCCGGCGAAGTGCTCGGCATCTACGGCTTCATGGGCTGCGGCCAGCAGGAGCTGTCGCGCATCTTGTTCGGCAAGCTGAAGCCGGACGGCGGCACGCTCGCTGTCGAGGGCAAGCCCAAGACCTTCGCGAGCACGGCGGCGGCACGGCGCGCCGGGGTGGCGCTGGTGCCGGAGAGCCGGCGCGCGATGCTGTTTCACCAGGAGCCGGTTTACAAGAACATCTCGATCAGCATCCTCGATCGCATCTCGGCGTTGCTGCTCAAGCCGGCGCAGGAGCGCGACATCGCAAAGCGCCAGGTCGAGCAGCTCCAGATCAGGCCACCCGTGGTCGGCCTCGATCTCGGCATGCTCTCCGGCGGCAACCAACAGAAAGTCGCGCTGGCGAAATGGCTGACCTATCCGCCAAAACTGCTGGTGCTCTGCGAGCCCACTCGCGGCATGGATGTCGGCGCCAAGAACGACGTCATCAACATCGTCCGTGATCTCCGCGCCAGGGGGCTCGCGATCATCGTGCTGTCGACCGAGCCGGAAACGGTGCTGTCGCTGGCCGACCGCATCCTGGTGCTCAAGCGCGGCGCATTGGTGCGCGAATTCAAGAACGAGCCGGTCAGCAAGGACCGCCTGCTGGAAGCGGCGTGACGGAGAAGCACCATGGCAAGCAGTGACACGGCTTTGGCGGCGGGGCAGCGGACGCGAGGGCTTGCGCCCTTCCTGCGCTCGCAGATGCGCAACATCGCCCCGTTCCTGACGCTGATCTTCCTGTCCGGCTTCTTCGCGCTGGCCAGTCCGTCGTTCGCGACGCTGGACAATCTCGGCAACATCCTGACGCAGGTCTCCGTCACAGGCATCATCGCCGTCGGCCTCACCTTCGTGATCCTCTGCGCGGAGATCGACCTCTCGATCGCCAGCATCGCCAACGTCACCGGAATCGCGGTCGCCTACTTCACGCTCCAGGAATCCTACGTCAACATTCCCAACATTCCCCTGCCCGGGGCCGCAGCGATCCTGCTGGCCATTTTGCTGTGCGCGTTTCTCGGCCTCGTCAATGCGCTGGGACTGACCGTGATCGGCATCCCCTCCTTCATCATGACCTTGGCGATGATGCAGATCGCGGCCGGCATCTCGGCGCTGCTGGTGCGGGGCCAGATCGCCTACAAGGTGCCCGGCGTGATCACCACGCTCGGCTCCGGATCGATCGGCGGCATCCCATGGATCGTCATCGTCGCCGCGATCATGCTCCTCTTGGGACATCTGGTGCTGACCTACACGCGCTTCGGCCGCTACGTCTACATGGTCGGCGGCAACCGCGAGGCGGCCGAATATTCCGGCCTTAACGTCAAGCTCATCCTCGGCGCGGTGATGGTCATTTCGGCGGTGTGCTCCGGTATCGGCGGCATGCTCGGTGTCGCTCATTTCGGCAGCGCGCAGCAGAACGAGTTCGACACCTATCTGCTCGACTCCATCGCTGCCGTCGTCGTCGGCGGCACCAGCCTGTTCGGCGGCCGCGGCGGCATCGGCAACACCATCGTCGGTCTCTTCGTTCTCGGTGTTCTGAACAACGGCCTCGACCACGTCAACATCGACAGCTTCCTGAAAATCCTGATCCGCGGCCTGATCCTGCTGGCAGCGCTGGTGATCAATGTTTATGCGCAGCGGCTGAGGGAGAAAGCGGTGGAATAGCCGCCCCTCAAAACAAAAAGCGCGAAAACAACCTCATGCACAGTAGAGACTGTGAGGGAATTCAACGACTTACAAAAATCCGAAATTGTGTAGCTGCGACCGTGGCGGCATTTGACTCGTCGGGCAAAACAGGAGCAGGATGTCATCGTGGCAGCGGGCGCGGATGGGCTCAGGGTCGCTCCCCAAACTCCGTCATTGCGAGCGCAGCGAAGCAATCCAGGCTGCCGCCGCGGAAAGATTCTGGATTGCTTCGCTGCGCTCGCAATGACGACGTGACAGCAGGGGCAATCCAGCCTCACCTCGATCGCGGAGCATGAGAACGCGGCTTAGCTCTCCGCTTTCTCATCCGGCGCAAGCCGCGAGAACCGGAAATTGCAGTGGCTCGCACCGCCCGCTAACGTCTGTGTCCTTTCCAGCCGGATGCCTCGCGCTGCGTAGGCAACGAAATCGAGCCCGCAGATGTTCGGCAAAATGTCCTTGTCGTCATGGCGCGCCGCGAGTTTGCAGAAGCCGCAAGCCTTGTAGTTGATGCCGAACTCAAAACTGTCACCCGTATCAGGCTCGACGAAATCGTAGACGAAATCTTCCGGAAATTCGGTCTGATGGCTTTCAGTCGCGATTCTTGCCGCCTGCTCGCGCAGCAAGGCCTGGTTCTCCGGCGACATGAATTGACGCCCTGAGTCGAGACGCTCCGCTTCAGGCGCGGTGAGCAATTGCGCCTTGTAGGTTTCCCGCTCGATCTCGCCGATCACAGGCACCGGCACGCCGTGGCGCCGCAGCACCCGGCTGATGGCCATAAAACCCATCAGACGCATGAAGAAATCGCTCATGCGGCTTGCCGCGCCGCCGACATAGGGCATTTGGGTGAGCACGATTTCGAACTCGTCCATCACCTCGCGCCTGATCTCGTCGATCTCGGAAAGTTGCGCGCACTCACGCAACATCGCTTCGGCCAAATCGAGCCGATCGCGCATGGCGGCCTCCATTGCACCGCGATGCGCTTCGTAAAACGGATGGATGATCTCAGCCATGGGACACCCGATATGATTGGCTCATTGCAAAGTCGGCTGGTTCACTCCGCGGCGATCGCCTCGATCTCCAGCAGCCATTTGCTGTCGACGGTCTCGACGATCACGACCGTCAGCGCAGGCTGGTCGCCCAGCATCGCGCGACGAATGGAGCGGTTGGTCACGAGTTGATTGCGGTCAGTCAGGAACGTGGTGACCTTGACCAGATGCGCGATGCCAAGGCCGGCGGCAGCAAGCACCTCGATCAAATTGCGCCAGGCCTGCTCGCACTGCGCCTCGAAACCTTCGGGCACGGTGCCGTCGAGTCTCTCCGGCACCTGGCCGCTGATGAACAACAGGCGGCGATACTGCGTCAATTCAAGTCCCATGCAGTAGCCGCCGGCAGGCGCATGGACTGTTGCGGGATTGTGGCTGACGAGGTGAGCTGGGGGCACGAGGTTTCTCCGGATTGCGGGTCGGACCGTATCCGGCGCCATCACCGCTCCGCAAAGCATCATTGCTGCGGTTCAGCGCAAGAAAATCTATTGCAAGGCCACAGCCCATCAGTGTCAAAATGGAGCCCGATGACCTACGCCCTTCCCCCACTCAACGCGCTGCGCGCCTTCGAGGCCGCCGCGCGGCATCTCAGCTTCAAACTGGCCGCACACGAGCTGCACGTGACGCCCGCCGCCGTGGGGCAGCAGGTGAAGGCGCTGGAGGCGCGCCTCGGCGTGCAGCTCTTCGAGCGGCTGCATAAGCAGCTCGTCCTCACCGTCGCCGGTCAGGCCTATCTGCCCGGCGTCTCCGAAGGCTTTCGCCACATTGCGGAGGCGACCTCGCAATTGAAACCGGCAGGTGCGGTGCTGCTGCAATTGGGCATCCATGGCGGCTTCGACCTCCGCCGCCTCGACCTTGCGGCGTTTCGCAGCACGCATGCGGAGATCGGCTTGCGGGTGCTGCATCCGGCCGGCCTGCACGAATTGATCGAGGGCAAGGTCGACCTGCTGCTCGCCCGCGGCCTCGGCCACCATCCCGGCTATCGCTGCGACCGGATCGATGAGGGATCGGGTTTGGGCGATTGGCTGGTTGCGCCTGAAGGCACCGCGGATTGCCCGGAGATCGTCAGTTTTCGCGCGTGGCTGCGTGGCCTGTCGGCGGAGAACTCGATAGCGAATCGCCGCCCTCGTCTGGTTGGTGGCAGACGATAGGCTCGACCGGCACGGAGGGTAACGGAGATAGAGCGACGCTCGCTGCACCAATTTCGTCACTTCGCCAACACCTCACCGCGTGCCCGTCCGCCCGCGTTTCAAGCACAGGCCCCGGCTCGCGCCGACACACAGCCTCCGCATACCGGCATCGCGGGCTGAATGCGCATCCGTTCGGCGGATTGAGCGGGTTGGGAAGGTCGCCCCCTGTCGTCGCCAGCGGCGCATGGCGCAAGGGATCGGGGATGGCGGCGATCAGGGCTTGCGTATAGGGGTGCGCGGGCCGTTCGAAGATCTCGCGCCAGTGGCCGTTCTCGACGATGCGGCCGAGATACATCACGGCGACCTTGTCGCTCATGTGTTCGACGACGCCGAGATCGTGGCTGATCATGATGTAGGAGAGGCCGAGCGTTTCCTTCAATTCCAGCAGCAGATTGATGATCTGGGCGCGGATCGAGACGTCGAGCGCCGAGACCGGTTCATCGCAGATGACGATCTTCGGATTGAGGATCAGCGCACGCGCAATGCCGATGCGCTGGCGCTGGCCGCCTGAGAATTCATGCGGGTAGCGGTCGGCCTGCTCCGGCCGCAGGCCCACATGCCGCAGCATCTTCGCGACGCGGTCCTCGATCTCGCTCTTGGCCGTGACGCCATGCACGCGCAGGGGATCTTCCAGCGTGCGGCGAACGGTCTGGCGCGGATTGAGCGAGGCGTAGGGATCCTGAAACACGATCTGCACGATGCGGGCCAGCGCCTTCCGATCGCCGGATGGTCGGTTGGTCACGTCCTGTCCGTCCAGCACGATGCGGCCGCGCGTCGGGGTCACGAGGCCAAGGATCGACAATGCGACCGTCGACTTGCCGGAGCCGGACTCGCCGACGAGGCCGAGGCATTCGCCCCGCTTCAGGGTGAGATCGACGCCGTCAACGGCACGGAGCAGCCGCCGGCCGCGCCCGAGCAGGCCGCCTCCGAGCGGAAAATGGACCGCGAGATCTCTGACGCTGAGAATGACATCGTCGTCCGGCCGTGTTTCAACCAAACTAGCTTGCGGCTCATGCATGGTGGTGACACCTGACCAGGCCGCCGGCGTCCAGCAAATCCGCTTCCGGCGGGGTGGTCCGGCAAATATCGGTCGCCTGGGCGCAACGCGGATTGAACCGGCAGCCGTTGGGGAAATTCGTGATGGCCGGGACCACACCCGCGATCTCCGTCAGGCGGGTGCGGCCAAGCGCTGCGCGACTGCCGAGCCGCGGCAGCGAGGCAACCAGGCCTCGCGTATAGGGGTGCGAGGGTGCCCGGAAAATATCGGCCGAGCCGCGCTCCTCGACGATGCGGCCGGCATACATCACGGCCACGCGGCGGCAGACATTGGCGACCAGCCCCAGATCGTGGCTGATCATCAGGATTGCGGTTCCCCGCTCGGCACACAGATTCCGCATCAGCTCGATGATTTCGGCTTGCACGGTCACGTCGAGCGCCGTGGTCGGCTCGTCGGCGATCAGGAGATCCGGACCGCAAGCGAGCGCGATGGCGATCATCACGCGCTGGCGCATGCCGCCGGACAGCTGGTGCGGGTAATCCTTCACGCGCCGCTCCGGGGCGGGAACGC
>NZ_JADPJF010000042.1:185730-213438 GCF_023073295.1 Bradyrhizobium sp. 23 | reverse complement strand
CGCCAGCGCCTCGACCGCCAGTCTATCGGCTTCCCGCCAGCTCTTGCCCTTGTGCAGCACGAACATCTCGGCGATCTGCCGGCCCACCGGCGAGACCGGGTTGAGCGCCGTCATCGGCTCCTGGAAGATCATGGCGATGCGATTGCCGCGCAGATCCCGTTGCCTGGCGGCTGAAAGGTGCTGGATCTCCCGTCCCTCAAACCGGATGACACCGCCGCCGATCGACAACGGCTGCCGCAACAGGCCGATCAAGGCCAGCGCCGTGATGCTTTTGCCGCAGCCGGATTCGCCGACAAGGCCGAACGTCTCGCCGCGATCGATGCGGAATGAAATGCCCTCGGCCGCCGCAACGCGCCGCGATCCATCGTCGAGATCGATACGCAAATCCTCGACTTCGATCAGCGGCGTGCGGGTCATGTGCGCCGGCTCCGCGATTGCGGATCGAGAATGTCGCGCAGGCCGTCACCGAGCAGATTGAGGCCGAGCACCGTCAGGAAGATCGCAAGGCCGGGAAACACCGAGAGCCACGGCGCGGTCGTGATCTGATCGCGGGCATCCGACAACATGCTGCCCCAGCTCGGAAACGGCGGGCGGACGCCGAGGCCGAGGAACGACAACGCGGCTTCGGACAAGACCGCGCTGCCCATGCCGAGCGTGCCGATGACGACGATCGGCCCTAGCATGTTCGGCAGCAGCTGCGTGATCATGATGCGGAGATCGCCGTAGCCGAGCACGGTCGCGGCCTGCACATAGCCCTGGCTCCTCAGCGACAGCGCCGAGGCCCGCGCGATCCGGCACGTGAAGGACCAGTTGGTCAAGCCGAGTGCGATCAGCAGGCTGGTCAGGCCGGGACCGAGCACCGCCATGATGGCCAACGCGAAGATCAGCGAGGGGATCGCGAGCATGAGATTGGTCAGGCCGTTGACGACATCGTCCCACCAGCCGCCCCAATAGCCGGCGCTCAGGCCCAACGCGACGCCGATGACGCTATTGATGAGCTGCGAGACGATGCCGACCGTCAGCGAAACCCGCGCGCCATAGACGACGCGGGAATAGATGTCGCGGCCTTGGTCGTCGGTGCCGAACCACCAAGTCCAGCTCGGAGGCTCTTCCGCGTTGAGCAGATTGGCGTCCAGGACAGGATCGGTATGCGCCAGCCATGGCGCGAGCAGGCCGACCAGGATCGCAAGCGCGAACAGCGCGCCACCGATGATGAGATTGGCGCGGAGCTTCATGCGTATCTGATCCTGGGATCGATCACGCCGTAGAGCACGTCGATCAGCAGATTGATAGCGAGAAAGGACAGCACCACGACAAGAATGGAGCCCTGGACGGCCGGAATGTCGCGCTGCAGGACACTGTCGACCAGCAGCGAGCCGATGCCCGGCCAGGAGTACAGTTTCTCGACCACGACCGCCTGCCCCATCAGCCCGCCGAACTGCAGGCCGACGGTGGTGAGAATGATGACAAGCGCGTTGCGCATCACATGCCACTTCACGACTCGGGTCTCGCTCATGCCCTTGGAGCGCGCGGTGCGGACGAAATCCGCGGTCATGATCTCGAGGACCGCGGCGCGTGTCGTCCGCGCGAACAGCGCCATCGGCGAGACGCCGAGCGTCACGGCCGGGAGGATCAGATATTTCAGTCCGCCATCGCCATAGCCGAAACTCGGCAGCCAGCCGAGCTTCAACGCGAACAAGTACATCAGCAGCAGTCCGAGCCAGAATTTGGCGATCGAAAGGCCTGATACCGCCACGACCATGGCCAGCGTGTCGACGATACCCCCCGGCTTCAGCGCGGCGATGAAACCCAGGGGAACACCGATCACGACGGAAAACGCCATGGCGGTGAAGATGAGCTGGAGCGTCGGCCATATCCGCTTGGCGATCATGAACGTCACAGGCTCGCGCGTCCGGAACGACGTTCCGAAATCACCGGTCGCAAGCTTGGCGATGTAGGCGCCGAAGCGGACATAGACGGGATCGTCGAGCCCGAGCTGCTTCTTCATGCGCAGCTCGACCTGCGGATCGGCATCGTCGCTCATCGACGAGACGATGCTGCCGGGAACGACGCTGAACAGCACGAACACCAGAGCCACCACTGCGAGCACGGTCGGAATGGTCTGCAGCAGGCGGCGGAACAGGAAGGAGAGCATCGGCACTTTTCCTCTCTCCCTCCGTCGTTCATGGCGACGGAGGGAGCGCGAGAGCGCGTGTCACTTCGCGGGCGAGGTCTCGTCGACCCAGAGGTCTTCGACGTTCTGATGGGTCAGTTCGGTCGCATTCAGCTGAACCCCCTTGAGCCACGGCTGCACGGCCATGACCGCCTTGTTGTAGTTGAAGAACCAGACCGGCGCCTCTTCGTAGAGAACAGCATTGGCCTTCTGCAGCAGCTGGGTACGCTTTGCAGCGTCATCGGACTGCCCCGCCTCGTCGATCAGCTTGTCGAACTCGGCATTCTTGAAGTTCATGTAGTTGCAGGCCGACTGCGGTGTCGATGAGTGGAAGCATTTGAGGGCGGCCTGCGGATCGGGTCCGGTCGCCTGCGAATAGACAAAGGCCTGGTAGTCGCCGCTGCGAACCACCTCCGCCAGCACCGCGGTCTCGACCTGCTTGACCTTGGCCTTGATGCCCACCCTGTCCAGCATCGGGATCACGGCCGAGACGATCGGCAGACCCCAGCTCTCGTTCTGGCTGGTGGTCCATTCGAATTCGAAGCCTGAGGGATAGCCGGCGTCGGCGAGCAGCTGCTTGGCCTTGGCGGGATCGAAGGCGTAGGGCTTCATGGCCTTGTCGTAGGCGGTAGAGGTGAGCGGCAGCCAGCTGGTGGCCCGGTAGGCCTTGCCCTTGACCAGCTTGTTGATGATCAGGTCGGTGTCGATCGCGTAGTTGATCGCCTGCCGGACCCGCTTGTCGGCGAACGGCTTGAACGCGGGATTCATCCCCATGTAGCGGGTGAAGACCTCGGCGACTTCCACGACCGTGCCCTTGAGGTCGGCGTCGTTCTGATAGGCGACATATTGCGCCGGTCCCAGCACCGAGGTGTCGATCTCCTTGTTGCGGAAGGCGACATCGCGTGCCGCGGCCTCCCCCATGACCGACACGATGATCTTGTCAGCGTAGGGCTTGCCGGGCTTGTAGAACCGATCCCAGCGCTCCAGAACGATGCGCGACCCCGGCACGTGCTCGACGAATTTGAAGGGTCCAAGACCGATCGGCTTCTGGAGAAAGCTCTCCTTGGCGGCCTCGTCGGCGGGATAGATCGACGTGATCGCGTTCCAGAAGTAGAAACCTGGATCGACCTTCTCGGTCAGCTTCATCTCGAAGGTAAAGTCGTCGATTTTCTTCAGGCCGGAGATCTCCTTGGCCTGGCCCTTCTCGACCGCCGCCGCGCCCTCGATCACGCGGACATAGCGCGCACCGGGATAAGCCTTGGTGCCGTCCATGATGCGGTTGTAGGTCCAGATGATGTCGTCGGCCGTCATCTTGCGGCCGTTGTGGAAATAGGCGTCGTCGCGCAGCTTGAAGGTATGAACGAGGCCTCCGCCCGAGACGACGTCCTCCTTGGCAAGCTCCAGAACCGGCTTGCCTTCCGTGGAATTCCAGATGTAGAGCGACCGGTGCAGCGCCTTGGCGTAGATCTCGTCCTGGGCGCGCTGCGTGGTAAGAATGTCCAGGCTGGTGAAGCTCGAGCCATAAGGCGCGGTCATGCGGATGGTTCCGCCCTTGCGCGGCGTCTGGGCCTCCGCCGAGGCCACCAGTGCCAGCCCCAAACCCGCGATGATCGCCACTATCCTGAACATCATGGTCCCTCCGACAACGCAGCGTGCTCTGGTCCGAGAGTTGACCATCCACGGCACGTCGAGCGCAAGCGTCTTGAAGGGGTTGACGTATGCGAGCGTCGCGCGCGGGCCCCACCGATTTGCGCAGAAGCCCGCTAGAACTCCGGCTGCCAGTCGCGCAATTTTCGCGCTGCAGCGGTGACATCCGCGATGGTCGGAAACGCCCCCACCTCGAGCATCATCGCCCTTGCCAGCCTGACGGCGCGTGCTTCGCTGATCGCGCGCCGGCGCGGATCCTCGATCAGCTCGAAGTCGATATTGTGGGCGAGGCCGAAGATGCGGCGGATGGTTTTTGCCGCGGCGAAGCCGACCGTGTCCGCGAACAGCCGCTGCATGTAGGCCTGCCGCTCGGCTTCCAGCCGTGCCGCGCCTGTCTCGCCGGCGAACAGTGAGGCGGGATAGGCATCGCCTGCGGCGCCAGCGCGCCAGAGCTCGAGGAACTTTCGCGTAAAATCGTTCCAGACCGTTTCCACCGTCTCCAGCACCCAGGCCTCGAAAGCACGCCGTTCGCCCGGCGTGCGCTCATGCCCGGCGGAGGCAAAATAGGCCATCAGGAGGTTGGCCAGCACGGCGCCGACATCGAAACCCATCGGGCCGTAGAACGCGAATTCGGGGTCGATCACCCGCGTCTCGCCGCCCGTGACCATGATCGAGCCGGTGTGCAGGTCGCCGTGGAGCAGCGCCTCGGGGCTCGCCATGAACTTCAGCTTCAACCGGGAGATCGCGACGTGGAGGTCCATATCCTCGCGAAGCTCTGCGGCGAGCGCATCGAGATACGGCGCAGTCCAGCGGTTCTGCTCGGCGACGCGGTAAGGATCGGTGAAGATCAGATCCTCGGTGATCTTGCACAGCGCATGGTTGCCGGCGAAAGCTGCGATGCCCTGCTTCTTCTCGGCCGCCGACACCGCGAGGTCGGAGGTGAAGAACAATGTCCGCGCCATGAAGGTGGTGATGTCATCGACAAAGCGCGGATACTGCGAGCCCGCAACCATCCCCTTGCGCATGATGATGTGGGGCTCGAGCAGCTCCATCACCGTCAGCGCCAGGGCCTCGTTGTGATGCAGCAGCGCCGGCACGAGGCCGGGCGCGAGCTCGGCCTGCCGCGACAAAGCGAGATATTCGTAATGAGCCCGGGACAACGGCAGCGGCCAGCTCTCGCCGACGAGGCGGACATAGGGCAGCGCCTGCTTCACGGCGATGCCGCCGCGGCCGCCCTTGACGATGAAAACGAGATTGAGATTGCCGTCGCCGACTTCGGTGATCGACCAGGAGGCCGGCTCGCCGCCGAGGGTCGCGGCGAGATCCGCAACGCCCGCGAGATAGTCCCGCAACGCCGCCTCATGCAAAATCCGGTAGTCCCCCTGCCCCTGCGCCATGACGATCCCATCCCATGCTTGGCATGGCCGAATCGTTACTCCCGCTCCAGGAAGCTCGAGCCGATCTCGGCCTTTCTTTTGATCGGATCGTAATCACAATAGACGCTGTCCGCCACCAGCGTGTAGCTGGCGCTGACGGTGTATTTGTCTGTTTTGACCGAGTTCAGGCCGATCACCGCGGTGCTCTTGCCGCCGTTCCATTTGAATGGGGTCGAGCTCTTGGCCTGCTCGCAGGCGATCACGGCCTCGTTGAAGACATAGCCCTCGACGAACGCCTTCAGGGTGCGCACCTGCACGGCCATCTTCCACTCGAAATAGCCGATGGCGCCGAGACCGGCGACGATCAGCACTAGAAGCGCGACGACGATCCTCTGAAAAGTCATTCTTCCCCCAACCAAGCCAACCACGAAATTAAAACGGCATGCCCATCAATTTCGACAGGCGCTCGATCGACAAATAGCCGGCGTGATAGGCGACCATGGCGATCCCGTAGATGACCGCCGAGATGATGGTGGTCCAGATCAGCTTGCCCCCCATCCGCGTCAGGATCGGCGCGCCGGGGTCGCTGCCCGGCACTCCGACGCCGTCCTCGTGCTGGCTGCGCACGCCAAACGGCAGCGTCAGGAACAGCGCGACCCACCAGATGACGAAGTAGATCGCGATCGCGGTTGATATCTGGATGGCCATGGCTTCGGCCTATGCCTGCTCGATTTCGACCAGCGCGCCGGAAAAATCCTTCGGGTGCAGGAACAGCACCGGCTTGCCGTGAGCGCCGATCTTCGGCACGCCGTCGCCGAGCACCCTTGCCCCCTCCTTCACCAGCGTGTCGCGCGAGGCGATGATGTCGACCACCTCGTAGCAGACGTGGTGGATGCCGCCGTCGGCGTTGCGGTCCAGGAACTTTGCGATCGGCGAGGCCTCGCCGAGCGGCTCGATGAACTCGATCTTGGTGTTGGGCAGCGTCGCGAACACCGTGGTGACGCCATGCTCGGGCAGCGCGACGGCCTCCGAGATCTGGGCCCCGAATGCGGTGCCATAGATTTTGGCGGCCTTGACGGCGTCCTTGGTCGCGATCGCGACATGGTTGAGCCGGCCCAGCATGTTTCTCTCCCGTTACACTGTCAGCACATGTACCAGACAGGGGGGCTTTTTGCCCCAATGTTCGTTGATCACGGAGCGGACAGCGCGTCGCACCGACTCCGCCAGCGCATCCGGGTCGCGACGGCGCGCCTTCGGCAGGCCCTCGACGGTGGAGACCACGGCGTCGAAGACGAGGTCGTCGAAGGGCTCGCCCGCTTTGTTCTTCTCGGGGATACCGACGAGTTCGACCGCGGGATCGTCGGCAAGCTCGCCCTGCTCCGTCATGGCGATGGCGACAAAGGCGCAGCCGGAGAAGGCCATGCGGCGCCGCTCGCCCACCGCGCGGGACTTGGAGTCCTCCAGAATCGTGCCGTCCTTGTAGAGACGGCCCGCAGGCACTTGCCCAATGATGCCGGGATCGCCGGGGCCGAGCTTGACGAGATCGCCGTTGCGGCAGACCAGCACGCGCGGCACGCCGGCGGCACGCGCGAGCTTGGCGTGCTCATTCAGGTGCAGGGCCTCGCCATGGACGGGGATCAGGAGCTGCGGCCTGGTCCAGGCGATCATGTCGCGCAATTCGTCGCGGCGGGGATGACCGGAGACATGGACCAGCTGGTCGCGGTCGGTGATGACCTCCACGCCCTGCAAGACCAGGCCATTGATGATGGCCCCGACCGCCTTCTCGTTGCCGGGAATGGTGCGCGAGGAGAAGATGACGCTGTCGCCACGGTTGAGCGTGATCTCGGGATGGTCGTCATTGGCGATGCGCGCCAGCGCGGCACGCGGCTCGCCCTGGCTGCCGGTGCAGAGCGCCAGCACCTTGTCCTGCGGCAGATGACCGTAGACCTCGGCGGAGCGGAAACTCTGCACGCCGTCGAGATAGCCGGTCTCGCGCGCGACCTGCACCACGCGTTCCATGGCGCGGCCGACCACGACGACCTCACGGTCGGCGGCCTTCGCAGCGATGGCGACGGCCTTGAGGCGCGCGACATTGGAGGCAAAGGTCGTGACCGCGACGCGGCCCTTGGCGGCCTTGACGAGCTCGGTGATGGAGCTCGCAACCTCGGCTTCCGAGGGTGAGCGGCCGTCGCGCACGGCGTTGGTGGAATCACCGATCAGGGCGAGCAGGCCCGCATCGCCGAGCTCCCGCAGCCGCTTTTCGTCGGTCGGGCGGCCGATGATCGGGGTCGGATCGATCTTCCAGTCGCCGGTGTGCAGCACCGTGCCGACTTCGGTGTGAATCGCGAGCGCATGCGACTCCGGAATCGAATGGGCGACCGGGATGAACTCGACGTTGAACGGGCCGATATCGACGCGCCCGCCTGACGGCACCACCGTCACCGGGATCTTGGGCGCATTGCGCTCGGCGGCGCACTTGGCCTCGAACAGCGCGGCGCTGAACTGCGTCGCGTAGATCGGACATTTCAGCTTCGGCCAAAGGTCGATGATGGCGCCGAAATGATCCTCATGGGCGTGGGTCAGCACCAGCCCCATCAGATTCTTGCGTTCCTTCTCCAGGAAGCTGACGTCGGGCATGATCAGGTCGATGCCCGGCAGATGCTCCTCGTCGCCGAAGGAGACGCCGAGATCGATCGCCAGCCAGGCGCGCTGCTGGCGGTTGCCGAGGCCGTAGATCGACAAATTCATGCCGATCTCGCCGACCCCGCCGAGCGGTGCAAATACCAGTTCTTCCGGCTTCGCCATCACGCAGCTCCCACGGAGGCGGCCGTGCCGAAGAACACCTCGCCCGCGGCGACCGGCACGCGCCGGCCCTCCGCGGTGCGGACGATCAGGCAGCCGGTGTCGTCGATCGTGTCAAAAATGCCGTCCAGCGTCATCACTCCCGTGTGGATCGCGACCCGCTCGCCGAGGCCGGCGGCGCGCTCCAGCCACAATTTGCGAATTTCGGCAAAGCCACGGCCATTGTCCCAGATACCGCGGAATTCCACCCAGGCATCGGAGAGCGCCGAGAACAACTCCTCCGCACTGATCTGGACGCCGAGCGCGGCCAGCGACACCGCAGGCGTCGGCGTACCCTCGGGCGCGGCGACGACGTTGGTGCCGATGCCGACGACGATGGCAAGACGGTCGCCGATGGCTTCGGCCTCCAGGCCGATGCCGACCAGCTTCTTGCCGCCGGCCAGCACGTCGTTCGGCCATTTCAGGGCGTAGCGGGGACGGCCCTCGCCGAGGCGCAGTGCAGCCTCCAGGCTGACCTTCTCCAGGGCGGCCTCCTCGGCCAGCCCGGCCGCAAAGCCGATCGTCGCGGCGACGGAAGGGGCAACGTCCAGGACTTCGAGGACGCTGGCTGCAAGGTTGCCCTTTGGTGCGATCCAGGGGCGCTGGCGGCGGCCGCGGCCGGCGGTCTGCTCCGACGTCACGAACCACATCGGGCCGCGTTCGCCGCGCCTCGCGTGCTCGATCGCCTCGGTATTGGTCGAGCCGGTCCGTTCGAAAGCTGCGAGCTTGTAGCCCGCCGACGCCGCACGAGGACCGAGCGCGAATGCCATCCTAGAACAGCGACTTGGCGGCGGCGGAGGCGACGCTCACCACCGGGCCCGCGAACAGGGCGAACAGAATGTTGAACAGGCCCGCGACCGCCAGCACCGTCTTGACTTCGACGCGCACCGGATCGACCTGCCCGGCCGGCTCGTCGAAATACATCGTCTTGACGATGCTGAGATAGTAGTAGGCGCCGACCACGCTGGAGAGCACGCCGATCACGGCGAGCGTGAACAGGTTCGCCTTGATGGCGGCGACGAAGACGTACCATTTGGCGAAGAAGCCGGCGAGCGGCGGGATGCCGGCGAGCGAGAACAGCAGCATCGCGAACATGAAGGCGAGCAGCGGATTGGTCCGAGAGAGACCTGCGAAATCGCTGATCTGCTCCACCGGCTGGCCGTTCCGCTTCATCGCCAGGATGATGGCGAAGGAGCCCAGCGTCATCGCGACATAGATCACGATGTACATCAAGACGCCCTGCGCGCCCTCGACCGTGCCTGCGGCAAGTCCGACCAGGGCAAAGCCCATATGGCCGATCGAGGAATAGGCCATCAGGCGCTTGATGTTGCTCTGGCCGATCGCGGCGAACGAGCCCAGCGCCATCGAGGCGATCGACACGAACACCAGGATCTGCTGCCACTGCGAGACGATGCCCGGGAATGCGGTCAGCGTGACGCGGGTGAAGACCGCGAGCGCGGCCACTTTCGGGGCCGAGGCGAAGAAGGCTGTCACAGGCGTCGGTGCGCCCTCGTAGACGTCGGGTGTCCACATGTGGAACGGCACCGCCGAGACCTTGAAGCAGAGGCCGGCGAGCAGGAACACCAGGCCGAACAACAGGCCGACATTCGAGATCGTCGCGGCCGCCGCGATGCCGGTGAAGGCCACCGTGCCCGTGAAGCCGTAGATCAGCGAGGAGCCGTAGAGCAGCATGCCCGAGGACAGCGCGCCGAGCACGAAGTACTTCAGGCCGGCTTCGGTCGACTTGGCGTTGTCGCGGTTCGAGGCCGCGACAACGTAGAGCGCCAGCGACATCAATTCGAGGCCGAGATAAAGCGAGATCAGATCGCCGGCCGAGATCAGCACCATCATGCCGAGCGTCGAGAGCAGCACCAGGATCGCATATTCGAAGATGCGGCGCGACGGATCCGACAGGAACTCGGTCGACAGCACCAGCGTCACCGCCGAGCCGATCAGGGCCAGGATCTTCATGAAGCGGGCAAAATCATCGACGATGAAGCTGCCGCCGAAGGTCACGTGCTTGCCCGCGGGCAGCATGTATTCGAGCACGCCGACAACGATCAGGAGCAGCACCGCAAGCGTCGTGACCGTCTTGGTGGTCTCCTGCCCGCGATAGGCGCCGAGCATCAGGAGTGCCATCGCCCCGACCGCGAGCACGAGCTCGGGCAGCACCGGCGCCAGTTGATAACCTGCAGTCTCAAAGCTCATGGCGATATCCTGACCTGCCCGCTCACTGGAGCAGTGCGGCGGCCTTCACGGCCGTCACAGCGGTGTTGTAATTGTTGACGAGTTGCTGGACCGAGGCCGCCGACATGTCGAGCACCGGCTTCGGATAGATGCCGAACAGGATCGTCAGCGCGATCAGCGGGAACAGCGTCAAGCCCTCCCGGAAGGTGAGATCCTTCATGCTCGCCAGCGACGGCTTGACCAGCGCCCCGAACACGACCTTGCGGTAGAGCCACAGCGCGTAGCAGGCCGACAGGATCACGCCGAAGGTGGCGAAGAACGCGGTCGGGATCGAGACCTTGAAGGTACCGAGCAGCGTCATGAACTCGCCGACGAAG
This sequence comes from Bradyrhizobium sp. 23, assembly GCF_023073295.1. Classification (NCBI taxonomy): domain Bacteria; kingdom Pseudomonadati; phylum Pseudomonadota; class Alphaproteobacteria; order Hyphomicrobiales; family Nitrobacteraceae; genus Bradyrhizobium; species Bradyrhizobium sp. 23. Next base: position 202,837 of record NZ_JADPJF010000042.1, on the reverse strand, counting down.
CCAGAGGTGCCGGGCAGGCCGACATTGGCCATGGTGAAGACCATGAAGGTCAGCGCGTAGAGCGGCATCCGGTTGACGAGGCCGCCATAGGCCGCGATCTCACGGGTGTGCATGCGGTCGTAGACGATGCCGACGCAGAGGAACAGCGCGCCGGAGACGATGCCGTGCGAGATCATCTGGAACACGCCGCCGGCGACACCCTGCATGGTACCGGCGAAAATGCCCATGGTGACGAAGCCCATATGCGCCACCGAGGAGTACGCAATCAGCTTCTTCATGTCCTCCTGCATCAGCGCCACCAACGAGGTGTAGATGATGGCGATGGCCGAAAGCGTGAAGACCAGCGGCGCGAAGTCGTGCGAAGCCAGCGGGAACATCGGCAGCGAGAAGCGCAGGAAGCCGTAGCCGCCCATCTTCAGAAGGATCGCGGCCAGGACCACCGAGCCTGCGGTCGGCGCCTCGACGTGGGCGTCGGGGAGCCAGGTGTGCACCGGCCACATCGGCATCTTCACCGCGAACGAGGCGAAGAAGGCGAGCCACGCCCAGGTCTGCAGCGAGCGCGGCACGGCGGTGTGCATCAGGGTCGGGATGTCGGTGGTGCCGCCGTTCCAGTACAGCGCCATGATCGCGAGCAGCATCAGCACCGAGCCGAGCAGCGTGTAGAGGAAGAACTTGAAAGATGCATAGACCCGGCGCGGACCGCCCCAGACGCCGATGATCAGGAACATCGGGATCAGGCCGCCTTCGAAGAACAGGTAGAACAGCACGAGATCGAGCGCCGAGAAGGTGCCGATCATCAGCGTTTCCAGGATCAGGAACGCCATCATGTATTCGCGGACGCGGTTGGTAATCGCCTTCCAGCTCGCGATGATGCAAAACGGCATGATGGCGGTGGTCAGGATCACCAGCGGCAACGAGATGCCGTCCACGCCCATGTGGTAGGTGATGCCGGTGGCAAGCCAGTTCGCCTTCTCGACGAACTGGAAGTCGGCGCTCGACGCATCGAACCGCATGACCAGGATCACCGACACAGCGAAGGTGATCAGCGTGGTCCACAGCGCGATCCAGCGCGAGTTGCGCCGGGCCGCCTCGTCGTCGCCACGGCTGAGATAGACGATCAGCGCGCCGACCAGCGGCAGGAACGTCGTGACGGATAGAATTGGCCAGGTCGTCATTTACTGGCCTCCAAAGCCGAACATGAACCAGGTGATCAGGCCGGCGGCACCGATCAGCATGGCGAACGCGTAGTGGTAGAGATAGCCGGTCTGGATTTTCACGACGTTGCGGGTGACGTCCAGCACGCGGGCTGAGACGCCATCGGGGCCGAGACCGTCGATGATGAAGCCGTCACCCTTCTTCCAGAGCTGATAGCCAATCCACTTCGCCGGACGGACGAAGATGATGTCGTAGAGCTCGTCGAAGTACCATTTGTTGAGCAGGAACTTGTACAGCATTGGCTGCGTGTTCGCGAGCTCGACCGGCAGATAAGGCCGGCGGATGTAGAACAGGTATGACACCAGGAAGCCCAGCACCATCATCACCGTCGGCAGGAAGGCGATGGTCTCGGGAATGTGGTGCATCTCCTCGATGATATGCGGGTTCATCTTCACGGACTCGCGGAAGAACTCCTCGATGCCGTGACCGGCGAACAGCTCCTTGAACGGGAAGCCGGCCAGGATGGAGCCGACCGCAAGCACACCGATCGGGATCAGCATCCAGATCGGCGCTTCATGCGCGGCCTCGTAGTGGTGCTCGTCATGCGGCTCGCCGTGGAAGGTCTTGAAGATGAGGCGCCACGAGTAGAACGAGGTCAGGCCGGCCGCGACGACCGTCATCAGGAAGCCGTACATCGCGAACGGATTGTGCGAGGCGTAGGCGGACTCGATGATCGCGTCCTTGGAGAAATAGCCCGCGGTCAGCGGGAATCCCGTGAGCGCGAGCGTGCCGACCACCATCACCGCGTAGGTGTAGGGGATCTTGCGCCACAGGCCGCCCATGTTGCGGATGTCCTGCTCGTGATGCATCGCGTAGATCACCGAGCCGGAGCCCAAGAACAACAGCGCCTTGAAGAAGGCGTGCGTGAACAAATGGAACATGCCTACCGAATAGGCCCCTGCTCCCATCGCCACGAACATGTAGCCGAGCTGCGAACAGGTCGAGTAAGCGACGATGCGCTTGATGTCGTTCTGGACCAGGCCAATGGTCGCCGCGAAGAACGCCGTAGTGGCGCCGAAGAACATCACGACGGCCTGCGCGTTCGGCGCGAGTTCGAACAGCGGCGACAGGCGCGCCACCATGAAGACGCCGGCGGTGACCATGGTCGCGGCGTGGATCAGCGCCGACACCGGGGTCGGGCCTTCCATCGCGTCCGGCAGCCAGGTGTGCAGCAGGAACTGCGCCGATTTGCCCATCGCGCCCATGAACAGCAGCAGGCAGGTCAGGGTCAGCGCGTCGGCGTGCCAGCCGAGGAAGTCGATGGTCTTGCCGGTCAACCCGGGCGCAGCGTGGAAGATGGTCTCGAAATCGGTCGAGCCGGCCAGCAGGAAGATCGCGAAGATGCCGAGCGCGAAGCCGAAATCGCCGACACGGTTGACCACGAAGGCCTTGATGGCGGCGGCGTTCGCCGACGGCTTCTGGTACCAGAAACCGATCAGGAGGTAGCTTGCCAGACCCACGCCTTCCCAGCCGAAGAACAGCTGCACGAGGTTGTCGGCGGTCACCAGCATCAGCATGGCGAAGGTGAACAGCGAGAGATAGCCGAAGAAGCGCGGCCGGTTCGGATCCTCGTCCATGTAGCCGATGGAATAGAGGTGCACCAGCGAGGACACGGTGGTCACGACCACCAGCATCACGGCGGTGAGCGTGTCGACCCGCAGCGTCCAGTAGACCTGGAGATCGCCGGAGAGGATCCACGGCAGCAGCGGAATGCGCATGTCGTGGTGCATGAAGCCGACATCGACCAGCGTCATCCAGGACAGCGCCGCCGACACGAACAGCAACGCCGTGGTGATCAGCTCGGCAGCGCGCGAGCCCGCCGCGGGCGGCTCGGAGACGTGGTGGTCGTCGTGGCCATCTCCGGGTTCGTGATGAGTCTCGTGGACGACCGACGCATCCTCGTTGATCGTGTCCGACGCATGGGCGTGCGCGCCATGACCGTGATCATCGTGATGCTCGACCGTGTCGCCCGAGGGGTTGCGGGCATGCGCGCCGAACAGCGCGATCAGGCCAGCCAGAATGGCGCCCAGCAGAGGCAGGAAGACGATTGCCTGGACCATGATTTACTCTTTCCGCATGATCTGGTCGGAAAACCGGTGTCCACTTTTCCGGATCATGCGATCAGCCCTTCATCAGATTGACGTCCTCAACCGCGATCGAGCCGCGGTTGCGGAAATAGACCACCAGGATGGCGAGACCGATCGCGGCTTCAGCGGCCGCGACGGTGAGCACCAGGAGCGCGAAGACCTGCCCGACGATGTCGCCGAGGAAGGTCGAGAACGCCACGAGGTTGACGTTGACCGCGAGCAGGATCAGCTCGATCGACATCAGGATGACGATGATGTTCTTGCGGTTCAGGAAGATGCCGAGGATCCCGAGCGTGAACAGGATCGCGCCGACCGCAAGATAGTGTCCGAGCCCGATCGTCATTTCACCCACTCCGCCGCGTCAGAGTCCTGGAGCCCCTGCCCCGGCGCCACCTTGCGTATCGCCATCGCTATTTCGGGCGTGCGCGCGTTCTGAATGTTGATGTCCTGCCGCTTGACGCTCGCCTTGTGCCGCAGCGTCAGCACGATGGCGCCGATCATCGCGACCAGCAGCACCATGCCCGAGAGCTGGAAGTAGTGGATGTACTTGGTATAGAGCACCAGGCCGAGCGCCTCGGTATTGGAGACGTTGGTCGGGATCGCCGCCGTGATCGTCTTGGCGACGCCGGGGTTGATGACCCAGAAGCCGACCGTGAGCAGCAGCTCGAACAGGAAGATGCCGCCGATCACGAGGCCGACCGGCAGGTATTCGATGAAGCCCTCGCGCAGCTCGAGGAAGTCGACGTCGAGCATCATGATCACGAACAGGAACAGGACCGCGACCGCACCGACATAGACGACGATCAGGATCATCGCGAGGAATTCGGCGCCCATCAACACGAACAGACCGGAGGCGTTGACGAAGGCCAGGATCAGGTACAGCACCGAGTGCACGGGATTGCGCGAGACAATCACCATCACCGCCGAGGCGACACAGACGCCGGCGAACAGATAGAAGAACAGCGCGGGAAGGATCATGCTCTCATCTCACCGGTACGGCGCGTCGAGTTCGATCGCTTTCGCGATCTCGCGTTCCCAGCGGTCGCCATTGGCGAGCAGCTTGGCCTTGTCATAGAACAGTTCCTCGCGGGTCTCGGTCGCGAACTCGAAGTTCGGACCTTCGACGATGGCATCGACCGGACAGGCTTCCTGGCAGAGGCCGCAATAGATGCACTTCACCATGTCGATGTCGTAGCGCACGGTGCGGCGGGTGCCGTCGTTGCGGCGCGGGCCGGCTTCGATGGTGATGGCCTGCGCCGGGCAGACCGCTTCGCACAGCTTGCAGGCGATGCATCGCTCTTCGCCGTTCGGATAGCGGCGCAGCGCATGCTCGCCGCGGAAGCGCGGCGAGATCGGGCCCTTCTCGAAGGGATAGTTCAGCGTCGGCTTCGGCTGGAAGAAATAGCGCATGGCGAGGAAGAACGCCGAGACGAATTCCGACAGCAGGAGCGAGCGTGCAGTGGCGTTGATGTTGATACCCATGACGGCCCTCACTTCGGCGCGATGTCGGCGAAGTGCAGCACACCGGCCACCACGATCACCATCGCTAGCGACAACGGCAGGAACACTTTCCAGCCGAGGCGCATCAGTTGATCGTAGCGGTAGCGCGGCACGATCGCCTTGGCCATCGCGAACAGGAAGAACATGAAGAACAGTTTCAGCGAGAACCAGATGATCCCCGGCACCCAGTTGAAGGGCGGCAGGTCCACCGGCGGCAGCCAGCCTCCGAGGAACAGGATCGTTGCCATCGCGCACATCGTGGCAATCGCGACATACTCGCCGAGCATGAACAGAAGATACGGCGTCGAGCCGTACTCGACCATGAAGCCGGCGACGAGCTCGGATTCTGCTTCGACGAGGTCGAACGGCGGGCGGTTGGTTTCAGCCAGCGCCGAGACGTAGAAGATCACGAACATCGGGAACAGCGGCCAGACGTACCAGTTCAGGATGGTGAGCTGCGGCAGCCCGATCAGGCTGGCGAGGCCGCGGACATGCTGCGCCTCGACCACGGCCGAGAGGTTCAGCGTGCCGGCGCAGAGCAGCACCGTGATGATGACGAAGCCGATCGAGACCTCGTAGGACACCATCTGCGCCGCCGAGCGCAGCGCCGCGAGGAACGGATATTTCGAGTTCGACGACCAGCCGGCCATGATGATGCCGTAGATCGACAGCGACGAGATCGCGAAGATGAAGAGAACGCCGACGTTGATGTCGGAGATCACCCAGCCGAGATTGGTAGGGATCACCGCCCAGGCCGCGAGCGCGAGCACGCACGAGACCAAGGGAGCAAGAAGAAACACGCCCTTGTTGGCGCCGGACGGGATGATCGGCTCCTTCAGCACGAACTTCAGGAGGTCGGCGAAGGATTGCAGCAGGCCCCAGGGACCAACCACGTTCGGGCCGCGGCGGATCTGCACCGCCGCCCAGATCTTGCGGTCGGCGAGCAGGATGTAGGCGATCGCCACCAGCAGAACGACCAGCACCAGGACGCTCTGCGCGATCATGATGATCAGCGGCCAGAGGAACCCGGTCCAGAATGCGCTTTCGAAGAATTCCATCGGCTCACTCCGCTGCGGTCAGCATCTGCCCGGAGGCAAGCCGCGAACATTCCGCCATCACGGCGGACGCACGCGCGATTGGGTTGGTCAAATAGAAGTCCTCGACAAGCGGCTTGAACGGGGCCTTCTCCGTCGTGCCGCCCTTCCCCGCGAGCTTCCTGATCTGGTCGGCCGAGCCGGGCTCGGTCTGGTCGAGACGGATCAGATGCGGCACCGCCTTGAAGATCGCCTGGCGCAGGGCCGAAAGCGAGTCATAGCCGAGCTTCTTGCCGAGCGCCTCCGACAGCGCGCGGATAATCGCCCAGTCCTCGCGGGCCTCGCCCGGCGGGAATGCGGCCCGTCCGGTCATTTGCACGCGGCCTTCGGTGTTGACGTAGATCGCGGACTTCTCGGTATAGGCGGCGGCCGGCAGGATCACGTCGGCGCGATGGGCGCCGCGGTCGCCGTGGGTGCCGATATAGACGACGAAGGTGCGGTCCGACGGCTTGATCTCGTCGGCGCCGAGCAGGAACAGCAGATCGAGCGTCCCGAACGTCGTCATCTGCGCCGCGTTCAGTCCGCCCTGACCGGCGACAAAGCCGATGTCGAGCGCCCCGACGCGCGAGGCGCTCTCATGCAGCACGCCAAAGCCGTTCCAGCCGTCCTTGAGCGCGCCGACATCGAGCGCGAGCTTAGCCGCGGCGGCGAGAATGGCGGCGCCGTCGTGGCGCGAGGCGGCGCCCGCACCGACCAGGATGATCGGGTTCTTGGCGTTCTTCAGCACATCCATGAAGGAGTGCTTGCCGGCCGCGAGCTCGCCCAGCGTGTCGGTGCCTGCGCCGAGATGGTCATAATCGTAGGTGAGGTCGGCCTTGGCGCCGATCACGCCGACCTTGAAGCCGCCGGCGCGCCAGCGCTTGCGGATGCGGGCGTTGAACACGGCCGCTTCTTTCCGCGGATTGGCGCCGATGATGAGCAGCGCATCGGCCTGCTCCACGCCAGCGAGCGCCGGATTGAAGATGTAGGAGCCGCGGCCGAGCGCGGGATCGAAGGCGTCGCCGCCCTGCACCGCCAGATTGGCCGAGCCGTATTTGGCCAGCAAGTCCTTCAGCGCGAACATCTCTTCGACGCCGGCGAGGTCGCCCGCGATCGCGCCGATGCGCTTGCCGTCGGTGCGGGCCGCTTTCGCGGCGATCGCGGCAAAGGCCTCGGGCCAGCTCGCCGCGCGCAGCTTGCCGGCTTCGCGGATATAGGGCCGGTCGAGGCGCTGGGTGCGCAGGCCGTCGACGACGTGACGGGTCTTGTCGGAGATCCACTCCTCGTTCACGGCCTCGTTGATGCGCGGCAGGATACGCATCACTTCGCGGCCGCGGGTGTCGACGCGGATCGCGGATCCCACGCCGTCCATCACGTCGATCGACTGGGTCTTGCCGAGCTCCCACGGGCGCGCGGCGAAAGCATAGGGCTTCGAGGTCAGCGCGCCGACCGGGCAGATGTCGACGAGATTGCCTTGCAATTCCGAGGTCAGCGCGTGCTCGAGATAGGTCGTGATCTCCATGTCCTCGCCGCGGCCGGTCGCACCCATTTCGGGGGCGCCGGCCACTTCCGCCGAGAAGCGGACGCAGCGGGTGCACTGGATGCAGCGGTTCATCGAGGTCTTGACCAGCGCGCCGAGATATTTGTCCTCGACCGCGCGCTTGTTCTCGGCGAAGCGGCTGGTGTCGACACCGTAGCCCATCGCCTGGTCCTGGAGGTCGCACTCGCCGCCCTGATCGCAGATCGGGCAATCCAGCGGATGGTTGATCAGAAGGAATTCCATCACGCCTTCGCGCGCCTTCTTCACCATCGGCGAACGGGTGGAGATTTCCGGCGGCTCGCCCTTGGGGCCTGGACGGCAATCGCGCACGCCCCAGGCGCAGCTCGCGACCGGCTTCGGGCCGCCCTTCACCTCGACGAGGCACATCCGGCAATTGCCGGCGATCGACAGCCGCTCATGATAGCAGAAGCGCGGAATCTCGGCGCCGGCCGCTTCGCACGCCTGGAGCAGCGTGTATTCGGCGGGGACATCGATCTCTTTACCGTCGATGATGAGCTTGGTCATTCTCTCTACTCCGCCGCGACCATGTTCACGGGATCGCGGACGCCGATATCGTCGATGTCGGACTTGTGCGAATATTGGTCGATGCGCGCTTCGATCTCGTGACGGAAATGCGCTATCAGGCCCTGGATCGGCCACGCCGCCGCGTCGCCAAGCGCGCAGATGGTGTGGCCTTCGACCTGCTTGGTGACTTCCAGCAGCATGTCGATCTCGCGCTTGTGGGCGCGGCCTTCGGCCATGCGGGTCAAGACGCGCCACATCCAGCCGGTGCCTTCGCGGCACGGCGTGCACTGGCCGCAGCTCTCATGCTTGTAGAAATAGGAGATGCGGGCGATGGCGCGGATCAAATCGGTTGACTTGTCCATCACGATCACGGCCGCGGTGCCGAGACCCGAGCGCAGCTTGCTCAAGCTGTCGAAATCCATCGGCGTGTCGATGATCTGCTCGGCCGGCACCATGCGCACGGAGGAGCCGCCGGGGATCACGGCCTTGAGGTTGTCCCAACCACCGCGGATGCCGCCGCAATGCTTCTCGATCAGCTCACGGAACGGAATGCCCATGGCCTCTTCGACGTTGCAGGGCCGCTCGACATGGCCGGAGATGCAGAACAGCTTGGTGCCGACATTGTTCGGACGACCGATGCCGGCGAACCATGCCGCGCCACGGCGCAGGATGTCGGGCGCAACCGCGATCGACTCGACATTGTTGACGGTGGTCGGGCAGCCGTACAGGCCGACATTGGCCGGGAACGGCGGCTTCAGGCGCGGCTGGCCTTTCTTGCCTTCGAGGCTCTCGAGCAGCGCGGTTTCCTCGCCGCAGATATAGGCGCCGGCGCCGTGGGCGACGTAGATGTCGAACGGCCAGCCGTTGACGTTGTCCTTGCCGACCAGCTTGGCCTCATAGGCCTGGTCGATCGCCGCCTGGAGATGCTCGCGCTCGCGGATGAACTCGCCGCGGACATAGATGTAGCAGGCATGCGCGTTCATCGCGCAGCTCGCGATCAGGCAGCCCTCGATCAGGAGATGCGGATCGTGCCGCATGATCTCGCGATCCTTGCAGGTCCCGGGCTCGGATTCGTCGGCGTTGACGACGAGATAGCTCGGCCGGCCGTCGGTCGATTCCTTGGGCATGAACGACCATTTCAGGCCGGTCGGGAAGCCGGCGCCACCGCGGCCGCGCAGCCCCGACGCCTTCATCTCGTTGATGATCCAGTCACGGCCCTTGTCGATGATGTTCTTCGTACCATCCCAGGCGCCGCGGCGCCGCGCGCCCTCGAGGCCCCAATCGTGGAGGCCGTAGAGGTTCTTGAAGATGCGGTCCTTGTCCTCGAGCATGTCAGTGCTTTCCGATCAACGGTTGGCTTGCTTGTAGGCAAGCCCGGCGGCGCAGACGGCGAAGGTCAGCGCCCAGAGCAGACTGGATTCCAGCGACGCGTTCAGGGCGAAGCGCTGAAGCAGGAAAATGAAGGTGGCCGCCACGGCGGAATGCATTGCGACGAAGCCCCACTTCTTCACAACACTGCTCCCTTCAACTGGCGGTGAGAGATCACGCATCAGGTGATTTCCTTCAGCGTGGTCGGCCCACCGGTCGGCGCCGAGAACTGGCGGCCGTTCTGCGGACCGGGCTTGGGCGGGTTGCCCGAGGCAAAGCCATCGAGCACTTTGCCGAAGCTTTCCTTGGTCAGATCCTCATAGGTGTCCTTGCCGATCAGCACCATCGGCGCATTCACGCAGGCACCGAGGCACTCCACCTCCTCCCAGCTGAAATTGCCGTCCTTGGAGAGATGGAAGGGCTCGTGATGAATGCGGTGCTCGCAGACGTGGATCAGATCCTCGGCGCCGCGCAGGCGGCACGGCGTGGTGCCGCAGACCTGGACGTGGGCCTTCTTGCCGACCGGGGCGAGCTGGAACATCGTGTAGAAGGTGGCGACCTCGAGCACGCGGATATAGGGCATGTCGAGCATGTCGGCGATGACGCGGATCGCGGCTTCCGAGACCCAGCCGTCGTGCTGCTCCTGCGCCCGCCAGAGGATGGCGATGACGGCCGAAGCCTGGCGTCCGGCCGGATATTTCGCGATCTGCTGCTTGGCGAACGCGAGGTTTTCCTCCGTGAACGCAAAGCTCGCGGGCTGGACTTCCTTCGGTGCTAATCGGCGAACGGACATCTCTTCAATCTCTCACTGCACGCGGCGCGCTGTTTTCGCATTCAGGGCATTGATCCTGTCCTGCCAGAATGCGCTTGCGGTGCCGAAAACATTGTAGCCGACGTGGGTGGAGACCTTGATGCGGTCGAGGATCGACAGCTCGGTCACCGTTTCCATACGTCGGGTGCTGGGATCGTAGACGATCAGCTTCAGCGGGGTGTGTTCGAGGATGTAGCGCGAGACCGCGTGCGAACGGTCGCTGCCGTGCTCCTCGCACATGATGACGCTGTCGGCCTGGAGCAGCCGGGCGCCGCCCTTGATCGCCTCGATCTCGACGCCCTCGACGTCGAGCTTGATCAGGTACTTGCCGGTGCCTGCGATCTTGCCGTCGTCGATCAGATTATCCAGCGCAATGACCGGCACATCCTCGCCGCCCGCCGACGCATCGCCGGCGATGCTGAAGGCCTCGTGCTTGGTGCCTGACAGACGCGCGGTGCCACGGGCCGCGCCGATCGCGCATTTCATGGTCTCGAAGCGGCTGGCGTTAATGCGGGCGTTGTTGTCAAGCTTCGGATAGTTCTGCCCCGACGGCTCGATCGCGATCGCCTTGTGCGAGCCGAACGGCTTGCTCGACACCAGCACCGACCAATAGCCGTAATTCGCGCCGCAATCGAGCAGCGTGTAGTCGACGTCGATGGAATCGGCGAACAACAGCTCCAGCTCGTCCTCGTAATTGTAGGAGCGGTTGAGCAGCTTGCTCCAATAGCCGTCGCCGTAGGGAAATTCGAACACGGCGTCGGGGTTGAGCTTGATCGCGATATTGCGCTCGGGCAGCGTCTTGCGCAGCAGATTGGCGCAGGCGATGTAGCCCATATGCGAGAAGTGCGACGAGATCTTCGATCCCGTCACCAGCGCCAAGGCAGCCGTCCGCTCCCACAGGTTGGCCCCTTCAAGGGCCCCCGAGGCACGGTCAAACTGGATCGGCGCCTGCGCCATCACCGATCGACCTCTCCGAACACGATGTCGAGCGAGCCGAGGATCGCCGAGACGTCGGCGAGCAGATGACCGCGGCAGATGTGGTCCATCGCCTGCAGATGCGCAAAGCCGGGCGCGCGGATCTTGCACTTGTAGGGCTTGTTGGTGCCGTCCGAGATCAGAAAGACGCCGAACTCGCCCTTCGGCGCCTCGACCGCGGCGTAGACCTCGCCGGCGGGCACGTGGACGCCTTCGGTGTAGAGCTTGAAGTGGTGGATCAGCGCTTCCATCGAGCGCTTCATCTCGCCACGGCGCGGCGGCGCGACCTTGTTGTCCTCGACGACGACGGGACCCTTCCCGTCGGCCGCGTTCAGCTTCTGGATGCACTGCTTCATGATGCGCACGGACTGGCGCATCTCTTCCATGCGGATCAGATAGCGGTCATAGCAGTCGCCGTTCTTGCCGATCGGGATATCGAAATCCATCTCGGCGTAGCATTCATAGGGCTGCGACTTGCGCAGATCCCACGCCGCGCCCGAGCCGCGCACCATCACGCCCGAGAAGCCCCACTCCCAAGCTTCCTTCAGCGACACGACGCCGATGTCGACGTTGCGCTGCTTGAAGATGCGGTTGGCGGTGAGCAGCCGGTCGAGATCTTCGACCACTTTCAGGAACGGATCGCACCAGGCGTCGATGTCGTCGACTAGCTTCTGCGGCAGGTCCTGATGCACGCCGCCGACGCGGAAGTAGGCTGCGTGCATGCGACTGCCGGAGGCGCGCTCGTAGAACACCATCAGCTTTTCGCGCTCTTCGAAACCCCACAGCGGCGGGGTCAGTGCGCCGACGTCCATCGCCTGCGTGGTGACGTTGAGCAGATGCGACAGGATGCGACCGATCTCGCAATAGAGCACGCGGATTAGCTGCGCGCGGCGCGGCACCTCGATGCCGAGCAGCTTTTCTGCAGCCATGCAGAAGGCGTGCTCCTGGTTCATCGGCGCGACGTAGTCGAGGCGGTCGAAATAAGGGATCGCCTGCAGATAGGTCTTCTGCTCGATCAGCTTTTCGGTGCCGCGGTGAAGCAGGCCGATATGCGGGTCGACGCGGGCGACGACTTCGCCGTCAAGCTCCAGCACCAGGCGCAGCACGCCGTGCGCCGCCGGATGCTGCGGACCGAAGTTGATGGTGAAGTTGCGAAGGACTTCGGGTTGCTCGTTCATGATCAGACCTTCGGCCCTGCTTTTTCATCCCCTGGAAGGACCGGATAGTCGGCGCCCTCCCACGGGGACAAAAAGTCGAACTTGCGGAATTCCTGGTTGAGCCTGACCGGCTCGTACACCACCCGCTTCTCCTGGTCGTCGTAGCGGACCTCGAGGAAGCCGGTGGTCGGGAAGTCCTTGCGCAGCGGATGACCCTCGAAGCCGTAATCGGTCAGGAGGCGGCGCATGTCGGGATGACCGACGAAGATCACGCCATAGAGGTCATAGGCCTCGCGCTCGAACCAGTCGGCGCCGGGAAACACCTCGATCAGCGAGGGCACCTGCGTGGTCTCGTTGGCCTGCGCCTTGAGCCGGATCCGCGCGTTCAGGGTCGGTGACAGGAAGTGATAGATCACGTCGAAGCGTTTTTCGCGCGACGGATAATCCGCGGCCGTGATGTCGGTGAAGTTGATGAAGCGGCAGTTCGGGTCATCGCGGAGGTACTTGACCACCTCGACGATTTTGCTGACCTCGACATCCACCGTGAGTTGGTTGAAGGCCACCGAATGACCGATGGCGGCGCCCGGAAGCGCGCTAACGATCGTCTGCCCCAGGGCGTCGAGCTTGGCGTCGTCCATGACGTAAAACCTTAGCGTTCGATTGTGCCGGTGCGGCGGATCTTCTTCTGCAGCAGCAGCACGCCGTAGAGCAGCGCTTCCGCCGTGGGCGGGCAGCCCGGCACATAGATGTCGATCGGCACGATGCGGTCACAACCGCGCACGACCGAGTAGGAATAGTGATAATAGCCGCCGCCGTTGGCGCAGGAGCCCATCGAGATGACGTAGCGCGGCTCGGGCATCTGGTCGTAGACCTTGCGCAACGCAGGCGCCATCTTGTTGGTCAGGGTCCCCGCGACGATCATCACGTCCGACTGACGCGGTGAAGCGCGCGGCGCGAAGCCGAAGCGCTCGACGTCGTAGCGCGGCATCGAGACCTGCATCATCTCGACCGCGCAGCAGGCGAGACCGAAGGTCATCCACATCAGCGAGCCGGTGCGCGCCCAGGTGATGAGGTCGTCGGTCGCGGCCACGAAGAAGCCCTTGTCGGACAGTTCCGAATTGACCTCGAGGAAGAACGGATCATTGGCCCCGACCGGCTTGCCGGTCGACGGGTCCAGGATGCCCTTGGGGGCCGGCGCGAGAACCGGACCGGCGGACGACGTAGGGGTCAATCCCATTCCAGTGCGCCTTTCTTCCATTCATAGGCGAACCCGACCGTCAGCACGGCGAGGAACACCACCATGGACCAGAAGCCGGTCGCGCCAAGCTTGCCGAACGCCACCGCCCAGGGAAACAGGAACGCCACCTCGAGGTCGAAGATGATGAAGAGGATGGCGACGAGATAGAAGCGGACGTCGAACTTCATGCGGGCGTCGTCGAAGGCGTTGAAACCGCACTCATACGCCGACAGCTTTTCCGGGTCCGGCTGCTGGAACGCCACGATGAACGGCGCGATCAGCAGCACCAGGCCAATGAGGCCCGCTACCCCTATGAAGACGACGAGTGGAAGATAGTTCTGCAGAATGCCGCTCATTGACGAGCCCTTTTTCCCGCAGCCTCGGGACAGCCACGGATTCGTCCAGTTTGGAATTGTTCTGAGCCTTAGCGCAGTGCACCAATGGGCGCAAGACACGCTCTTTTTAGGCCCTTTGTCGCCCTCAGAACGGTGGAAATCCCGGAATCACCCCGCGGCTGGTATGGAGCAGATCGACAGCCCCAGCAAGGGCGCCCCGATCAGTCCACACGCGCTGGGCCGTGACGTCCGTGGTTGGGAAGGCTCACTTTATCTAGGCCGCGACGCTGCAAAGTCCAGATTATAACGAGGCCAAGCGTGCCCATTATCGGGCGAGCGATCCGGGAGCCATGCATCACGATCGGACCTGGGCTCGTCTGGCGAATGTGTCGGGCAGGAGGCGCCCACTTCGCCGCAGCGGAAAATGGGTGGCGAGCGCGGCGGCGACATGGCTGGGTCGTCGCGCGCCGCACTCGCATGAGCTTCGGGCCGGGGGGCATGGCCCGCGAGCTCATCGATCTCGTGGTGGAAGCCGGCGACGGGCCGGTCAGGCTCTCACGATGGCCTTCCCTCGCCTGTTCTCGTCATTTGCCTCACCATTTGTAGGAGACGCTGGCGGTGACGCGCCGACGGTCGCCGTAGAAGCAGGATGACGCCGCCGCGCAGCTCGCGACGTAGATCTTGTCGGTCAGGTTGATCACGTTCAGCGCGGTGCGCCAGTTCTGCCATTCATAGTGGAACGCGAGATCGCCGAGCACGACCGCGGGAACCTCGAGGGTATTGGCGGTATCCGCCCACGACGAACCGATATAGCGGAGACCGCCGCCGAAGCCGAACCCCGCGAGTGGCCCGTCCTTGAAGGTGTAGTCCGCCCAGCCGGACACCAGGAGCTCAGGCGTGTTGGTCGGGGTCTTGCCGACCAAAGACGGGTCCAGATCCCTGCTGTTGAACAAATGGTAGGCCGTGAACGAGCCGATCAGCTTCAGCTCACGCGTGGCGTTCGCCACCGCTTCGAGCTCGATGCCGCGCGAGGTCACCTCGCCGGTCTGGTTCTGCAAGGTCGTGACGACAGGATCGGTCGTTGCCACATGCTGACGTTTCAAGTCGAACACCGAAGCGGTGAAGTAGCCGTCAAATCCCCGCGGCGCGACCTTCACGCCGATTTCCGTCTGCTGGCCGGTCTCCGGCAGGAACAGCTGGTTTTGCGCGTTGAGGCCGATGATCGGATTGTAGCTCGTGGCGTAGGACACATAGGGCGCGATGCCGTTGTCGAAATTGTAGATCAGCCCGGCGCGCCCGCTGAACCTGCTGTCGTCGCGGCTGACAAGCGTGGCGCCGGTATCACGGGCAGCCTGCGTCGTCTCGACCCAATCGTTGCGGCCGCTCAGCACCAGCGTGAAGTTGCCGAGCTTCATCTGGTCCTGAAGATAGGTGCCGGCCTGCTTCTGCGTGATCTGGAAGTTGCGGAACGGTGCGCCCGTCAACGGAATGTCAAACCCGTAGGCGGGATTGAAGACGTTGATCGAAGGGACGGTGCCGAAGTTGAAAGCCTGATAATCGTCGATCTGGTAGCCCTTCAAATCGACCCCGAACAGCATCGTATGCCGCACAGCGCCGGTGTTGAAGCGGTACTCCAGCTGATTGTCGAGATTGGCCTGGTTGGCGGTGTTCTTCGCATACCAATTATAGCGACCGAGACTGGCCGTGTTGATGTCAGCCCAATTATTGCCGACATAGCCGCGATAGGTCACATCGACATGGGCAAAGCGCGCATTCTGCCGGAACGTCAAATCGTCGGTGAGATTGCGCTCGAACTGATAGCCAAGCATCTCCTGCTCGCGCGTGAACTTATCGACGCTGGGATCGCCAGCGAAAAAGCTGGTCGGGATCTTGCCGAACCGAGCGTTGGTCACCGTGCCCTCATAGGGCAGGAAGTTGATGCCACGGGTTTCCTGCCGGGAAGCTGAAGCCAGTACCGTGAACCTCGTGTCGGCGTCCGGCTTCCAGGTCACCGACGGCGCGATGAAGTAGTTGTTGTCCGGCGTGAAATTGACCTGCGTGGGGCCGTTCTGGACCTGACCGACGACGCGGTAGAACAGCTTGCCGTTCTCGTGGCTCGTTGGCCGGACCGGCAACATCGAAGCCGACATAGGCGTTGCCGAAATTGTTGACGCCGGTCTCGATGAAACGGACGGGCTCCGCCGGCGGCATCTTGCTGATGACGTTGACGATGCCGCTCGGGCTCGATCCGCCATAGAGCACGGCCGATGGACCGCGCAGCACCTCGACGCGCTCCATGTTGGGCGTCTGGAGCTTCCAGCTCGCATAGGAGGTGTAGAACAGCTGCATGCCGTCGAGAAACAGTCCGACGTCGTCGGACTTAAAGCCGCGGATCAGCCACCAGTCGTTGCGCGTGTCCGCGCCGAAGGTCCCGGCGCGGACTCCACCAGTATAGCGCAGGACCTCGTCGAGCTTGTTCGCCTTCTGGTCGCGAATCTGCTCCGCGCCGATCACCGACACCGCCTGCGGCGTCTCCATGATCGGCGTGTTGGTCTTGGTGCCGGACGAGCTGCGGCCGGCGACGTAGCCGTGCACCGGGCCGAGCGGGGTCTCGACGAAACCGACATTGCGCGGCGGCTGCGGCCTGTTTCGGTTGGCGGTCTGCTGGGACGATCGCGGCGCACGGCGCTGCACGGAGATGGCTCGTCGGCGCGCTTCCGGCGCGGTGACGGTCACCGACGGAATGTTCTGCGCGCCAATCTGCGCAGGAGATTGTGCAAGCGATGCCTGCGGCAGCAAAACCCAAGCGGATGCGGTCGCCAACATGGCCGACCGCAGCATTCCAAGACTGTTCACGCGCAACCCCAAAACTGCGTGTTCTGATGGCACATGCTGTCGGCCCATGACGGCATGCGCTTGCGGTGACGCTTAGGGCAGCGCGCGCGAATTCCCTAATTGAAAGCCTCTTAGAAGGAGTCTTAAAAACGGTCTTGGAAGCGATCCAACATGTTCCCGGATTGCCGAAACGTCAGCGCGAAATCTTCTCGCTCTCAAGCATCTCGGCGGCGATTGCCGTCAATTGATCGACCTGCTGCAGCAGCGTCTCGAACTCGGCTTCGCTCAGATGTTCGCGCAAACGCCGATTGCGCTCCTGCGCACCGGCGACGATCGCATCGTGCGCCGCGAGGCCCGTTGCGGTCAGCGAGACCAGCACCTCGCGGCTATCCTTCGGGTTCGCCGATTTCGCGATCAGCTTGCGCGACACGAGTTCCGCAAGCGCGCGG
>NZ_JADPJF010000042.1:174080-185648 GCF_023073295.1 Bradyrhizobium sp. 23 | reverse complement strand
TGATCTGCCCCTTGTCCTGGCCGACGGCTTCCGCGAGCCGCGCCACGCTCATCGGCGGCCGCCGGCCAAGCGAGGCGACCAGGCCGAACTCGACCGATGACAATCCGGCGAGACGCTTGTAGCGCAGGATGGCGCCGCGCTTGAGCAAATTGGCCAGCACCATCAGCCGCGACGACAGCATGACGGTGATCGGCGCCAGCGACTGACTTTCGTCCGCATCGGACGATGTGCGCCCGTCCCTGCCTGATGTCTGGCTCATGGTCCACCTCTGCCAAGAAAGCCGCGGCGTGCCAAGTCTTGGTAGCGCGACCTCCCCAGCCTGATCCGAATGCGATTAAGAGGCATTTGGAAATCGTTGACATTGTCATCGATCTAATCTTCACTTGGTACAAGGCATCAAAAAAGCCCGGCCGGTACGGCCGATTGCGGGAGGACCAGCATGACCATCACGCAGCGGGATCGCGATCTCGGAACGGCCTATGCGATGAAGCCGGCGCACACCCGCACCGAGCTCACCTCGGTCATGCGCGGCACGCCGATGGGCGAACTGCTCCGCCGCTACTGGCATCCGGTCGGGCTCATCAGAGACGCAACCGACACTCCGAAGAAGGTCCGCGCGCTCGGCGAGGATCTGGTGCTGTTCCGCGACAAGCACGGCCGCGCCGGCCTGCTGCACGCCCGCTGCTGCCACCGCGGCACCACGCTCTATTATGGCAAGGTCGAGGAGGACGGCATCCGCTGCTGTTATCACGGCTGGAAGTTCGACACGGAGGGCCATTGCCTGGAGCAGCCCTGCGAGCCCGATGGCGGCCAGTTCAAGGACAAGGTGCGCCAGCCCTGGTATCCGGTCGAGGAGCGCTACGGGCTCATCTTCGCCTATCTGGGCCCCGCCGAGAAACGCCCGGTGCTGCCGGCCTATGAGTGCCTGGAGACCATGGACGACGGCGAGTTCGTCGACGCCGACGATTCCTCGATCGGCGGCGGTGGTCCCGCGATCATCCCCTGCAACTGGCTCCAGCATTTCGAGAACGTGGTCGATCCCTACCACGTGCCGGTGCTGCACGGCTCGTTCTCGGGTCCGCAATTCACCAACATGATGGCATCGATGCCGGAGGTGACGTTCGACAAGACGCCGCGCGGGATCGCCGTGCGCTCGATCCGCAAGCAGGATGACGGCAAGGTGTTTTACCGCGTCACCGAGGCGGCGCTCCCCACCTTGCGCGTTGTGCCAAACCCGCGCGTGGCGCAATTCGCCCGCGTCGAGTCGATCGGCTGGACGCTGCCGATCGACGACACCTCGTTCCGCATCTACGTCGCCGGCCGCGTCAAGAACGCCGGCGACATCGGTCGCATGCGCTCGAAATTCAACGGCAAATTCTGGTGGGACATGACCGAGGAAGAACATCAGCGATTTCCGGGCGATTACGAAGCCCAGGTCGGCCAGGGACCGCAGACCATCCATTCCGAGGAGCATTTCGGCCAGAGCGACCGCGGCATCCTCATGATCCGACGCATGCTGAGCGACCAGCTCGAGGCGATGGAAGCAGGCCGCAATCCGATCGGAATCTCGTTCGATGCAAGCGCGCCTCCCGTCGAATTCGAAGCGGGGAATTACATCCGCGAAGGCTGACCTGCCAGCCCCAATCAGGGCTGGACCGACAACGATAACAAAGACTAATTGGGGGAAGCGATGGTCGATGTGACGTCACAAATGTCGGTGCAAACGGCCGCGACGGCAAAGCCCTCGGCGCGGCGCTATTACGTGCTAGGCCTGCTCACGATCATCTACGCGCTGAACTTCCTCGACCGCACGATCTTCAACGTGCTGATCGAGCCGATCAAGAAGGAGTTTCAGCTCAGCGATACCATGATGGGCCTGCTCGCGGGCTTCGGATTCGCGCTGTTCTACTCCCTGCTCGGCATCCCCATCGCGCGCGTCGCCGACCGGCTCAACCGGCGCAACATCGTCGCCGCCGCCTTCGCGTTCTGGAGCGCGATGACGGCGTTGTGCGGCGCCGCTTCGAGCGTCACCTCGTTGGCGCTGGCGAGGATCGGCGTCGGCATCGGCGAATCCGCAGGCTCGCCCGCCTCGCAATCGATCGTGGCCGACCTCTTCGCCAAGAACGAGCGTCCGCGCGCGCTCGGCATCTACGCCGTCGGCACCTATCTCGGCGTATTCCTCGGCTATTTCGTGGGCGGGTACGTCAACCAGCACTATGGCTGGCGGATGGCGTTCTACGTTGCGGGCCTGCCCGGCATCCTGCTTGCTATTGTCCTGTGGCTGACGATCTCCGAGCCGAAGCGCGGCGCCATGCAGGAGAATTTCGTGCCCGAGCCGCTCGGGCCGACGCTGCGCTTCCTGGCCTCGCAGCGAAGCTTCATCATCGTGCTGATCGGCTTCTGTCTCACCACTTACACGAACTATGCGACCGCGGCGTGGATCCCGCCGTTCCTGGCGCGTGTGCACCATCTGTCGAGCGCGGAGATCGGCACCTATGCCGGCACCTTCAAGGGTCTCGCCGGCATGGCCGGCACCCTGCTCGGCGGCTTCGTGGTGGCGCAGATCAGCCGCTGCGACGACCGCTGGAAGCTGTGGGCGCCCGCCATCACCTCGGGCCTTGCCGGCCCGGTGTTCGCGCTGTGCATGCTGACGCAGGACTTTGCGCTGATGGTGGCCACGCTGGCGCTGACCTCGTTCCTGGTCGGCTTCCATCTCGGACCGATCTTCGCGATCGCGCAGACGGTCGCCAAGCCGAGCATGCGGGCGCTGGCCTCCGCCCTGATCGCGCTCACTGCCACCTGCTTCGGCCAGGGCCTCGGCCCGCTCGCCGTGGGCGTGGTCAACGATGCCCTGAAGGGCGCTTACGGCGCCGACGCGGTGCGCTATTCCCTGCTCTCGGCGGCGGTCACGACCACGCTGGGGGCACTCCTGTTCGTCTGGGCGGCGCGCTCGATCCGGGACGATATCGGCCGGGCGGCCGCCTGACGCCGGTACAGGCCGCAAGCCCAGCGAAACCAACCGAGCGCATTAATGAAACCATTTTGCGGAACCCGCGAAACCATCCGGAAACAGACGGTCTTTACAAGACGAGCCATAGACGGCGGCAAAGCCCGTCGGGAGGCTCAGATGAACCACTCTATCCACTCTGCTGATCGTGCGACCCACCTGAAGATCGTGGTGGTGGCGCTGGTGGCCGGAATTGCAGTGGCCGGCTTCGGGATCGCAGCCCGCACCAATGCCGATTACAGCCAGACCGCCCAGTCCGCCCATGTGATCAAGGCCGGGAAGCCGGTGGTGGTGACGAGCGCAGGGACGTCGGAGATCCGCTGACACCGCCCCGCTCGGGGCTGACAGACGCCGCCGCCTGGCGGCCTTTTTCGTTTTCCAGAGCAATGCTTAGCCGGGATGTGCCGACGAAGCGCAACATCCTTGACTTCACCCAGCCCCGCCTTTAAGTCCCCCTCGTTCCGCGCGCTGTCAGCGAACCACGCGGGAGTAGCTCAGTTGGTTAGAGCGCCGGCCTGTCACGCCGGAGGTCGCGGGTTCGAGCCCCGTCTCTCGCGCCATTATTTCAATGGCTTAGCGGCAATAGCCCCCATCCAGTTTCAACTTTTTCCGCCTCCTAGTTTCAACTTTCTGAGCTTGTTCTGTTCAGAACCAAGCAAGCGCCGGCCTATTTTGCGCGCCTCATCCGCAGCCCGCACCGCCGCGATGTTTACCGGCATGTACGTTTTCTGCAGCTTCCGGTTTTGGTCAATGCTGTTGGCCATCTTGGCGGCAATAGCCTCAACCGGCGCTCCTCCGGCGTTCGCCTCGACCGCACCTGTCCTGCGCATGTCCATGAGTCGGCGCATCTCGCCCTTGCCGAAAACGGCCCGGCGCAGGTCCGCGAAATCGTCGATCAGCGAGTCCTTGGTGTATGGAACCGGGAGACGAGGACGACCGCCCTTGCCAGTCGGCTTGAAGCCCTTGGTCCGGAAGATCGGCGCGTCGTCGTGCAGCTCATAGTCCAGATCGGCAACGTAGGCCTCGACAAGCCGCTGTGAGCGGGCTGTGAGCGTACCTATGGCTGGCTCGCCGGTCTTGGCCCGATCGCTGGTAAACGCCATGTCGGCGCCGCTGGTAACGGCCTGAGCGGGTGTCAGAGTGCGGGCGTCCACTGGGGCAAAGCCGGTATCCCACGCAATGGCGATGATACAGGCCAGCCCTCGATAGCCGGCGCGCCATCCTTCCTTGATCAGGCGAACAACCTCGCCCTCTTGCCACGTCTCGGTACGGCCGGGCACGCCAGCCTTTCGGATGATCTGTGAGGGGTCGGCCTCGGGCGTACAGAGCTTCATGCCGGCCAGCACGTTGTATAGCGCCCTCCAGATCTTTAGCGCGCGTCCGGCCTCGCCATTGCCCTTCGTGGCCTTGAGCCATCCGTACCAGCGGTCCAGCATCTCGAAAGTGACAGTCTTTGGATCGACGTCGCCAAAAACAGGATCGATATATTTCCAGCCACGGTCCCAATCTTCGCGGGTCCGAGGCGGCTTCGACTTCCATTCGTTGCTGCGGCGGAAGCGCTCAAAGCCGTCGCCCACACTATCCGGTGGATAGAAATGGGCTGGTGGCTTCTCCAGCCCCTTACGGGCGCGCTGATAACGCTCCTCCCATTCCTTGGCGATAGCCCAAGCATGCGGGCCGTCGTGCCCGCAGGACACGATCTGAAACCCCATGACGCGCATCTTCGCGGTGGGAAGCCAGTAGCCGTGCTTCCCTTTGCGCAGTACGTAGTGCTTGAGCTTAATGTTTCCCAAGGCTCGCCAGCCGCTTCTCGAATACGTCGCGTGCATCAACAGCCAAACCAGCCGTTGCACCAAGACCGGCGCGTCGATCCAGCCAAGCATCGATGGCCTGCAGATCATAGTGGCCCGTCACCGGGCATGCGGCCGGGAAGCCGATGCGCTGCAGAGCGGATAGTTTGGCTCGGAAGTCCGATTCATTCAGGTGCAGCCGCCGCGCCGCCTTCTGTGCGGGCACGAGGCGGGGAGCGACGGGGAAGCGGATAGAATCTTCTTTGAAATTATCGTTCGCGTGCTGCAAATGAAGACACCCAAATTGACTTGTCTATGTACCGTACATTTTGTACGATGTCAAGGACGACCGCACTTTTTTGGATAGTAGAAATGCGCGATTTCTCCCTCTTGGCAGCCCAGATTAGGGCAGCTCGGGCCTTGCTTGGCTGGTCACAAGGCTATCTAGCCGAAGGCATCAACGTACGCCGCGCCACCATTGCGGACCTTGAGAACTGCAAGCACGAGCCGCACGAGGGAACGCTTACGGTCCTCATGAGTGAGCTGACCGGCGCTGGCATCGTCTTCACCGATACCGGCGTGCAGTTTCGGAAGTGGCCGCCGCGGCCGTACGTGCCGACTGGCGTTAAGCAGAAGCGGTAAGCCGCCCCGGTGATACCGGGACAGCATGAAGTACAAACAACGTCTTCTAGGCAGATGCCAGCGATCGATCTGACGGCTACTGATGAAAACTCTTACGCGAACATCTGCATCCGCAAAAACAAGTCCCGCTTGAAGTTGTCCGCGAAGTCTGGACCGGCATCCTCCTCCAAAAGAATCGTCAAACCGGCCAGCTTGCTTGCGCTCGTGTCGAATTCAGCTCGGGCAATCATCGCCTCGATGGCGTTCATCTTTTCGAACTGAGGCAGATCAACCTCTTCGTCATCGTGTTCTCTGCTGTTGAATTCGTCCCAGAGCCGCTTCCGCTCAGCGGCCAATGTGATGACGTTAATCTCTTGCGTTTTCGGCATGTGCTCCCCACAAACGATTTCCGTTGACCATAAACGTAAAGCGCGAATCTTGGCTGATGTCAAACGAAAAGCGTTTATGGTAGACGATATCCAATAATTAGGAGACGCTGATGACACCCGCACAATCCAGAGCCGCCCGGGGGCTGATCGATTGGTCTCAATCGCAACTAGGCGAGCGCTCCAATCTCAGCGAGAGCACAGTCCGCGATTTTGAGAAGGGTCGCAGAATACCTGGGCCGAACAACCTCGCCGGCATGCAGAAGGCCCTCGAAACTGCAGGCGTAATCTTTATCGACGAGAACGGCGAAGGCCCCGGCGTGCGCTTGAAGAAATTGAAGCGTTAGTCTTCAAGTAGCCCGGCAGTCACCATTCGGTCGAATGCATTTGGCGTCACGCTGATGTAGTCAGCGGCCCGCAAGCGCGAAAGCCCCCGCGGCCAGTGAGGATTGGGACTCTCTTTCATGCCGCCTGCGCCGATCACGCGTTTCTTGCTGCCAACTTTGCCGCAAGCCACTCGTCAATTTCAGTCTCTACCCATCCGATTCTATTTTCGCCTAGAGCAACCCGACGCGGAAACTGCTTTTGATCCTCCAGCCGCCGCAGGTGTCGCCGGCTAAACGTGATTCCGCGAGCCGAACCCAATTCGGCGTAGCTCAAAAGCCTTGCCGGTTTTTTCAAGCGTCGCATTCTCCGAACTCCGGTTCGCGGCAATTTGTGCCTCTCCTTAGTGCCGAAGTCCGCAAAGATTGGGGCACCGAAGGAACAGCCTCAAGAGCGATGACGTAGCCAAATTCGCTAAAATGAATGGGTTGGCGCCGAAATCTGTGGCCGTCTTGGGTACGCCTGCTTGCCTTCAGCCTGTGGTTGCGAAACAATCTGGCAGGCTGGGTGGGATTCTGAACTGACTACAGGCCGCTTGTCACCCTTGCGAGATTTACATGAAAACACCGCCCCTTGACCCGCATGTCGCGACCTCTGCACCCACAGACCCCGCGGTCACGTCCTATGACGAAGAGCATCTGGTGATGTACTGGCGCCTTCTCGACGCCGCTGCAGATGGCGCCGACTGGAAGGAAGTGGCTCGAATCGTGCTGCATATTGATCCGGACCACGAACCCATGCGGGCGCGTGCTGCTTTCGAGAGCCATTTGAGCCGCGCAAGATGGCTGGCAGATCACGGCTACCGTCATTGGTTGCGCGGCGGCGCGTAGCAGGCGCTCACCGCGCAGGGCACTAGACAATTGACAGACCGCTATGGTCTCCCATCGTTGTAAGAGGCGAAGTCACCTTGGCAGGTACATAACCATTTACCTCAGCAACAACGTTCCGAAGACTCTCGACAGCAGCCCCTGTCTGCCGCGCTTGCTGTGTGTCCGCAATGAGCAGCGCGGGCAACCACCTGTCCGAGCAATCGAACGTGTCGACGGGCTGGCCCGTGTTCGGGTGCGTGCCGGCTACGTGAATCCATTTCGGGCAGTTGTGCTTTGACACGCCGTCGAAGCAAGAAGTTTTGAAAGCCGTGTATGGGCACTTGATCTTCTTATCAGGCAACATTGTTTTTAGCCTCCAATTCCCACGCGTCCACCAAATGTTGGAAGGGCGAGAGGTCGTCAATTGTGGTGTTCATTCGAATCCTTTTAGCCCCGAGTCCGTTCCAATATTCAATTTCGCCGTGATCGCCGTACCACTGCACGACGTTGATGTCTTCGTACGACGAACAGTCGACGGACTCAGACATCCCTTCAACGCTAACCCGGTTCTCGCCCGGAAAAATAACAACCCTCATTTTCAGTCCTTCGAGCAAATGATTAAGTCTACGAACTGCACGTCAATATTGTACGCGTGCGCGTGTGTGCCGTCGCTGCCAGCTGAACCGGTGTTTGCACCAACGCTGTTAGTTAGTGCCGGAAACGAGTTGTTACTCTGAATGACGTTAGCAGCCGCGCCGACAAGATAACTGTGTGAGTGCGACGGCATCGTAGCTTGCGTAATGGTCGTGTTCCCGACCACCCGCGCGCTGTTCAAAGCCGCTGAGAATGCATTAGAGCCCCCAGACCCGGCCGCTCCGGACACCACACGCAGCGCCTTGTCGTTGTGCGAGACCTGCTTCGTCCAATAGACCGGCGCACTGGTTTGCTGAAACAGCATCAATGTTCCAGAAGGGAACGTGTTGTTCTGGACATTTGCCTTCACCGCTGGCTGTGCGATGAAAATATCTTTGGTGCCAGCAGCGAAGCTCACCAACGCATTGGCGTTCGAAGAACGAAGCACCGTGGTCCGCTGCAACGTGTTTCCAGTTACCCACGTGCCGACTCCAACCTCCCAAGCACCACCCGGAAGAACGCACGCATACCAAGTAGTATCGCCGTTCACCATGACAGAGCTAAACGACCTGTAGCCGGTGACGGCGCCGGCAAGTGTGAATGCGCCTGTTCCGGTCGTCGCGGTGGCTTCCCTTACGCGATCCTCTAATACAAAAGACAATAGAAATTCCTTCAAAAAAAATGTGAGATGACGCGGGACTAATCGCTCCGCGTCATCAAGGATACCTAAGCGGCCCTTTTGTCTGATCCCGGCACGCGCCGTTGGTTGCTAACTTGCCGAGTCGTGTCTTCCAGCTTTTTCATTCGATCAGACAGGCCGTTAATCGCATCAACAATTGCGACTGTCTGTCCGTTGAAGCCTTGAGCCAACACACGAACAACTTCAGTGTTATCCTGTCCCGGCGCACGCCCGGTGCGGTTGATGTGCTGAAGTGCGCCCATCGTTGCCGGGTTCACAGATTGCGACTTGGTCACAAACTCACCACCGGCAAGCTTGGCCGTTACACTGTCACGGCCATAAACACCGTTGGTGACAACGCCTCCGCTTGCGTAACCAAGCGCATTGGCAAAGTCGCCAGCGCCGCTAGTGTCACCGGTCGCCCATTGCGCCATTCGCTCACGCATCGCCGTCCCTTGCGGGTCGGGGTCCGCGTTACCAGAGGTAATGATTCCGGTATCAGTCGGTGCCTTGTAGAGCGCGCTATTCATCAGCCCGTTGACTGTGTCGATTACGGTTTTGTAGATGTCCCCGTACCCGGTCGACGAAGCGTAGAACGCCTTAGCCAACTGCAACAGCGTTTGAGCGTCGCTAGTGACCTTCGAGATAGCGTCTTGATCGCCAGTGGCCGCCTTAGCAGCATTCACTGTTGAACATGCTCTGTGCATACTTCAATTGATCTTCAGGCGACAAAGTCGACAAGCTGCCCGTCTTCACCGAATCCAAAAAGTCTTGGTACGATTTGAGAACGGCTTGATTGGCCTTGTCCACGATCGACTGCCTTTCGACAGCAAGCTTTCTTTCAAGCTCAACGATCGCGTAGCCACCCGCCTTCATTTCGTCGGCGCGCTGCTTGTTCGCTTGCAAATCGAACGCTTGAATTTGACCTGCCGTCGTATTGGTATTAATGCCGGCCAACTGAGCCTGAAGCGTAAAGTCAGCTTGTCGCTGTGCTTGCGCATCTCTGTTAGCTTGGATTTGGTCTTGGCGCTTCTTCTCTTCTTCTTTTCGTTTCTTCTCTTCTTCGTCATCGCCGCCGAAGAGTTGGGTGAGTAGGCCCACGCCCGCTTCGATGTAGCCGACAGGGCTAGTCGGGTCTTTGATAATGTTGTTGATGCCCGCCGACGTGATGCTTTTGCCTAAGTCTTGTACGGAACTCTTAAGAACGTCCATTGCATTTTTGCCGCTCATAATTCCGCTAACGAAATTATTTGCGAATGCACCGGCTGCGCTTTTGATGTCGCCAACAACACCCTTCATTGCGTCTTGCCAACGTATCGTCGCAGCCTCTGCCGAATTCAACGCTGCCGGGATGTCGTCGCCGTAGATGCTCTTAAGCTGGTTAGCAATTTTCACGTCTTCTTCAGAAGCAAACATGAGTTGCTTACCGCGGCTGATGTCTGAAGCCACTTGGGCCCTTGCCAACGCATCGGCAGCCGACGAAGCCGCGTCTTTCAGTTTGGCGAATTTGGCAATTTGATCTTCCGTTTCCTTTCCGCCATTTGCCTCCACGGCAGCCTTTTCCGCAGCCTCCGCTCTGTACCGCGCCAACTCTGCAGCACCCATGCTAACGGCTTTGGTGTCGGCGTTTTGCTGCAATACGTGCTTATTAAGTGTGTTGATCGCCCTGTCTACCGCATCGTTATATTGATTGGCGGCCTCAGTGGCCTGCTTCAATTCACGAGAGGCGTCAGGGCGCAGCTTGTCCGAGATCGCGGTCGTTTGATTTCGTGCAGCCGCAACGGTATTCGGATTCGACAGACCGGAAGCAAAACCGGCCGGGTAGTTCGGCTTACTAGGTGCGTCAGGTCCGTTCAGGTGATCCGCAACGGCGCCACCAAGCTGGCCCGCGATCTTGAATGGCGCCGGGACTAGTGCATTTACAGAAGCACTCCAGGCAGCCTTGAGCCAGCCGGGGATTTCTATACTCGCGATTTTGTTGGCGAACTTTTCCAGTCCGCTAAGAGCCGCCGCAATATCTTCGACGATCGTAACCCACGCGCGATGCAACGCCATTCCGCCAGCTGTGATAGTTTCCTGAAATGGAATCCATCGCTCCGACAGAATTTTTACCGCGTCGTCGTAACGGTTCTTAAGCGCGGTTGCGTCGTCGATGTCTTTTTGATTAACAAGCTTCGTCGTCGCGATCTTGTCGGCAGCCTCTTGCATCTGCAAGAAGTAGTCGCTGTTCTGTCTGAAGGCTTCCAACTGATCTGGCGAAGCAAACGTTGCGGCAATATCGAGAGCCGCAAGCTTCTTACCTTCGTCCGTCATCTGCTTCAGCAAATCGAGAACGGCACGATATTTCTGCTCTGTACCGATTGCGTCGCTGAACTTATCGACGCCGCTGTTCTTGTCGAGATTGCCGGCATCAATATGCGAGTCAATCTTCTTTTGAAGCTCGCTGCCGCCTAACTTGTCATTGCTTACGCTGTTGAACTTTTTGAGTAGGTCCGTAGCATCTGAAATCTTCCCGCCTGCATCTTGAAAGCTTTGGCCAAGTCGCTGCATGTACTCTGGCGTAACGCCAACGGACAGAGCGTCTTTTGAAATCGTGCTGTACTGTTCCAGCTTCTCGCCGGCAGACGACCAAGCGAATTCGATCAGCTTGATTGCGTCAAGCACGAGCATGATAGGACCGGCCACACGCAACATCGCAGCGGTGAATGAAAGCAACCGGCCGGTGAGACCAAGCACGGCGCTACCAGCAAGGCCAGTAAATCCAGTGAACCCGGCCATGGCTGATCCTGCCGCAGTTACGGCCCCGGCTACCGGAGCAAACCCCGGCCCGAGTCGCGCAATAGCAGCGGCCCCGGTGACAGTCGCCGCGCCTAGTGCGTTAATGCCTGTGGTGGTAGCTGCAGCCGCGGCGCCGATCGCGGTGACTCCCGTAGCGACACCCGCGTTCACGAGCCCGCGGAACGCCGGGGACAGCACGTAGGCAGCTTCTGCGGCTTGCTTCAAATGGTTCGCGACACTCGCGGCTTCGATGCCGGTCTTATTGAAGCCTTCCTTGACGTTGTCGTTGGCGGCTCCAACCTCGCCGTACTTCTCTTTTAGGAGAGCTAGGTTTTGGTTATATTTTTCCTGTGTGATGACGCCTTGAGCCAGAGCATCGTTAAGGGTGCGAGTGCCCTTTTCGATTTCAGCCTGGCTCTTGGCGACTGGGTCAAGAGAATTGCTCAGCTTGATCCAAGCCGCGTCGGCGGACAACGCCCGC
>NZ_JADPJF010000042.1:172528-173997 GCF_023073295.1 Bradyrhizobium sp. 23 | reverse complement strand
GCGTTCGTGTCTGTTACGGTGGCGAGGGAGTTGCTTGCATCGGCAAGCTTGTTCAGTTTACCGGCTTGTTCGTCGATACCGGTAGAGGTGGCGCTGATAGTCAGGCGCCTTACAACGTCAGCCAACTTGCTTTATTCCTATGCCGCGCAATAAGAGCGTTTCTTGGTACTTTGACAGGCCGGTGCGTAGGCCAACCCCATGCCCGCTGCCGAACGCATCGTGAAATCGTTTGTGGATAGCAGTCAAGGCGCTGGATAAAGAGCGCTTTATATCTGCCGCAATTTTGGCGATCTGCGTGTCATCGAAGCCTTCAGGAAACTCGCTAATGATCGATTGGGCGAGTTCGCTCCCGTGTTTTATTCCGGCCTCGTAGTGAAAGTATGCGAGCGCGGCTCTTTGCTTTGGTGTCATTAGTTGGCCTATATTGCCTTCAGTTTCATGGGGGATTCGATTATGAGCGCACATTCTGAGCTGGAAGCCGTTATCAACACGCTGGGTGACTGCAAGAAGGCGATCGCAAATGGGGAGCGCGAGAAGGCAAGCAGCAAGTTGAACGACGCGATTTCAAAATTGACGGGTCTAGTTGGCGACGTGAAGAAGCTAGAGCGTGGTGCCAAGAAATAGCTCACGCAAACGCCAATCCGTTCGCCCATTCTTCATTTACATAACTGCTAGACACGCTCGCATTCGCTGCGGCCCGTCCCGTGCTCATGATCGCGGCTACTGCCGGGTCAATGCGGTCGATCGATTTGGCTTTGTGCGGACGGCGGTTACCGCTCGCGTCTTCCATGAAGACAAGGTTGCCGACCGCCCATCGCAGGATGGGATTGCCACCGTGTACGAGCCGCCGTTCGAACAGAGCCTTTTCGAATTCGATCACAGGTGCGGCAAAAGTTGCTAGGTTCTGCGGAAACTCCACCACCGGCAAGCCATCTTCGGCCAGCGAGTCCATCATCTGGCGTGCCGACCATCGGTCGAAGGCGATCTCTTGAACGTCGAATTGCTCGCACATTTCGCGAATGGCGGACTCAACCACGGCAAGGTCCACCGTGTCACCCGGTGTCGCAGTAAGATAGCCTTGATCGCGCCACAGAACATATGGCACGTGGTCGACATCGGATCGCTTCCGGATGCCTTCCTCCGGCGCGAAAGATCGGACGTGCAGAGCATAAGTATTGTCGTTTGCCGGTGCTTGCATCTCGATCGTAGCCGAGACTGAACAAAGGTCCGTGACTTTGGATAGGTCGACCCCGATCCAAGCCTTGCAGCCCTCAAGGTCTACTAGGTTGAATGGCGCCTTACCTTCGTCCCAAACGGCAAGATCAAATGCGGGCTCTGCCGCGCCGTCCAACCACATACCTAGATGTAGCCGCTTGAACACTTCGCGTTGAGCGGGGCGATGCTCAGACTCGCGAACAAACTTTCGTAGGCCGTCTATATCGGGGTAGCCATGGGCGAGGCCAGGATTC
>NZ_JADPJF010000042.1:129309-172437 GCF_023073295.1 Bradyrhizobium sp. 23 | reverse complement strand
CCTGCCATACCTGTTCGTCGCGCCAGTCGGCATCTGCATCGGCTTGAAACAATATCGGCAGGAACGAGTCGTCCACTACCGCGCCCTCAGCAACCCGCTTGGCATACTCATACAAATCCCACGCTATGGAGGTCTGACCGACGCCAGCCGTGGTGGCTATGAAGAGAAGTGAGCCTGCCGTTTTGTTTAGGCCCGACGTGATCGCATAATACAGGTCGCCTTTCTTGAACTCGTGCAGCTCGTCGACGAATCCGAAGTTTGGTGTGCGGCCATGGGCCGTGGCCGCGTCCGCCGACATGGCACGGTATTGTGCGCCGGACTTCTCGTGCGTGATCCTGTTGTTGGTCGACTGAACGCGGGTCGCTTCGACCAAGCGAGGATGAACAGCAATCATCCCGGCCATTTCCTCGAGCGTTAGCCGGGCCTGATCGCGATCGTTGGCGATAGAGACGGCAAGCCCTTGCGGCACGCGCTCCGGACCAACGGTGTGCAGCAACTCGATTGCCGCAGCGAGGGTCGTCTTCCTATTGCCGCGGCCGATCAGCATAAAGACGGTCTTGATTCGACGCTGGCCATTCTGAAGCGTGTCGCCGTAGATGCGACGAACAATCCGTTCCTGCCATGGGTCAAGCTGGAAAGCCTTCTTCGGCCGGTCACTTTTCGGATGGCGAAGGGCCTTGATAAACTTTACGGCGCGCTCGCCATAACCGTGAGGGTCGGGAAGTTGCGTGCTGTCAAATATCCACGCCAAATTCGTCTTCGTTGTCATGTTCGGGAGCGCCGCCTTTGTTCTTCGAGCGGCTGGCCGGTGTGATACCTAGCTCTGCCGCGAGCCGCCGAGCGGCTTCAATATTTTCCTTGGCCAGCGTTGACTCTGGCCGGCGTTTGCTTTCGCCTGTCGGAGAGACGTAGGTTAAGCCATGTTTCTGAATGACCGCCTCGCACTCACGGACGCGGGCGACGGCGATGCAGTACGATTCGACGGTCGACAACTCGTGCGAAGCGAGGCTGCGAGCCCTGACCAATGCGGGCACGACACGTGCCCATTCCTTCTTAGCGAACTTCGGCAGCCACGTTGGCGCCGATGGGGGGGTATCGAGGGCGCCGGGGAGCGCGGTTATTTCGGGTTTTCTTCCCTTCACGTTGGGTCCTGTGTTAAATTGTGTTCGTTCGGCGCGGGGGGCGTGAAATGTGGGAAGCGGTAGCCGGTATCCTTGGCGTTGCGATGGTCTTGCTGTTATTCAAATTTGGCACCGCATATTGGTTTCCCGAAAAAGGGGCTCGCTTGTTGCTGCGGCGCGAGGTTAGAAATCGCGGCGTGGACGTGTCTGCGATACCAGACCCAGCATGGGACGAGATGGTTAGCCGTAGCGTTGCCCTCGCAAAACTGATGGCACCGCTTCAGAAAGCAAATTGGCGTCTGGTCCTCGTCGACTTTATCGAGTTGGATGCTGCCCACATCGCAGCCGTAATGAGTGGCAGGGGCGGCCAAGAATGCGAGATGACAAAGCAGACGCTGGTCAAGTTTGGCGTCAAATCTCCAATTCGGTGAAATACCGAACTTGAGACCCATGCGGTCCTTGCTCCCTATGTCGAAAGTCTGTCAGGCCACCCGGGGGTGTCCGAAGCCGCCATCCTTTTTCGCGGTCTTCCTGCTATGACAGCCGTGGCAGAGCCAATGCAGATTGCTTGGATCATCAGTGCCACCAGCGTTCCGGGCCAGCTTGTGGTCCAAGTGGAAGCCGCTCTTGTACGGCCTAGCGCAGGCCGTGCATGGCGTATGCGGCTGGGCGGCTCGCAGGGCCTGCCAATCAGCACCGTAGCCCCGCTGCCTCGCGCTGGGGCGTCCAGCCTGCCTCCGCTTCTGACACGCGCATAGGGTACCGCCAGCAACGCGGTAGCCGCATGCGCAGATGCGTGCGTGTTTCGTCATCATCATTCCTGAGACAGAATAGGGCCAGCCACGGTACATCCGCATGGCCAGCCCATCCGTATTGGTGGCTAGTGCGGGGATGACGCACTAGCCGTGACCATTTGCGAGGATTTGAGACCCGCTGTGGTCATGGATATTCAAGCCACCCGGTTGAACAGGCCAGGGGCGGGTGACTCCGGCTATCCGAGCCTTTGCCCTTCCCCCTGAATTACTGCGGCGGGTTAGTCGTTGGAGCGCTGGCCGGATGACCTTGAACCCAGATGCCAGCAACAAAGAGGTTGCCGGTGTTAGCGGCCGGCGTAATTGTCGCCTGGATAAAACGTTTAGCCCCGATGTAACCAATCTTTCGGCACTTGATATCATCAGCGAACGTGAAACTCGCGAGCGCCGTTGTCCCGGTCATATCGGTCGCTGCGACCGCATTGGCGCCGGCCATAGCCGGGTCATTCGACTCGTTGAACGTGAGAGCAAAGGTTGCATCGGCGTCAGTTAGGGTGCCGGTGACGACTGCCAGAACAGCCGAACCAAAACCGTAAACGTCAAGAATGGTAGAAACCTGAGCCGTGTTGTCGACGACAGCCGCGACCGGCGCAAACGCCGGCTTGAAGTGCAACTGATTCATAAGATCGCGCAAAATTAAAATCCTTAGAAATGAGAAAGAGCCGGGGAGATGAATCCCCGGCCGAGAATTGTCTTACGAGACTGAAACCTTCAGCTTGCGGATAGCTTCCGCCTTACCCACACCGCCAGCAACGCGACGGCGACCGTGAAAACGGGTCGCGCCGTTCGTGGCCTGCGAGTAGGGGTCGCGAAGGACGCTCAAGCTAACACGATCGAAAATGCGGTAACCCTGCGAGAAGTCACCGAACACAATCGGGAACGCACCGCCCGCAATGTCGGGCATGTCAGGCATTTCAACTACGGGGTTGCCGAGGATAGTCGTGATTGGCGCATTAGCGACTCCGCCATGCGACAACAGATAGTTGCCCTGACCATCCTTCAACTTCCGAACGTAGCCCAACGTGTTGCTGTTCATGCCCCACACGGCGTTCGCTCGGTACGGCGACTTCACCGCATGGTAGATGTCAAACAAGCTATCCGGCAAGACAGCTGTAGCGCTCGTCGTCGGGGTGTATGCAACTCCCGCATCCTGCATGAAGCCGGACGGCGAAAGCGCAGAAGCACCGTTGACGAAAGCCTTGCCCTCCTCAAGCCCAAATTCTTGGGCGAACTCGAAGCTGAGCATCGAAGCAACGTCGAAGGTAGAGTCTTCCAGCATGGCATTCGCCACGTCGACCCATGCAGCAAGTTCAAAAATGGGGTATCGGGACTGGCCGAAGGTGGCCGTTGTTTCTGGCCGTGCACCGGTTTCGCCAACCCAGGACGCTGTGAATCCAGAGAGCCGTTTTGGCCACAGAACGGCCGGCGCACCTGTCGGAAGAACACGGGCAACCTGCCGCACGGGCGAGAACAGCACAACGTTGCGATCAAGTTCGGCGTTAAATTCGTCCGGCGACAAATAACCACCGGCCGTGTTGTCGGACACACGCAGCGATTTAACTTCCTCACCCAACGCTTCCGCGCCGCGACGAATGTACTTCTCAAACGCCTTGGTTTCGTCGGTGGGTTCCTTGTTGTCGTTGG
The DNA here is from genome assembly GCF_023073295.1 of Bradyrhizobium sp. 23. Taxonomy (NCBI): domain Bacteria; kingdom Pseudomonadati; phylum Pseudomonadota; class Alphaproteobacteria; order Hyphomicrobiales; family Nitrobacteraceae; genus Bradyrhizobium; species Bradyrhizobium sp. 23. Next base: position 168,860 of record NZ_JADPJF010000042.1, on the reverse strand, counting down.
CGTGACCACCGGGGCGGTTCAGCCGCAGTTCAAGATCGTCGATACGCTTCTTCTGTGCGGCGTCGTTATCGTTAGATGCCTTCTTGTGCGTTTCGAACGCCGTGGTCATATTGGCCAGTGCGGTTTCGATCGCCTTGGTCTCAATATCGGAGTCGTCCTTGGTCTCAAGTCGCAATGCATTGGTATTCAAAAATGTAGTCCTTAGTGAAGTGCCGCGGTGGCACGGTTGATAGCGGCGACGAGGCGGGAAAAGTCCGTGCTCTTGACGCGTGAAATTGTAGCGGTAGGATTCATTGGGAACGTCACGATACTTACCTCGTGCAATTCAAGTTCGTTCAGTAGGCGAACCTTCTTCGTCCGATCGAAGCTTTCTTTCTTGGTTCGGTATCCGATGCTCAGTCCATCAAGAGCACCGGCCTTGAGGAGCGCGTAAGTCTCGCGACCTTTGTTGGTATCGAGGATCAATCGGCCCGTTGCTTTCAAACCGCGGGAGTCCTCTACAATCGAAGTCCAAACACCGATGGGCTCAGACGTGTCGTGACCACGAAGCATCTTCACTTTGGCGGCCGGCTTGCTCTTCAAGCTTTTGGTGAACGCGCCCGGCTGGACGGAGTCACCGCCAAGATCGGTCACACCGAATACACTGGCGTAGCCGCTAAACGTGCCGTCCTCGGCAACCGCCTTAACGTCGAACTCGAAACAGTTTCCTGTTTCCTTGGTGTTGGTGGTCATGCCGCTTCTTTCTTCGGTTCGGCGTTGTCATTGGCCGCAGTCGGTGCAGCGCCAACGGGTTCATTCAGGACGTTGCCGCCTTCGATCGGTGCGCGATTTTCGAGCGCGCGCGCTTCGTCAGCCGTGAGATACGGGCCGCCGACTGCCTTGACCATCGCGGTTGTGCGATCTTGAAGATTGGCTGCTGTTAGTTCCGACGTATCGAAAGCAATGAACGTATCAGCGCGTTCCTCGCTTGTCAGAAGCGATCGGCTCAATGCGCCGGTCCAGTTCACAAGCCAAGGTCCAAGAGTGAAGTCGATAAAGTTTCGCCCCAACTCTGCGGCGTTCGCCCATGTGACTCGGCCAAGCTCGCTCAACAAATGCGGTGGAACGCGGAAGGCTCTCGAAATTTCATCCAGTTGGAAACGGCGCAGCTCAACAAATTGCATATCCACTGAATTGAACGTCAGCGGTTGAAACGTCGTCTCGCTATCGAAGATTGCGGTAGAGCCAGACGTTCCGGAATTGTGACTGGCTTGCCACTGGTGCTTGATGCGCTGTAGCTGAGTATCAGTAAGCTTAGCGCCCTTAAAGTTGAGGATGCCCCCCGGCCGCGCCGCGTTTCCCATGAGTCTGGCCGCATGGCCTTCCAACGCTAGCGCAAGTGCGATTGCTTCACGTGCGCTCTGAATGGGAGCTATGCCGGTGAAGCCGTTCGTAGACAGCGCCTTGATGTGGATGATATCGGTGTACGAACACTGCCGACGCTTACCGTCGCGATTGGTGATCTCGTATGTCGGCTCGCCGCTGTTGATGTCGATTGTCACGGCAACAGAACTTGGAATGAGCCGCAAGAGTTCCTTAGCTTCACCAGCGACGCGATTGACGAACGCATACGCGTTCCCGTGCAAGAGGGTATCAACCTGCATCTGCAGACGGAAGTCGTAGCTGCTAGTCCAGCCGTTAGGTTCGGCATGTAGCAGCCGGTAAAGCGGATGATCCTTTGCCACCGTCTTAGCGGTACCGTCGCCCTTCAAAATATTAATCGGCAACGATGCCACCGATTCCGAAATAACCCTGACTGCGGCGTTCACGGCCGGAACATGTAGCGCCGTTTCCGGACCAACATTGACACCGGAGAGCGTCGAAACCTGACCGAAGAACTGGGCTAGGAGCGGGTCGGACAAGTCGTACGTGGTCGACTTGGTTTCGAACCACTTTAGGGGATTAAGCTGCATATGAGCAGCCTCGAATTCCAAGGTCCGCACCGATCTGCGCAATTACCCTGCCGGGAATCTCAATCGAGCGGCGCACATCAAACAAGGCGTGCTGCTCCATCAGCGTATCGGCTGGGTAGAAGTGCTCGGTGTGACCGTCGCGGTCCTCGAAAACAATTTCTTGCCATGTCTGAACGAGGCGGAGGGTTTTGTCGGCTTCGTCGCGATCACCGGCCCATATCTTGGTCACCCATGCCTCAAGCGCGGCGCCGGCATTGGTGTGTTCGGCTTCGACCAGCCTTTGCAGGTTGGAATATTGATTCACGGTGGCCGGAGCATGCCGGACCTTGTCGGCCGAAAAGGCGAGTAGCAAGTTGACAAGATCGCGAGGACGAGCGCGGGCGTAAGCCGAGCCTTTGGCGAGCGGCAGCAGCCCGGCGTTCTGAATCTCGCGGGCTCTCTGGTTAATATAGGTGGCTGGTAGTTTGCTTCGCTCATGCGTCGCGCGTACCAGATCGGGAACGGTGCCCGTCATGAGGGAAAATCCATTTTCTAAAATCGCAGTTCGTTAGTTCAAAAAAATAGCCAGACACGCGTGCGGGCGCGTGCTGGCGTTGAGGCAATAAAAAACCCGCCGAAGGGGCGGGTTGTCGCGAGTCGGCGTCAGAGACACCTCTTACTCATGAGGGTAACTTAACCTGAAACGGTACATTTTGCAATCCCGATTGCACTTTCGTAGCTGCACGTGTTTTCGGGGCGCAGTAAGAAATCGTAGAACAAGTGTAGCCGCAAAATGTACATTTTGCAATCCCGATTGCACTTTGCTAGTTGCCAACCCGGTCGTGACCGGGCTGGCGTGCAACTCTACAGACTGGCGTACTCGATCCGCCCCATTGCTTTGACGTTGGCCACCAGCGTCTTGCCATGGAAGTCACTGGTATCGTCGGGCTCTAGAATTCCGGTGGCGTGCCGGATATTCGTGTAGTGCATTTGCCCGGCCGTCTGTGTGTCTTCGTCACTCGAAATAAAATTGAACGTGTGTGAGAAGACTTTGCCGCCGTGGTCCCCGTCTTCGATCTTGAACGACACGATGAATTCCCGTTCCTTATCGAAGCTGCCCCCCGTCATGTCGAAGTCGGTAATACTGACCTTGTGGCGGCCGATCGGCGTTCCGGATGACAACCCGGATTTACCAACTGTCTCTTGCTTGCTGGCCTTACGCGGCCCGCTCTCTCGTTTGCGGGCTATGGCCGCCTCCTTTGGATTTTCATAGGGCTCCGGCGGGTCTTCAAGATAACGTTCTTCCGCGAGCCACGTGTGCATGTGTTTCCACCACCTCTTCTCAGTAGCCGTTTGCTGGTAATGCGCGGCCCACTGAGTGGCCTTAGCAACGAGGGTGGCGTGTAGAGCAGGGTCTGGCGCTAATGCCTTGTACGTGGCGCGGGCCTTTGCAATGTGATGCTTCCGCGGCCAGACGGTCCAGAGTTGTTCGAAGCCAACCGGCAAGTCTGATGCGGCGGCTTTCTTCGGGTCCACAGCCGTCTCCGCCGTGTGGGCCTCTAGGCCCGACACGGGCGGGGCCGTAGGCCCGGCTGGGGCATCTTCATTTCTTCCTACCGTACGTGAGCTAGTAAGCTCAGTACGTAGGAAGGTTTGGGTGCCTTCACGGGCACCGCTAGAGCCTGTAGAGGTGCCTTCATCGGCACCACAAGAGGTGCCTTCCGGGGCACCGCTAGTAGAGGTGCCTTCACGGGCACCGCTAGGTTCATCATTAGAGGTGCCGTCACAGGAACCGCTAAAATCGCTAGAAGTGCCTTGGACGGCACCGCTAGCAGCGGGTCCGATAGGTTTTTTGTTTTTTGCAAAAGGTTTTTTGCAAACTGCAAAATCGAAGTTGAGGCCATATTCGGTTGGCCGGGTACCGATGCCTTTCCGAATTACTTCAATTGCGCCGTTGTCGATAATCCTAGCCAACGACGGAATGATTTTGTTTCTCTCTGCGCCTGTCGCGACTTCAAGGTAACGCAAGCTGGCACGAGCGTTCCCGTGTTTAGCAAAGTGCCTTTCTATGACGTGGCTTACGACTTTGATATCCAGACGTGTTGCCCATGGCGCGTCAATGACGGCACGTAGCAACTGGTACTGACTCAACAGTGAACCGGGTAGGACCGTCGTTGTGACGGCTGGTTGGTGCTTCATCTATCTGCAATCAATGACGCGACAGAATGGTGCAGAAGCTTTCGAGCCACGCCGAGAAGTCGGCAGGCCGCTCTTTGAAGCCCACGAGTCGATTGGTCTCGCTAATCGCCGATAAGCACGATGCATCATCCTGAACTAGGGGGGCAATTTGAACCCAGGTTTCGTCAGAAATGTGAATCTGCGATTCCAAATCTAGCAGTCGCTTTGCAGCATCTGCATTTCTAGGGTCGTGAGCAAATCGCTTTGAGTTATTGTCGCGCCATTTCGAAGTGACCTTGAATTGAGCGGACAGGGTTGAGACAAAAACAGGTTTGTTGTTCATTGTACTTTTCAGGTTGGTAGTGAGCCGCGAAATTGCGGCAGTGATGCAGCGCTTAAAATGCCGGGCGCCGCTGGCCGGTTCGTCGTCGGAACCAATGTTGGCAACATTGGTTTTTGCGGTTGGGGTGGTTTCAACTTCGCGCCGGCTTGGGGCTCGTTAGCCGCTTGGAAAAGTTGAAACTTTAGCTCTTTGTCTTACAAAAAAAGCCGGCCTGTCACGCCGGAGGTCGCGGGTTCGAGCCCCGTCTCTCGCGCCATTTTGGCAATTCCTTCATAGCCTTAGAGCAAACTTCTACACGCCTTTCGCGGCTGTGACGGCGATTGCCGGCATCCGTCGAGAACTTGCGCCATAGTCAGCCGAAGCCCGAATCGTCTAGGCCTTCCAGGACTTGGAGGGATCCCCACCCTTTACCGCCTTTTCCGGGGCCCCTGTGATTGAGGAGGCCAGATATGGCTAAGAAGGATTCCACGAAGAAGGCTGCCGCGCCCGCCACCATCACGCTCAAGCACCTCGCCGCCGACATTGCGGAGAGCCAGGACCTGTCGAAGAAGCGCGCCGAGGCCGTTCTGACCGACATGGTCGAACTCATCACCAAGCACCTGAAGAAGGGCGACCGCGTCCGCATCGTCGGCCTTGGCATCCTCCAGGTCCGCAAGCGCGCCGCCCGCACCGGCCGCAATCCCGCCACGGGCGAGCCGATCCACATCAAAGCCACCAAGAAGGTCGCCTTCCGCCCCGTCAAGGAACTAAAAGAGGCGATCTGACCACTCACGTTTCGTTAAGCCTGATCAGCCTCCTCCGGCCTCACCGCACCCTGCTTTTCTGGTATACCGCCTCTCTCCCCTGACCCGGCGGTTTGACCAGAAATGTCCTCCCTCACCTTTTCGCATACCGTGACCGAGCGCTTCCTGCGCTACGTCACCATCGACACCCAGTCCGATCCGGAATCCCCGAGCTCGCCCTCGACGGAGAAGCAGAAGGACCTCGGCCGCGTGCTCGCCGCCGAACTGAAGGCCATGGGCGTCGAGGACGCGCATCTCGACGACTTCGGCTACGTCTATGGAACGATTCCGGGCAACACACCTAAGAAGGTACCGGTGATCTGCTTCTGCTCGCACATGGACACTTCGCCCGACGTCACCGGCAAGAACGTCAAGCCGCAGATGGTGAAGAACTATCGCGGCGGCGACATCACGCTGCCGGGCGATACCAGCCAGGTGATCCGCTTCGCCGAGCATCCGGCGCTGAAGAACCAGATCGGCAACGACATCATCACCACCGACGGCACCACGCTGCTCGGTGCCGACAACAAGGCCGGCGTGGCTGAGATCATGGATGCCGCGCATTTCTTCATCAACAACCCGCAAGTGAAGCACGGCACCATCAAGATCCTGTTCACGCCGGACGAGGAGATCGGCCGCGGCGTCGACAATGTCGACATCAAGAAGCTCGGCGCTGATTTCGGCTACACCATGGACGGCGAGAGCGCGGGTAGCGTCGAGGACGAGACCTTCTCGGCGGACGGCGCCACCATCACCATCAACGGCGTCAGCGCCCATCCCGGCTATGCCAAGGGCAAGATGGAGCACGCCATCAAGATCGCCGCCGCCATCGTCGAGCGCCTGCCCCGGGAAGGCTGCTCGCCCGAGACGACATCAGGCAAGCAGGGTTTTCTGCATCCGATCGGGATCGAGGGTGCGCTGGAGCAGGCTACGCTCTCCTTCATTGTGCGCGACTTCACCGAGGAAGGGCTGAAGGAGAAGGAGATCCTGCTCGAGAACATCGTCAAGGACGTGATGAAGGATTTTCCGCGCTCGACTTACACATTCGAGGTGCGGGAGCAGTACCGCAACATGAAGCAGGTGATCGATCGCCACCCGCACATTCTTGAATACGCCATCGAAGCGATCCGCCGCGCCGGCCTGCGCCCGATGCGCACCGCGATCCGCGGCGGCACCGACGGCTCCCGCCTGTCCTTCATGGGACTGCCCTGCCCCAACATCTTCGCCGGCGAGCACGCATTTCACTCCCGGCTCGAATGGGTCAGCCGGCAGGACATGGAGAAGGCGGTGCAGACGATCGTCCATCTCGCCATGATCTGGGAGGAGAAGGCTTAGGCCTCTCGTCAAAAGGCAATATGGCCGGGATCGCTCCCGGCCATCGTCCTGCACGTTACGGCACCCGCATCGCACGCGGAGAGCGATGGAAGCGGTTGGAGCTCGCCATCCAGTTCGGGAGCGGCGCGCCGTCGCGATGCCGGCCACCGGCAACAGCCGCAGCCCAGGCCACCGCAGCGCCGATCAGGGTTGCTGCCGCAACGGAGAAGGCGACGATGATGGAGTTACGCCGCGCCCGATTGATGGCCGTCCTTGAATCCGCGATCAGCGTGTCGACCCGTCGCTCCGAGTCGGGTGCTGCAAGTCCCGTCAACGCGGCCACCTGCTGCACGAGGTAGGCCCGGTCATCGGTGCTGACGCCGCTGTGGCTCGACGACGTCATCAGGATGCGTCCCGCTTCGGCACGAGGTTCCCTGAGGTCGGTGTTGGGGGGCCGCCGCGCTGCGCGAAACAGCTTATCCAGCTCGTAGCTCAACAGAGGCTCGGCGGCGGAGGTACTGCTCGCCGAACTGCGCATCGGCGAGCGGTCAATCGCAGCTGCGCCGAGCATCGCGAGCAGAGCGGCACCAAGCAGCACGGCGAGCGCCCAGGACATCAGGCCATGCAGCCCGTCCCGCCGTTCGCCCTCGTCTTCGATCGTTGTGACCGCCGGGGCTGGTCGCGTCGTCCGGCCGGCGATATAGCCGCCGAAGCCGAAGCTGATAATCGCCTGGATGATCAGATACAGCCCCGACAGCAAAGCCAGCGCCGCCGATGCATCGCGCCATGTCGGCGAGGCTGAACTGACGCCCAGGCCGACGGCGACTCCAAAGCCGACCAGGATGAACGACATTGCGCCGGCAGCCAAAGCGCCTGCGATCACCGAGCTCCACTGGATGATGCGCCTTTCATCGGCAGCGACGCCGCCGCCTTCCACGATGTCTTCCCGTATGAGAGTTTCCATGGTCATCGCCGCTCTCTCAGCGCAAGCCGAAGAACGACAAGATCGCCATGACCACCACGATCAAGCCGATGAGATAAATCAATCCGTCCATGGTCCGTCCTCCTCAATTTCTCCTCGTCGCTAATCACAATGAACAAGGAACGTTCCAAATTGGACCGAGCCCGCGGGAACGAACCCGCGCGATGCGGATTATCTGTCCAAGTCCCAAGGATGAAGTTTGTGAGCACGAAAGCCTCAGCCGGTAAGTCCCGGCTGGGGCTTTCTTTTTGTGCGCCGGTTCCTGTCCTATGTTAACGACGCCGGCTCTCGGATCATCAAGGATGCGCTCGGGGCGGGAACCTCCGGATCGGGAGAGCCGCGTGGATCGCAGAACCGCGTGCCTTCATCAGGCAGATGCATTCCGGGAAAAGGCGATCGCCGATCCCGAGCACCACGACCAGTGGATCGATGAAGCCATCAAATGGCTGGAACGGGCCATGGAAGCGGGCTGCCGCGCCGTCGTCACGGTCGAAGGCGGCGATATGCCGAACGTGGCACGCGGAGCGGCAGCCGATGCTCGGCTGAGCTTGATCACACGCCAATGAGAAGAGCTGCCGTCTTCGCGAGCGCTGCGGCAATTGTTCCCGGAACGTAACAATGTTGCGGGTCGACACTGTTCCCAACGCCATGCTAGGCCGGGCGCAGACCGCAACCAGAGTGACGTCGTGCTCGCGAACCGCCAGCCCTCAGGATCATGCCGGCCGCGCAACTGGCGCGGGCTGCTGTCTGTGCTGATCGCGGTCGTCTACCTGCTCGCGGGAGCGCTGCATGGCCTGCACGACATCGACGTCACCACGCCCGGTGGCGGCTCGGAGATCAGCGCGGTGCTTGACGGCTCGGCGGATCACAACGACCACAAGGCCATCGGGGGGCATCATTGCCATGGCTGCTTCTCGGTGACGGTGGCGCAGCCGACGCCACCGGCCGGATCGATCGGGCTCGTGTCCGCATCGCGCCCGCAACGCGCACCCCGGCTCGCCGGCATTGTTCCCGACACCGACTCCCCGCCTCCCAAACATATGGCCTGAACGGATTGGTCGGGCGCCACGAGCGTCCATTCGGTTCATCCTCACAGGTCGGTTTCATGTTTTTCAGGGGAATGGCCGCGCGCCTGGCGTGCGCGGCAGCGTGTCTGATTGCCGGATCGGCGCTTGCGCCATCTCACGCCCAGACTCTGACGATGCGGAGCGCGCTTTCGCGCGCGCTGGCCGCGAGCCCGCGGCTGACCGCGGCGGAGCGCGATGTCGGCATCGCCACGGGCCAGCGCATCCAGGCAGGTGCGCTTCTCAATCCGGAACTGACCTACGAACAGGACAATTCGTTCGGGTCCGGCATCTATCGCGGCACACGATCGGCCGAGACCACGCTCCAGATCAGCCAGGCCTTCGAGCTGTTCGGCAAGCGCGACGCGCGGATTGCAGCTGGCGTCGCCGGCATCGAGGTCGCCGCGATCCAGCGCAAAGCCGTCAGGCTGGAGGTGCTGTCGGAGACCGCGATCGCCTTCCTCAGCGTGCTCGGCGCACAGCGGCGCATCCAGATCCTCGACGAGCAGATCACCGCCATCGACCGGCTGACGCCGCTTTTGCGCCGACGCGTCGAGGCCGGCGCCTCCTCGCCGGCCGAGACCGGCCGTGCGGAGGTGGCGTCCGCACTGGTGAAGGCCGACCGCGAGCGCTTCAAGGCGACGCTGGCCAGCGCCCGGCGCGAGCTTGCGGTCTTGATGGGCGACGCGGCACCGAAATTCGGCGAGGTCTCCGGACGGCTCGACACCATGGGCCGGCCGCCGACGTTCCAGTCGGTCGTCGCCGCGATCGATGCCAATCCGCAGCTGGTGCGCTGGACCGCGATCTATGCCCAGCGCAACGCCGAGCTGTTGCTGGCGCGGCTACGGCCCTATCCCGACGTGCGGATCGCCGCCGGCTGGCGCCATTTCAACGAGACCAATGACGACGCGGCGCGCCTCACCGTCTCGGTGCCGATCCCCGTGTTCGACCAGAACCAGGGCAATATCCTTTCGGCCCAGGAAAGCCTCGCCAAGACCAAGGCCGAGCGCGAGGCCAACCGCAACACGCTGATCGTGGTCGCCGGCCGCGCCTACGACTCGCTCCAGGGCTCGCTGCGCGAGCTCGCGGTGCTGCGCGAGAGCGCCATTCCCAAGGCCACCGAAGCCTCGGACGCCATCGCGCAAGGCTACGGCCAGGGCCGCTTCAGCCTGCTCGAAGTGCTCGATGCCCAGGCCAGCGTCACCCAGGCGCGGCTGCGCGAGCAGGAGGCGCTGCAGAATTTCCACGCGGGGGTGGCGACCATCGAAGGGCTCGTCGGCAATCCCTTTACGCTGGCGCGGGAGAGCGCACGATGAAGACGTCCTCCACCATCCTCGTCGCATTCGTTGCCGCCGCACTTGGCGTCGCACTTGGCGCTTACGGCTATTCCCTGCTCGGCCCGGCCAGGGTCGAGCATGCCGAACACGCCGCGGACAAGAAGCCGGAGAAGCCGAACGACCATGTCGAGCAGGACGAGCACGGCGCCGACCGGATCCGCATCTCCGACGTCAAGCTCGCCGCCGCAGGCGTGACGCTGGCGGAAGCCGCGAGCGTCACGCTGACCGACACGCTCGCCTTCAACGGCATCCTGCGCGCCAACCAGGAAGCCGTGGTGCAGGTGACGCCGCGCTTTCCGGGCGTCGCCAAATCGATCCAGAAGCGCATCGGCGACGAGGTCGGCAAGGACGATCTGCTCGCCGCGATCGAGAGCAACCAGAGTCTCACCGTCTACGAGCTCAAGGCGCCGCTTGCCGGCACCGTCATCGAGCGGCAGATTTCGCTCGGCGAATACGCCTCCGAGCAGAAGCCGGCCTTCGTCGTCGCCGACCTCTCCACTATCTGGGTCGATCTGTCGATCTATCGCCAGGATCTGCGGCGCGTTCGTCTCAACGACGAGGTGCTGATCGATCCCGACGACGGCCGCGGCGAGATCAAGGGCACGATCGCCTACATGGCCCCGATCGGCTCGAGCGAGACCCAGACGGCGCTGGCGCGCGTGGTGCTGCCAAATCCGGACGGGCGCTTGCGTCCCGGCCTGTTTGTCACGGCACGGCTGATCCTCGCCGCCCGCAACGTCGCGGTCGCGGTGCGCAAAAGCGCGATCCAGACGCTGGAGAACAGGACTATCGTGTTCGTTCGTGAGGACGGCGACAAGATCGAGGCGCGCCCGGTGGAGCTTGGCGATTCCGACCCGCGCCATGTCGAGATCAAGGCCGGTCTATCGGCCGGCGAGCATTACGTCGCGGAAAACAGCTTCGTCGTGAAGGCGGAGATGGGCAAGGGCGAGGCCGAGCATGATTGAGCGTCTCATCGCGGTCTCGCTGCAGCAGCGCTGGCTGGTCCTGCTGCTCGCGCTCGGCGCCGTCGCTTTCGGAGCGTGGAATTTCCAACGCCTTCCGATCGACGCCGTGCCTGACATCACCAACGTCCAGGTCCAGATCAACACCCGCGCCCCCGGCTATTCGCCGCTGGAAACCGAGCAGCGCATCACCTTCCCGGTCGAGACCGCGATGGGCGGGCTGCCCAAGCTCGACTACACGCGCTCGCTGTCGCGCTACGGCCTGAGTCAGGTGACCGTCGTCTTCAAGGACGGCACCGACATCTATTTTGCCCGCCAGCTCGTCGGCGAACGGATCCAGCAGGTGAAGGACCAGCTTCCGGCCGGCGTCGAGGTCGCGATGGGACCGGTCTCGACCGGGCTCGGCGAAATCTTCATGTACACCGTCGAGGCCAAGGCGGGCGCGAAGACGCAAGGCGGCCACGACTATTCGCTGACCGACTTGCGCACCGTGCAGGACTGGATCATCAAGCCGCAGCTTCGCAACGTGCCGGGGGTGATCGAGGTCAACACCATCGGCGGCTTCGAGCGGCAATTCCATGTGCTCCCCGATCCCGGCAAGCTGATGGCCTACCGGCTCGGCTTTCGCGACGTCATGACGGCGCTCGCCGCCAACAATGCCGATGTCGGCGCCGGCTATATCGAGCGCAACGGCGAGCAATATCTGGTTCGCTCGCCGGGCCAGGTCGGCAATGTCGGCGAAATCAGGGACATCGTCATCGGCTCGCGCGGCGGCAATCCCGTCAGGATCAGGGATATCGCGACCGTCACCGAAGGCCGCGATTTGCGCACGGGAGCCGCAACGCGCGATGGCGAGGAAACCGTGCTCGGCACCGCCATGCTTTTGATCGGCGAGAACAGCCGCACCGTGGCGCGCCGTGTCGCGGCCCGGCTGGAGGATATCGCCAAATCGCTGCCCGACGGCGTCGTGACGCGGACCGTCTACGACCGCACCGATCTGGTCGAAGCCACCATCCGCACCGTCGAGAGCAATCTGCTGGAAGGCGCGGCCCTGGTCGTGGCCGTGCTGTTCCTGATCCTCGGCAACATCCGCGCCGCGCTGGTGGTGGCTTGCGTCATTCCGCTGTCCATGGCCATGACGGTCACCGGCATGGTCGAGACCAAGGTCAGCGCGAACCTGATGAGCCTGGGTGCAATCGATTTCGGCATCATCGTCGACGGCGCCGTGATCATCGTCGAGAACTGCCTGCGCATGCTGGCCGAGGTCCAGCGCGAGAAAGGCGGCCTGCTCACGATCTCCGAACGGCTGCGCGCGATCCGGAGTGGGTCGAGCGAGGTGATCAAGCCGAGCCTGTTCGGAACGCTGATCATCGCAGTGGTCTACCTGCCGGTGCTGACGCTGACCGGCGTCGAGGGCAAGATGTTCACGCCGATGGCCCTGACGGTGCTGATGGCGCTGGGTGCCGCGGTGCTGTTCTCCATCACCTTCGTGCCGGCGGCGGTTGCCATCTTCGTCACCGGCAAGGTGTCCGAACACGAAAACCTGTTCATGCGGCTGGCGAAGCGCGCCTATCTCCCCGTGCTCCGGCTGGCGATCGACCATCGCCTCGGCGTCGCAATCATGGCCGCCATCATCGTGGTCGCAAGCTGCGTTGCCGCCGCGCGCATGGGCGGCGAGTTCATCCCGAGCCTGGACGAAGGCGACGTCGCGCTGGCCTCGATCCGGATTCCCGGCACCAGCCTGACCCAGTCGCTGGACCTGCAAAAGGCGCTGGAAAAGCGCGTCAAGCAGATTCCGGAGGTGAAGGAGTTCTTCACCCGCATCGGCACCGCCGAGATCGCAACCGACCCGATGTCGCCGGCACAGACCGACGGCTACATCATGCTGAAGCCGCGCGCCGGATGGCCCGACCCTGGCAGCTCCAAGGCCGAGGTGATCGAGGCCATCGCCCGTGCCGCTGACGACATCCCCGGCAGCGCCTATGAGATCTCCCAGCCGATCCAGTTCCGCGTCAACGAGTTGATCTCCGGCGTGCGAAGCGACGTCGGCGTCAAGATCTTCGGCGACGACCTCGAGATCCTGCAAGGCGCGGCAAAACAGGTCGAAGCCGCGATCCGCGGCATCCGCGGCGCCAGCGACGTCAAGATCGAGCAGGTCTCGGGCCTGCCGATCCTCACCGTCCGCCTCGACCGCCAGGCGCTCGCCCGGTATGGGCTCAGCATCAGCGAGGTGCAGGGCATCGTCGAGATCGCGGTCGGCGGCAAGTCGGCCGGCAAGCTGTTCGAGGGCGACCGCCGCTTCGACATCGTCGTGCGCCTGCCGGAACATCTGCGCGGCGATCTCGAGGTCATCCGGGCGATCCCGATCCCGCTGCCGCCGGGTGAGGAAGCAGCAATCGGCGCGCCAATCCGGACCGCATTGCCCGCCCCTCCCCTTGCCCAGATGCGCTATGTGCCGCTGTCGTCGGTCGCAACCGTCGAAGCGACGCCTGGCCCGAACCAGATCAGCCGCGAGAACGGCAAGCGGCGCATTGTGGTCACCGCCAATGTCCGCGCGCGCGATCTCGGCTCCTTCGTCACCGAGGCCGAGGCAGCCGTCGCGGAGAAGGTCAAGCTGCCGCCGGGCTACTGGATCGGCTGGGGCGGACAGTTCGAGCAATTGGTCTCCGCCACCAAGCGGCTGACGCTCGTGGTGCCGTTGGCGCTGCTGCTGGTCTTCCTGCTGCTGTTCATGGGCATGGGATCGGCGGCTGATGCGGCGCTCGTGTTCTCCGGCGTGCCGCTGGCACTGACCGGCGGCGTCATGGCGCTGCTGCTGCGCGGTATTCCGCTGTCCATCAGCGCCGGCGTCGGCTTCATCGCACTGTCGGGCGTCGCTGTCCTCAACGGGCTCGTCATCATCGCCTTCATCGAGCGGCTGCGCAGCGAGGGCCAACCCGTTACCGACGCGGTGCGCGAGGGCGCGCTGACACGCCTGCGTCCGGTGCTGATGACGGCGCTGGTCGCGTCCCTCGGCTTCGTGCCGATGGCTCTTGCCACCGGGGCCGGCGCCGAGGTGCAGCGGCCGCTCGCGACTGTGGTGATCGGCGGTATCATCTCCTCAACCGTGCTGACGCTGCTGGTGCTGCCGGCGCTCTACGTGCTGTTCCGCCGTGACGGGGCTGCCGAAACGCCTACAATGGCGCCTGATTTGGCAGCGTCCAGGGAGCGATAGAGGTGGGCAGCCACGACCATCACGGCCATCATCACGATGATCATAGCCACGGCCATGATCACGATCATGGTGGCCACGCCCATGCCCATGCGCCCGCCAGTTTCGGCAAGGCGTTCGCAATCGGCATCTCACTCAACACCGCGCTGGTCGCGGCGGAGGCCGTCTACGGCTATATCGGCAACTCCACGGCTCTGCTTGCGGATGCCGGCCATAATCTTAGCGACGTGCTCGGCCTGGTCGTGGCCTGGTGCGCGTCGATCGCGGCGCGGCGCGCGCCCAGCGGCCGCTTCACCTATGGCCTGCGCGCCTCCACCATCCTGGCGGCGCTGGCGAACGCGGTGTTCCTGCTGGTCGCAACCGGCGCGATCGGCTGGGAAGCGATTTTGCGCCTGCGGGAGCCGGAGCCGGTCGCCGGCATCACCGTGATGGTGGTCGCCGGCATCGGCATCCTCATCAACGGTTTTACCGCCATGTTGTTCGCGCGCGGTCGCAAGGACGACATCAACATCGAAGGCGCCTATCTGCACATGGCGGCCGACGCCGCGGTCTCGCTCGGCGTCGTCATCTCGGCGGCGCTGATCATCTGGACCGGCTGGCTCTGGCTCGATCCCGTCACCAGCCTCGTCATCTGCGCCACCATCCTCTGGAGCACCACCAGCCTGCTCCGTGGCTCCATCGACATGTCGATGGCGGCGGCGCCCAGGGGCACCGACATTGCCGCGATCAAGATCCTTCTGCTGGAGCGGCCCGGCGTCACTGCGATCCACGATCTCCACGTCTGGCCGATCTCGACCACCGAGACGGCGCTGACCTGCCACCTCGTCATGCCCACCGGCGCCGGCGATGCCTTCCTGATGGAGACGGCGCAGATGCTGAAGCGCTCCCACCGCATCGGCCACACCACGCTTCAGATCGAGACGCATCCGGACAATGGCTGCGCGCTGGCGCCGGATGACGTGGTGTGAGGTAGTTGCGTTGCTGCGTCCCCATCGTCATTGCGAGGAGCGAAGCGACGAAGCAATCCAGACTGCCTCCGCGGAGAACGGTCTGGATTGCTTCGCTGCGCTCGCAATGATGGGGACAGAGCGACGCCTACGCCGCCTTCGCCGTCACGATCCAGATCGCGCCCTGGAGCGCCACGCTCTGACCCTTCAGGAACGGCGCGAGCGTCTCGCGGATCGAGGCTTTTGCCGCGGCATAGGTCTCCGGCGGATGCCCTTGCAGCGCGCGGCTCGCCGGGCCGATCTGGAGCGAGCCTTCGACCGCGGCATCGAGCCCGCCGCCAATCGCGACGTCCATCGCGAGATTGTGCGGCTCCATCGCGACGTCGACGAAGCCCGCGCCTTTCAGGATGCGCGTCACGCGCTCTTCGGAGGCGAAGGCGAACGGGCCCGGCTCCTCCGGCCCGACCGGCGGCATCTTGGGAACGTGCTTGTAGACCGCCATAAGCGGCGCCATCATCCACGGATTTTCCTTCGGCTCGCGCCAGCAGGCAAACGCCAACCGTCCCGTCGGCTTCAGCGCGCGGCGGAGATTGGTGAAAGACGCGATGGGATCGGCGAAGAACATCACGCCGAACCGCGAGGCCAGCAGGTCAAAGCTCGCCGGCTCGAACGGATGCACCGTCGCATCGGCCAGCACGAAATCGAGCGGCAGGCCTTTTGGCGCAAACGCGCGCGCCTGCGACAGCATCGGCTCGGAGACGTCGAGCCCGAGCGCAAAGCCATCAGGCGCGACAGCCTTCGCGAACGCGAACGTCGTCGCACCGGAGCCACAGCCGATGTCGAGGACGCGCTCGCCCGGCTTCGGCCTGGCGCGGGCGATCAGCACGTCGGCAATGGGTCCCAGCAGGCTCTCCTGCGCCGCATGGCGATCGGCCCAGCGCTGCCCGCTGGGGCCATTCCAGTAGGCGATCTGATCGGCGTTCTGCTCGTGTCCGCTTGGTTGTTGCATCAGGGCCTCTGTGGCTCGGTATCGCCCGCCTGCGCCTATCGGCTTCGGCGCGGCAGCCTTCGTTCGCTTCGCGCCAATAACGTGTGAGGCTGGCTCGCCGAGCCGAAGCTCGCGAAGCGAGCAAAGGCTGGTGGGCGGTGAGAGATTCGAACTCCCGACCCTCTCGGTGTAAACGAGATGCTCTAACCAGCTGAGCTAACCGCCCCTCGCCGCTTCTTTATCCCTACCGGCCCCGAACGGGCAAGCGCGGAACGCCAATTCCAGGGCCTCAATCCTGTGGCCGGCCCGGCAGCAGCGGCACCGCGTCGATCCACACCGCCGCCGACTGGCACCAGATCTGCCTGACGGGCCGCAATTTGTCGCGCTGGCGGATGCTGCCCCAGCGGATGCCCCAATCGTCCTCCTGGTCGCCGTCGCCGCTCGTGAACAGCGGGGAACCGCAGTCGGCGCAAAAGTGCTGGAAGCGCATCCGGCCGTTGTCGCCGCGCTTGCCGTAGATCCTGGGCGTGCCGGCAGTCAGGCGGACTTCGGCGCCCGAACAGACGGCCGTCACCCGGAAGGGCGAGCCGGTCAGTGTCTGGCAATCGGTGCAGTGGCAGACCGACACCGTCTCCGGGTCGATCTCGGCTTCAAAGGTAATCTCGCCGCAATGGCATTGCCCGTCGATGTGCATTGTCGTCATCCGCTGCCCAAAACAAAATGCCCCACAAAAAAACGGCGCCCGAAGGCGCCGTTTTATCATCTTTTTCGAGCTGCGATCTCAGTGAGCGGTCAGGCCGCCGGCGGCTTCGTCGCCGTCCGGCTTCACCGTCACCTTGGTGTCCTCTTCCCAGACGATCGGCACTGGCTTCTTGACCAGCGCCTTGGCGACGACGTCGTCGAGGCGCGAGACCGGGATGATCTCCATGCCGCCCTTGATCGCATCGGAAATCTCCGTGAGATCCTTGGCGTTGTCCTCAGGAATCAGCACCGTCTTGATGCCGCCGCGGGCAGCAGCCAGCAGCTTCTCCTTCAGGCCGCCGATCGGCAGCACGCGGCCGCGCAGCGTGATTTCGCCGGTCATCGCGACATCGTGGCGGACCGGGATGCCGGTCATGACCGAGATGATCGCGGTGGCCATCGCCACGCCCGCCGACGGACCGTCCTTCGGCGTCGCGCCTTCCGGCACGTGCACGTGGATGTCGCGCCGGTCGAACAGCGGCGGCTCGATGCCGTAGACGATCGCGCGCGAGCGGACATAGGACGCCGCCGCCGAGATCGATTCCTTCATCACGTCACGCAGATTGCCCGTGACCGTCATCTTGCCCTTGCCGGGCATCATGACGCCTTCGATCGTCAGCAACTCGCCGCCGACATCGGTCCAGGCAAGGCCGGTGACGATGCCGACCTGCGGCTCGCTCTCGATCTCACCGTAGCGGTACTTCGGCACGCCCAGAAGCTCTTCGAGAGTCTTCTCGGTGATCTTGACCGACTTCTTCTTGGAAATCATCAGCTCCTTCACCGCCTTGCGGGCGAGTGTGGAGAGCTCACGCTCCAAATTGCGCACGCCCGCTTCGCGGGTGTAGCGGCGGATCAGAAGCAGCAGCGCGTCGTCGTCGATCGAGAACTCCTTGGAGTCCAGGCCGTGCTTGGACACCGCGGTCGGGATCAAGTGCTTGCGCGCGATCTCGACCTTCTCGTTCTCGGTGTAGCCCGCGATCCGGATGATCTCCATGCGGTCCATCAGCGGTCCCGGAATATTGAGCGTATTCGCGGTCGTGATGAACATCACGTTGGACAGATCGTAGTCGACCTCGAGATAGTGGTCGTTGAAGGTCGCGTTCTGCTCGGGGTCGAGGACCTCGAGCAGCGCCGAGGACGGATCGCCGCGGAAATCGGCGCCCATCTTGTCGATCTCGTCCAGCAGGAACAGCGGATTGGACGACTTCGCCTTCCGCATCGACTGGATGATCTTGCCCGGCATCGAGCCGATATAGGTGCGGCGGTGCCCGCGGATCTCGGCCTCGTCGCGCACGCCACCGAGCGAGACGCGCACGAATTCACGCCCCGTCGCCTTCGCGATCGACTTGCCGAGCGAGGTCTTGCCGACGCCGGGAGGGCCGACGAGGCACAGGATCGGGCCCGTCAGCTTGTTGGCGCGCGACTGTACGGCGAGATACTCGACGATGCGGTCCTTGACCTTCTCCAGCCCGTAGTGATCCGCATCCAGAACCGCCTGCGCGGCTTCCAGATCCTTCTTCACCTTGGACTTCTTGTTCCACGGAATCGACAGCAGCCAATCCAGATAGTTGCGCACGACGGTCGCTTCCGCGGACATCGGCGACATCTGGCGCAGCTTCTTCAATTCATGCTGCGCCTTCTCGCGCGCTTCCTTGGAGAGCTTGGTCTTGGAGATCTTCTCTTCGAGATCGGCGAGCTCGTCGCGACCGTCGTCGTCGCCGAGCTCCTTCTGGATCGCCTTCATCTGCTCGTTGAGATAGTACTCGCGCTGGGTCTTCTCCATCTGGCGCTTGACGCGCGAGCGGATGCGCTTCTCGACCTGGAGCACCGAGATCTCGCTCTCCATCAGGCCCAGCACCTTCTCCAGGCGCTGCGTGACCGACAGCGTCTCCAGGATGCCCTGGCGATCCGCGATCTTGACGGCGAGATGCGAGGCGACGGTGTCGGCGAGCTTGGCAAAATCGGTGATCGCCTGCACGACGCCGACGACCTCGGCCGAGATCTTCTTGTTGAGCTTCACGTAGCTCTCGAAGTCGGACACGACGGAGCGCGCCATGGCCTCCGCCTCGACCGACTTCGCATCGGTATCGGCGAGCGCAATCGCGGTCGCTTCGTAATAGTCGGCGCGATCGGTGTACTTCTGCACGCGCGCCCGCTCGAGCCCTTCGACCAGCACCTTCACAGTGCCGTCGGGAAGCTTCAAGAGCTGGAGCACGCTGGCAAGCGTACCGGTCTCGTAAATGGAATCGGGTGCCGGATCATCGTCGGACGCGTTCTTCTGGGTCGCGAGCATGATCAGCGCGTCGTTCTTCATCACCTCTTCGAGCGCGCGGATCGACTTCTCGCGGCCGACGAAGAGCGGAACGATCATGTGCGGGAAGACGACGATGTCGCGCAGGGGCAGCACGGGATAGGCGTGCGTTTCGCCATGGACGATGGTTGGCCTGGGTTTTGGATTGGTCATGGCCTTTTCCTTTTGCTTTGCCCCCTTGCACGCAGCCCGCCATGCTCATGCGCAACCGCCACAAGGTGCCGAGGTGACCCGCAATACCGATCGCTCCTTTTGAGGTTGGACCGGCTTGCCGAATCGGAACTGAGGCGAATCTTGAAGAGAATTTTTACTCGCCGCCGACATTAGGTGGCTATCGACCCGGGGGGTGTCAAGTCATTGAAAGACGCGCGCCATCAGGCGCTTACGCACGCAATAAGCGACGCAACACCGGCTGCGGAGATACTTTCCGCAGCCCCTGCTTGAGGAGACGATTGGAGCGTTCCAGCGCCGAAATCAGGCGCTGGCGTTCTCGACGGCGCGATCGGACCGATCGGCGTAGATGTAGAGCGGACGCGCCGTTCCTTCCACGACTTCGCGGGAAATCACGACTTCTTCCACACCTTCGAGGCCCGGCAGGTCGAACATGGTCTCGAGCAGGATCGCCTCGAGGATTGAACGCAGCCCCCGCGCACCGGTCTTGCGCTCGATCGCCCTGCGGGCAACCGCGCCAAGCGCCTCGTCGGCGAAGGTCAGCTCGATGTTCTCCATCTCGAACAGCCGCTGGTACTGCTTCACCAGCGCGTTCTTCGGCTCGACCAGGATCTTCTTGAGCGAAGCCTCGTCCAGATCCTCCAGCGTCGCCACGACGGGCAGACGGCCGACGAATTCCGGGATCAGGCCGTACTTCAGGAGATCCTCAGGCTCGACATGACGGAAGATTTCGCCGGTGCGGCGGTCTTCCGGTGCGAGCACCTGAGCGGCGAAACCGATCGAGGTCGAACGTCCGCGTGCCGAGATGATCTTTTCGAGGCCCGAGAACGCACCACCGCAGATGAACAGGATATTGGTGGTGTCCACCTGCAGGAACTCCTGCTGCGGATGCTTGCGGCCGCCCTGCGGCGGGACCGAAGCCACCGTGCCTTCCATGATCTTGAGCAGCGCCTGCTGCACGCCCTCACCCGACACGTCGCGCGTGATCGAGGGATTGTCGGACTTGCGGCTGATCTTGTCGATTTCGTCGATGTAGACGATGCCGCGCTGGGCACGCTCGACATTGTAGTCGGCGGCCTGGAGCAGCTTCAGGATGATGTTCTCGACGTCCTCGCCGACATAGCCGGCTTCGGTCAGCGTCGTCGCATCCGCCATCGTGAACGGCACGTCCAGGATGCGGGCGAGCGTCTGCGCGAGCAGCGTCTTGCCCGAGCCGGTCGGACCGATCAGCAGGATGTTCGACTTCGCAAGCTCGACGTCGTTGTGCTTGGTCTGGTGGTTGAGGCGCTTGTAGTGATTGTGCACCGCGACCGAGAGGACCTTCTTCGCATGGTTCTGGCCGATCACGTAATCGTCCAGCACCTTGCAGATTTCCTTCGGCGTCGGAATCCCGTCGCGCGACTTCACCAGCGAGGATTTGTTCTCCTCGCGAATGATGTCCATGCAGAGCTCAACGCACTCGTCGCAAATGAAGACCGTGGGACCCGCGATCAGTTTGCGCACTTCGTGCTGGCTCTTGCCGCAGAACGAGCAATACAGCGTGTTCTTGGAGTCGCTCGTGCCGACCTTACTCATTCATGTCTCCGTCCGCGGTTCGATCCCGTCCGCTCGATCGCCCTATTCCGGCACGACAGCCGGTACAGTCCTTCAAATAGAGCAAATTCCGTACCAAAAAAGACCCTACGCGTTACATGCCGTGCGAATCGCGGTCATTCGATTCCCCGCGATCATAGCCGATCAGTCATAGCGAACCATGCTGGCACCCGACTATCAAGAATTCGCTAATCGGGGGTCGCCGGCTACCCGTGACAATACCGTGATTTCCGGTCTTGGCACGGGCGAAGTGATCGAAATCACCCCGGCGTTGCTGGATTGCCACGAAAAACAAGCACGAAAGCGGAACTTTCTGCCTGTCGCAGGGCGCAAAAGTGCGTTTTGCGACGCGCGCACGTGTCCTTAACGTGAACGCTCCCTGATGTGCCCGCGGTCCCAGAGGGATTGCCGGCACAGTAGTGCTACGGGGTCTTCGGCGACGCGGTTTCCTCGGCGCGCTTGTCGATCACCCTGTCGACCAGGCCGAACTCCTTGGCGTCGCTCGCGGTCAGGAACTTGTCGCGTTCCAGCGCGTCCTCGATCGCCTTGTAGGTCTGGCCGGTGTGCTTCACGTAGATCTCGTTGAGCCGCTTCTTCAGGTTCAGGATTTCCTGGGCGTGCAGCATGATGTCGGTGGCCTGGCCCTGGAAGCCGCCGGAGGGCTGATGCACCATGATGCGCGCGTTCGGCAGCGAGAAGCGCATGTCCTTCTCGCCGGCGCAGAGCAGCAGCGAGCCCATCGAGGCGGCCTGGCCGGTGCACAGCGTCGAGACCGGCGGACGAATGAACTGCATGGTGTCGTAGATCGCGAGGCCCGACGTCACCACGCCGCCCGGCGAGTTGATGTACATCGAGATTTCCTTCTTCGGATTTTCCGCCTCAAGGAACAACAGCTGCGCGACGATCAGCGTCGACATGCCGTCCTCGACCGGCCCGGTCAGGAAGATGATGCGCTCTTTCAGAAGGCGCGAGAAAATGTCGTAGGCGCGCTCGCCACGGTTGGTCTGCTCGACCACCATGGGCACGAGGTTCATGTAGGTTTCAACCGGATCGCGCATGAGTCACCTAGGGTTTTGAAGAGGCGGACATCGCCAGGCCCGGCTGCCAGTCGGGGCTGGATCTGCCGGAAGGCCGATGGACGTCCCGTGATGCAGGAACTTGGCAGAAGAACTTGGTAGAGGCACTTGGCAGAAGCAGAGGGCGTAGCGACAGATATAGCCCAATTCGCGCCTGACAAGTGCGGAGCGAATTAAGGCTTAATCCGTGAGGCAGTTGAAGCTGATTCGTACAAAGAGGCCCAGCCGGCCACCTGGCTAGCTCGACCTCTTCGCTGATCATCCTTAATGCAAGGCTATCCTGGAGGCTTTCCTAAAGGCTCTTCTGGAGCCCTCAGGCCGCGGTCTTTTCCGCCTCGTCGTCCTTGTAGAGATCGTCGCGCGAGACCTTCTTCTCGGTCACCTTGGCAAGCTCGAGGATGAAGTCGACGACCTTGTCCTCATAGATCGGTGCACGAAGCTGGGCCAACGCTTGGGCGTTGCTGCGGTAATAGTCCCAGACCTCCTTCTCGCGGCCCGGCATCGAGCGCGCCCGCTCGATCACGGCGCGGCCGACCTCGTCATCGGTCACGGAGATCTTGTTCTTCTCGCCGATCTCCGAGAGCACGAGGCCGAGCCGCACGCGACGATCGGCGATCTTGCGGTACTCTTCCTTGGCGGCGTCTTCAGTGGTGTCTTCGTCGGCGAAGGTCTTGCCGGCGGAGTCCATCTCGGCCTTCACCGAGTTCCACATCAGATTGAACTCCTCGTCGACCAGCGAGGGCGGAGCCTCGAAGCGATGGGCCTCGTCGAGGCGGTCGAGCAGCGCGCGCTTGACGCGCTGGCGGGTCGCGGTCGCGAACTCGGCCACCAGCCGCTCGCGCGCCGCTTCCTTCAGCTTGTCCAGCGATTCCAGGCCGAGCGTCTTCGCGAACTCGTCGTCGATCGCGAGATCCTGCGGCGCCTCGATCAGCGTCGCGGTGGTCTCGAACTCGGCCGGCTGGCCGGCAAGCTTGTCGTTCATGTAGTTCTTGGGGAACGCCACCTTCAGCGTGCGGGTCTCGTTGGCGGCGATGCCGATGAGCTGCTCTTCGAAGCCGGGGATGAAGGTGTTGGATCCGATCACCACCTGGATGCCCTCGCCGGCGCCGCCTTCGAAGGCTTCGCCGTTGATGGTGCCCTTAAAGGCGACGGTGACGCGATCACCCGATTCGGCCTTGGCGCCCTCGCCCTTCGCGGCATAGCCACGGTTCGAATCGGCGATGCGCTTGATCGCCTCGTCGACGTCGGCGTCGGTGACTTCGGCCACGGGCTTTTCGACCTCGAAGGTCTTGAAGTCGGCGAGCGCAATCGACGGCACCACCTCGATCGCAACCGTGTAGGTCAGATCGGTTTTGCCGTTGAGCAGCTCCTCGACCTCGGCCTGCTCGGTCGGCATGGTGATCTTCGGTTCGGTCGCCAGGCGGAAGCCGCGCTCGGAGAACAGCTGAGTGTTGGTGTCGCGGATGGTCTGGTCGATGGTCTCGGCCATCACCGAGCGGCCATAGACCTTCTTGAGGTGCGTGACCGGCACCTTGCCGGGACGGAAGCCGTTGATGCGAACCTTGTCCTTGAGGTCGACGAGCTTGGCACCGGCCTTGGCGTCGAGATCAGACGCGGGAACGCTGATCTTAAACTCGCGCTTCAAACCTTCCGAGAGGGTTTCTGTGACCTGCATGGTGTCCAATCTTCTTCTCGTTCGGTCCCGGCGCGCATGCGTCGGGACGCTGTCATTAATCGATCCGGCGCGAGGCGAACGCCTCAACGCCGGTGGTTCATCGGACCGACTTCCGGCGGACAAACATCCGCGCGGGAGCAGATCGCGTAATCCGTGCAAACGCTGAAAGCGCTTGGTGCGGGCGGAGGGACTCGAACCCCCACAACTTTCGTCACTGGAACCTAAATCCAGCGCGTCTACCAGTTCCGCCACGCCCGCGTAAATTTGCATCAAGACCGGCCGCGATGCCGCGGGCGGCGGGCTTATAGCATGTGCCCGCCTGTTCGCAGCAAAAAAATGGCCCGATAGAGGCAGGCTTCACCTAGGCACGACGGCTGGACTTATCCAGCACGGCGTGGTCCGGATCGGCCCATGAAAACGCGGATCTTCGACCTGACGAGGCGCGAGGTTTTGGCCGGATTTGGCGCCTCTGCGGCCGGGCTGACGGCGGGCGGCGCAGTCCCGGCCGTGACCGCCCAACTCGCGCTTCAGGCAAGGCCGGCAACGCTGGCTCTGAGGTCGGGGCAGCCGGCTACACCCATCTGGGAGCTGGCCGCCGTCAGCCATCTCGGGGATGTCCGCCTCAAACGTGGCGACCGCTGCGAGGTGGTCTTCCGCAACGACCTGCCTGTGCCGCTTGCACCAGTTTGGTACGGCCTCAATGGCCCGGCCGCGGCCGACCCGCTTCGGGGTCGCGCACCGACGGCCCCGGACGCGACGGAAACATCAATCATTTCAGTGCCAACCGCGGGAACCCTGTTGGCCGACTTCCGGCTGTTCGAGGACGGCCTGAAGCAGCCCGCGCGCCCGCTTCCGATCATCGCCACCGAGACCAACACGGTCGCCGCCGATCGCGACGTGGTCCTCTTGATCGAGGAGTGGCGGCTGCGGCCGGATGGGACCGCACTTGCCCCGGGCCGGGACCCGAAGGACACATCCCCGCTCTATACAATCAACGGAACGACTTCATTCGAACTCTCAGCTTCGGCCAATGAGCGGCTGCGGCTGCGCTTTATCAACGGCTCCCAACGTTCTGTTCTGGCGATCAAATTGGAAAGTCACGAGGTCCAGGTGCTGGCCCTGGACGGACAGCCGGCCGAGCCGTTCCCGGCTCGCAACGGCGCGCTGGTGCTGGCTCCCGGCGCACGCGCCGACGCCTTCGTGGATGCGGCCACATCGGCCCCATTCCTGCTGCATGACCGCAAGGAGGCGCGCCAAGTCGGCCGCCTGATGGTCTCCGGCAAGCTTGAGCGGCGTGCGCCGCTGTCGCCGCTCTTGCCACTCCCTCCGAATGACCTGCCCGACCGGCTCGATCTGAGGGGCGCCCTGCGATTCGATGTCGCTCTCGGGGCAGCCGACGCCGGGTGGGTACGGGCCGCAAATTTCTCGACGTCCTCCGCCCCCGCCTTTCGCACCAAGGCCGGCCGCACCGTCGTGTTGGCCCTCAAGAACCCCGCCCCCGTCGCAACCGTCTTCCATCTCCACGGCCACCATTTCCGCCTGCTCGACAAGCTCGACGACGGCTGGAAGCCCTATTGGCTCGACACGCTCGCGATCGAACCCGGCCAGACCCAGCGCATCGCGTTCGCTGCGGCCTCCCCCGGACAGTGGCTGATCGAATCCGTCGTCACCGACTGGGCCGCGCCGCGGCTGGTGCGCTGGTACGGGGTGGAGTGAGCTATCGGCCACGCGTCCAAAGATAGCGAGCGTCCGGTTCTTTCTCCTCGTTTCGGGTCCCGTTGGTCTGCTCGATCAGCGTGAACCCGCGCGCTTCATAGAAGCGGCGCGCCAACGCGTTGCGCTGGAAGGTCCAGAGCTCCAGCTGTTCGCTGGCCCGCTTGGCGATATCGAGGAGTTCGGTGCCGACGCCGCGCCCTTGAACAGCAGGAAGCACGTAAAGCTGCTCGACCCAGCCGTCACGGACAGCGATGATTCCGCTCAGTACATCGGCATCGAAGCGTCCCCACACGCGGCACGTCGCCAAGACATGCTCGCGGTAGAACCAGCGGTCCTCATCCGGCGTATGCAGCCCAGCAAGCGAGGGCATCGCATGGTCGAATGCAGCCCGGTGAACCTGCGCCGCCGCGCCCATATCGGTGAGCGCGAGCGGCCTGAGCATTAGTACTCGATCCCCAGCGCATGATAGATCCGTCGGTGCACGGCGGGCAGCGTCTCGGTGAGATCCTCCGCGATCAGGCCCGGCCCCGCCTCGCTCGCCGCTTCGCCATGCATCCACACCGCGATGCTGGCGGCTTCGAACGCCGGGACGCCCTGCGCAAGGAGGCCTGCGATGATGCCGGCGAGGACGTCGCCGGCACCCGCGGTGGCGAGCCAGGGCGGAGCGTTGGCGGCGATAGTGGCGCGGCCGTCGGGCGCGGCAATCGTGGTGTCGGCGCCCTTCAGCAGCACGACCGCGCCGGAGCGCTCGGCGGCGGCGCGCACGCGCTCGATCTTCGAGCGCCCCGGATGTTTATTGCTGAGGTCGGAGAACAGCCGCGGGAACTCGCCCTCGTGCGGCGTCAGCACCACCGCCTTGTCCTGCGACGTCTTGATCGATTCGAACAGGCGCTCGGGATTGGCGGCAAAGCTCGTCAGCGCATCCGCGTCGAGCACCAGGCGCCGCTGGGAGGTAAGCGCCGTGTGGACGAGATCGCAGGTGCGCTCGCCGACGCCCGCGCCAGGGCCGATGATGCAGGTGTTGTAACGCTTGTCGCCGAGCAGCTCGCCGAACTCGATGGCGGTATCGACGGGGTGAACCATCACCGCGGTGAGCGCAGCCGCATTGATCGCCAGCGCATCACGCGGCGTGGCCAGAGTCACCAGGCCCGCGCCGGCGCGCAGCGCCCCGCGCGCGGCGAGCCGCGCCGCACCGGTCGCCGCCGCATCGCCCGAGACCGCCAGCACATGACCTCGCGCGTATTTATGGCCGTCGATGCGCGGCACCGGAAAGGCCGAGCCCCAGAAGTCCGGATCGTTCTCAAAAATCTGCGGCGCGATCTCGTCCAGCACCTGCGCCTCGATGCCGATGTCGGCGACGCGGACGTGACCGCAATGCATGCGCCCCGGCAGCAGCAGATGCGCCGGCTTCTTGCGGAAGAAGGTGACGGTCTCGGCGGCGTTCACGGCCACGCCCAGCACGGCCGCGCTGGTGCCGTTGATGCCGCTCGGCAGGTCGACCGCGAGCACCGGCGCACCATTGGCGTTGATCGCCTCGATCATCTCACGCGCCTCGCCCTCGACGGGACGGCTGAGGCCCGCGCCGAACAGCGCATCGATGATCAGCGCCGGTCGCCCGATCGCCTGCGGGTTGAACGGGAGCACCGGGTGTTTCCAACCCCGCGCGGCCGAGGCCGCATCGCCCTGGAGCTGGTCCCGCTCGCACATCAGGATCACCGAGACCTCGCGGCCTTGCGCGGCGAGCTCGGCGGCTGCGACAAAACCGTCCCCGCCGTTGTTGCCCGGGCCGGCCACGATCAGGATTGGCCCCTCCTCCACCAGCGCGTGGGCGGCCTCGGCGACCGCCTGACCGGCGCTGAGCATCAGCTTGAAGCCGGGGGTGCCTGCCGCAATGCTGAGCTGGTCGGCGCGCTGCATTTCGGCGTTGGTCAGAACTTCCATGCCACTTCCCTGTCCAAAAGCCTTTTCAACAGGCACGTTCCGCACCGGGCTATCCGGCGGAACAACGATCTGCACAAGTATTGAACCGTTTGCCTATTTCGTAGTCTGCGGTATTTTGTGCGGGTCGGCGCCACCTATCAGAGCTGCACGTTAAAAGGCTGATAACGCTCCAATAATCAGGGCATTTGCAACTTGGCATAGACCCTGCTTTCGCGGAAGTCGCTTCGGTTCGTCGTGCTCACTGGCATTTATCAGGGTGTGGCCGGCCGTTGTTGCCGGACTGGTCAGGGATCCCGGCATAGCGAAGACAAGATCGTGCGTTAAGAAAGCGCATCCTGACGAAGACGTTGCTATTTGTTCGAAAGGCCGGGAGGCGCGCAGTGAAGAAAATCGAAGCCATCATCAAGCCATTCAAGCTCGACGAGGTGAAGGAAGCGCTTCAGGAAGTCGGCCTTCAGGGCATCACCGTCACCGAAGCCAAGGGCTTCGGCCGGCAGAAGGGTCACGCCGAGCTGTACCGCGGCGCAGAATACATCGTCGACTTCCTGCCCAAGGTGAAGATCGAGATCGTGATCGGCGACGATCTGGTCGAGCGCGCCATCGACGCAATCCGCCGCGCCGCGCAAACCGGGCGCATCGGCGACGGCAAGATTTTCGTCTCCAACATCGAAGAGGCGATCCGCATCCGAACCGGCGAATCCGGGCTGGACGCTATCTGAGCCGGGTGCTATCCCGCATTTTGCGACATTCTGACAAGAAATAGGCTGCTTCGGCGGCCTCGTTTTGTTTGTGCCTCGCGCGCCTCAAGAAGCGTGAACACGGTCGCTCGAAGTTTGGAAACCGACCCGCAGAGCCAAAAGGGGTATGCATGAAGACCGCCAAAGACGTCCTGAAATCGATCAAGGACAACGACGTCAAATACGTCGACCTGCGCTTCACCGATCCGCGCGGCAAGTGGCAGCACGTCACCTTCGACATCAGCATGATCGATGAGGACATTTTCGCCGAAGGCACGATGTTCGACGGCTCATCGATCGCCGGCTGGAAGGCGATCAACGAGTCCGACATGTGCCTGATGCCCGATCCGGTGACCGCGACGATCGATCCGTTCTTCGCCGAGACCACCATGGTCATCACCTGCGACGTGCTCGAGCCGACCACCGGCGAGCCCTACAACCGCGATCCCCGCGGCATCGCCAAGAAGGCCGAGGCGATGGTGAAGTCGATGGGCGTTGGCGACACCGTCTTCGTCGGCCCCGAAGCCGAATTCTTCGTGTTCGACGACGTGCGCTTCTCCGCCAATCCCTACAGCACCGGCTTCCGCCTCGACTCCTCGGAGCTGCCGACCAACTCCGACACCGAATATGAAGGCGGCAATCTCGGCCATCGTGTCCGCACCAAGGGCGGCTACTTCCCGGTGCCGCCGCAGGATTCCGTGCAGGACATGCGCTCGGAGATGCTCGGCGCCATGGCCAAGATGGGTGTGAAGGTCGAGAAGCACCATCACGAAGTCGCCTCCGCCCAGCACGAGCTCGGCATGAAGTTCGACACGCTGACGCTGATGGCCGACCACATGCAGATCTACAAATACTGCATTCATCAGGTCGCGCACATCTACGGCAAGACCGCCACCTTCATGCCGAAGCCGGTGTTCGGCGACAACGGCTCGGGCATGCACGTGCACCAGTCGATCTGGAAGGACGGCAAGCCGGTGTTCGCCGGCAACAAATACGCCGACCTGTCGGAGACCTGCCTCCATTACATCGGCGGCATCATCAAGCACGCCAAGGCGATCAACGCCTTCACCAACCCGTCGACCAACTCCTACAAGCGTCTGGTCCCGGGCTATGAGGCTCCCGTGCTGCTCGCCTATTCCGCGCGCAACCGCTCGGCCTCCTGCCGGATCCCCTACACTGCTTCGCCGAAGGCCAAGCGTGTCGAGGTGCGCTTCCCCGATCCGCTCGCCAATCCCTATCTCGGCTTCGCCGCGATGCTGATGGCGGGCCTCGACGGCATCAAGAACAAGATCGATCCGGGTCCGGCGATGGACAAGGACCTCTACGATCTGCCGAAGGAAGAGCTGAAGCAGATCCCGACGGTGTGCGGCAGCTTGCGCGAGGCGCTGGAAAACCTCGACAAGGACCGCGGCTTCCTGAAGAACGGCGGCGTGTTCGACGACGATTTCATCGACGCCTATATCGAGCTGAAGATGACCGAAGTCGCCCGCTTCGAAATGACCCCGCACCCGGTCGAGTTCGAGATGTACTATTCGGGCTAGGCGGCCCGAACGACCACGACGCACGAAAGGCGCCCCTCGGGGCGCCTTTTTTGTGGTCATCGAGTTTCGTTCTGCGTCTGACTCCATTTCGTTCTCAAAGAACGAATCGGAATCGAGAAAACTGGCGCGCATCAATTCTTGATATCTGGTTTATTGCGCCCGAGAGATCGCGAGCGCTGTTGGTAATTCGCAGGATGCATTCAGCGCCGCGAAATCCATCCTGGAGACTAGTTCTCGTGCCTGTTTGCGAAAATCGCCAATCCTCCGCCGCCGGTCGAAACGATCGATAGCCTTATAGGCCTCGGCGCAGCCCCGCAGCTACGCCGCCGCGCGCTGCTTCGCCACCATGGCCTGACCGAACGCCTCGAACAGTTTTCGATTGATCGGATTGTGCTGCGGGTCGTATTCGGCGTGCCATTGCACGCCGAGCGCAAAGGTCTTGGCTTCCGCGATCCGGATCGCCTCGATGGTGCCGTCCTCGGCAATGCCCTCGATCAGCACGCGCTTGCCGGGATCGAGGATGCCCTGGCCGTGCAGCGAATTGACCCTGATCTTGTCACAGCCGAGCAATTCCGCGAACGCGCCGCCCGGTGTCAGATCGACGTCGTGACGATCGGCGAACACCACTGTCGGGTCGGGATGGATCTCACCATTCTCAAGCCTTGGCATGCGATGGTTCATGCGGCCCGGGATTTCGCGGATCTCGGGATGCAGCGAGCCGCCGAAGGCGACGTTCATCTCCTGGAGGCCCCTGCAGATGCCGAACAGCGGGATACCGCGGGCAACGCAGGCGACCGAGAGCGCCAGCGCCACCTCGTCGCGGTGGATGTCGTAGGGCTCGTGCGCCTCACACGGATCGACGTTGAAACGGGTCGGATGGACGTTGGCGCGGGCGCCGGTGAGCACGATTCCGTCGACGGTATCGAGCAGCGCGCCGATATCGGTGATGTCGGGCGAGCCCGCGAACATCACCGGCAGACCGCCGGAAACCTCGGCCACGGCGCGCAGATTACGCTCGCCGACCATCTGGACCTGAAATCGATTCTCAACGCGATGGGCGTTCCCGATCACGCCGACGACCGGCTTTCTCATCTCCCGTTCAGACCTCTCGCCGAAGACGATTCTCCAAACATGCCCCTGGGGTGGAACAAATTCAACAGAAGGGTACGCGGGACGGCAATGCTATTTTCGCGCAAATGCCTCCCGGGCCACGATCGCGCCGCCAAGGGGCAGGCCGGCGGTCTTCAGCGCGGTCGCCGCCGGGTCGCCCGGCGCAGCCAACCAGGGCAGTTTCGTCTCGATTCCGCGCGTCACGGGCTCCCCGAGCGCGCCACCGAAATCGATCGGCCAAAGCCCGTTGGGCACTATTTCGGCGGTAAGGCCACGGAGTGCGTAACCGTCGCCCAGCACCGCCTCCACATGGTCGCCGGCGACAAGGCGCGCGGTCGTAGGGTCCAGGGGATCGCCAAAGCTCACCAGCGCGGGCATTAGGTCGCCCTGCACCGCGACGACGCCGGTCTGCCGGTTGAGCTCGTTGAACGAGACGCGGTTGCCTCGCGCAGCGCCATAAGCGCGGAGCGCGACATAGTTGATGTCGTCGAGATCGAGCTTCGCGCCCTGCTGATGCGCGAGCAATGCCACCACATTCTTTCCCCGGCCGAGGTCGACGAACACGGCCTCGCCGCGCATCGTGGTGCGGCCGCCCCGGCTATAGCCGCGATCGGGCACGACGGACAGAATGCCCGACCCGGTCTTGATCCCGTCAGGCGTCGTCACCTCGACCGCGAGGCGATATTTGTGACCGGGCCGATTGATCCGGATCTGGTCGCCAATCACGAGCACGGCCAGAAGCCCGAGCAGACCCACCCATTTGCTGATGAAACTCAAGCGCGCCCCATCTGTTCTCTCCTCGTCGGTCTGCACCGTTCATACGGCAGCGTCAAACAAGCGCGTTGACGCGGTCTTGATCAAAAGCGTGTTTGTCGAAAGAGTGCCCCCCGGTCCACCTAAAGGACATTGCGTGATCACATTCCCGAATGAACGACCCCCGACCCGTTTTGATCTGGCTTGGGGCATTTCGGTCGGCGGCATCGGTGTGGTGCTGTTCGCCGTGCTGCTCGCGTTCTCCTGGTACTTCGCGACCACCCTGCTCCTGATCTTCGCCGGGGTGCTGCTGGGCCTTGGGCTCAACGCGCTGACCAACGCGCTTGGCCGGCACGCGCGTCTTCCGCATACGCTGCGGCTCGCGATCGTCTGCTTGGCCCTCGCGCTGATGCTCGCGGGCATCGCATATCTCGGCGGCGCCACCATCGCCGATCAGGCGGCGGGACTCAGCAAAACCATCAAATCCCAGATCGGCAACGTCAAATCATTCCTGGACAATCACGGCATCGACACCAGCTTCTTCGATTTCGGGAGCTCCGGACCCGGTTCGTCTCCCGACGCGCAACCGGAGCCGACGCCGTCGGCCGGCACGGCGTCGCGCGGGGCAATACCCGGCGCAGGCGCCCTTGCCTCCAGCGGCGGGGCGATCGTGAGCCAGACGTTCAAGCTGCTGCTTGGCACCATCCACGGCGTGGGAAACATCTTCATCGTGCTGTTTCTGGGAGTCGCCTTCGCCGCCCAACCCAGCGTCTATCGCGAGGGATTGCTGTTCATCGCGCCTGCAAAACATCGCGCGCGCACGGCCGTCATCATCGACCGCGTCAGCGAGACACTTGAACGATGGCTGATCGCACAGATGATCGTCATGCTCGCGGTCGGCGCGGTAACCTGGATCGGGCTTCTCATCATCGGCATCCCGGGCTCCTTCATTCTCGGGATTCAGGCGGGACTGCTCGGCTTCATTCCGACCGTCGGCGCCATCATAGCCGGCGTCGTGGTCGTGCTGGCGAGCCTCGCCTCAGGATGGATTCCGGCGCTGTCGGCGTTTCTCCTCTTCATGGGCGTCCACGCCATGGAGAGCTACGTGCTGACGCCCCTGCTGCAGCGGCAGGCACTGGACATTCCGCCGGCCACGCTGTTCGCGTTCCAGATCCTGCTCGGCGTCGTGTTCGGGATCTGGGGCCTGGCGCTGGCGCTGCCACTGGTCGCCATCGCCAAAGTCGTGATCGACCATTTCAAGACGTATGAAGCGCCGCCTCTGGCGGAGGCGGCCTGAGCCGCCTCAGGTGATGAGCACGGTTTCGGTGTGCTCCACCTCAGGCGGTGCAGCAAAATACTGGCCGACGAGGCCGCGCCATTCGGTGAAATTCTCGGAGCCGCGAAAATCGACGGTGTGGTTCTCGAGCGTCTCCCACTTCACCATCAGACGATAGCGCTGCGGCTTCTCGATCGACTTGTGCAGCTCGAAACCGTGAAAACCCTTGGAGCGGCCGAAAGCGGCCTTCGCCTTGGCAACGGCGGCCTCAAAATCCTTCTCGCTGCCCGGCTTGACGTCGATTTGCGCGATCTCGGTGATCATCTGTTTCCACCCATTTTGTTCGATGGGCGTGTCTACCGCAGCCCGCGACAAAGAAAAAGGCGCCGAAACGGCGCCCTGCCCGGTCCAAGAATGAAGATCACTCAGGCGAGCAGCAGAACGGTGCCCACCACCATCAGCGCACAACCGGCGAACAGCGCGAGCGGCCAGTAATTGCGGCCTTGCGTGTAGCGCCCCTGGGCGCGGCGCTCGGTGATCAGCGCGCTCTCGTATTCGTCCGCGGTCGAGAACAGGCACGCGAAGCCGCCGCGTGCCGAAGTCGCCGCGGCTTCGAGCGACATCAAGGCGGTCTGCGGGTTCTGTCGACGGATCGATTCCATGACCGCAATGGTAGGGATCGAATGGTAAACAGGGGATTACGGCGAGGCCTCCTTTGCCTAGGCGGTCGCCGGCTGCGCTTTGGACTGCGTGTTGGGCACGCCGATCCGCGCGGCGCTCTGGCGGCGCCAGTTCTCCAGCGACAGTGGCAGCTCCTCCGCCGACTCGACGCGGTTTCGGCCGCCGCGCTTGGCCTGGTAGAGCGCGGTGTCGGCCGAGGCCAGCAGCACTTCGAGCTCGGTGCCGGCCGGACCGCCGGCGACGCCGATGCTGACGGTGGTGTCGACCGGGCCCTCGTCGACGACGACGCCGGAGGTCTCGAAGGCCTCGCGCACGCGCTCAGCGACCAGCACGCCCTCCTCGAGCGAACACGGCAGGAGGGCGGCGAACTCCTCGCCGCCGATGCGACCCGACATGTCGCTGATGCGCAGATTGCTGACGACGACGGTCGAGAACAGTTTCAGCATCTCGTCGCCGGCGGGATGGCCGAACCGGTCGTTGATCGACTTGAAATGATCGATATCGAAGATCATCACGGTCACGGGACGTCCGGCCTTTGCCTCGCGCTCGATCACGCGCCCGCAGGCTTCCGAGAAGCCGCGGCGGTTGAGCATGCCGGTCAGCGGATCGGTGGAGGCGGCGGTCCGGTGCGCGGTGACGGTGCGCTCGGACACCAGCATGAAGATCACGAACACGGTGCCGACGGCATAAAGCACGAGCTCGACCGCGAACACGGTGACCCAGATGCTGCTGGCGAAACCCGCATCGTGCGGACGCAGGAAGCTGCCGAGCACGATCGGCAGCATCAAGACGCAGCCGTGCATCACCGGCACCACGAAGGCCGGCCAGCGCCGTTGCAGGCTCTTGCGTCGCTCGACCCAGAGCTCGCTGGCGGTCAACGCCGCATAGACCGACACGATGCCGGCGCCGACGATCATGCGCAGCATGGACGCGGGGGGATCGAGCAACGTGGCGGCAGCGACCCAGGCGAGCGCGCCGACCAGGAGACCCGGCCAATTCGGCTTGCGGCCGTGGAAGACGCGCGCCGCATTCCACACCATGCCGCACGCGACGAAGCCGACCGCGTTCAGCGCAAGGTAAAGATGCGGCCCCAATCTGTCGCCCGCCGCCGTCCAGAGCGCGACCGATGCGGCGCCGAGGAGATAGGCGGTGCCCCACCATTTCAGCGCAGCGCTATTCTCCTGCCTTCCGAAAAACACCATCATGGCGCCGAGCAGTGCGGCGACCATGGTGGCGACCAAATAGAGCGTGATGCTATCGAGCGACATCATGTCGGCCCCCTTCTAGACATAGCAGTTACGCGATCGGATCAACCGATTTGCGCGCCCTTCCAAAAGCGACGCTATGTCCCGCGGGTTCCATTCAGGTTTTCATGCGAGCCCAAGTTTTCAGGAAACACGCCATCAATTTGCATACAAACGAACAGCAAAAAGGGCGCTGAAATCAGCGCCCTTTTGCATCTCATTGAAGCCGCTTTCGCGACGAATGCGACCGATGCGATTAACGCTTCGAGAACTGGAAGGACCGGCGGGCCTTGGCCTTGCCGTACTTCTTGCGCTCGACCACGCGGGAGTCGCGGGTGAGGAAGCCGCCCTTTTTGAGCACGGTGCGCAGCTCCGGCTCGAAATAGGTCAGTGCCTTGGAGATGCCGTGACGGACGGCACCGGCCTGGCCGGACAGACCACCGCCGGCGACGGTGCAGATCACGTCATACTGGCCGGACCGCGCGGCCACGGAGAACGGCTGCTCGATCATCATGCGCAGCACGGGACGGGCGAAATAGACCTCGACCTCGCGCGCGTTGACCGTGACCTTGCCGGCGCCTGGCTTGATCCAGACGCGGGCGACCGCGTCCTTGCGCTTGCCGGTGGCATAGGCGCGGTTGAACTTGTCGACTTTCTTCTCGTGCTTGGGCGCGTCGGGCGCGGCCGCCGTCTTGAGCTGCGAGAGCTGGTCGAGCGACTGGATGGATTCGGCCATGTTATGCGGCCCTCGTGTTCTTGCGGTTCAACTTGGCGATGTCGATCTTCTCGGGCGTCTGGGCCTCGTGCGGATGATCGGCGCCGCCATAGACGCGCAGGTTGCCCATCTGGACGCGACCGAGCGGGCCACGCGGGATCATGCGCTCGACGGCCTTCTCCAGCACGCGCTCGGGATGCTTGCCCTCGAGGATCTGGCGCGCGGTGCGCTCCTTGACGTGGCCGACATAGCCGGTGTGCTTGTAATAGGTCTTCTGCTCGCGCTTGCGGCCGGTGAGAACCGCATGCTGCGCGTTGATGATGATGATGTTGTCGCCGCAATCAACGTGCGGGGTGTAGGTCGGGAGGTGCTTGCCGCGCAGGCGCATGGCGACGATGGTGGCGAGACGGCCGACGACCAGACCCTTGGCGTCGATCAGTACCCACTTCTTCGTCACCTCAGCCGGCTTTGCCGAAAAGGTTTTCATGTCAGAGTTTCCGTGAACGGGGAGCATCGGCGCGAACACCGCACCGGACTGGCGGTTTTTTAGAGAACAGAGGCGCCGCGGTCAATGCCCAAAGGCGGAATTTACTTGTTCAATATCAACGACTTAGAAATATGGTATTAAGATACCCGTAAAAAGTTCAAACGTTTGGAATGGAATAGGTCGAGGTGACATGCGCAATCGGATCGGGCGAGGTGCCGGACAATAGCTTCACCTCACCGACTGCGAGGCGCTTGCCGAGCTTGAGCAGCCGCGCCTCCGCCAGCACGTCCTGCCCGGGCTGGCCCTTGCGCAGGAAGTTAATGTTGAGATTGGTGGTCACCGCGAGCCCGATCGGCCCGATCGCGGACAACAGCACCACGTACATCGCGAAATCGGCGAGCGCCATCAGGGTCGGGCCGGACACGGTTCCACCCGGCCGCAGCATCTTTTCGCTATAGCGCTGACGCAAAAGGCAGGCCTGACCGTCCGCGCTCTCGATCGTGATGTCGTCGCCGCTGAAGGCCTGGGGAAACTCGTTGCGGAGGAACTGCTCGAGCTCCGCCACGCTCATTTTCGCTAACGCCATGCTGCCCCTCACCCTCGCTTCACGTCCCCTGTTACATTAAGTTATCTGCGTCATCCAATCGCAATAATCCAACCGGAAACGCTTTGATGTCCGTCCAGGCCGCCCGCGCCCCCTCCCCGCAACTGCCGATCCTGCTGCGCGAGACCGTCGGCCCTATCGCGGTCCTGACCCTCAACCGCCCGGCCGCCCGCAACAGCCTGTCGGCGGCGATGATCGCAAGCCTGCATGCCGAGCTCAACGAGATCCGCGACGACAAGTCCGTCCGCGGCGTCGTGATCGCGGCCAACGGTCCCGCCTTCTCCGCCGGCCACGACATGAAGGAGCTGACCGCGCGTCGCGCCGATCCGGATCGCGGCCGTGCCTTCTTCGCCGAGATGATGACCGCCTGCAGCGCGATGATGCAGGCGATCGTGCACCTGCCCAAGCCCGTGGTCGCATCCGTCCAGGGCATCGCGACCGCGGCCGGCTGCCAGCTCGTGGCCAGCTGCGATCTCGCGATCGCCTCGGAAGCAGCACACTTCGCCACTCCGGGCGTCGACATCGGCCTGTTCTGCTCGACGCCAATGGTGGCGCTGTCGCGCAATGTGCCGCGCAAGCAGGCGATGGAGATGTTGCTGACAGGCGAGCCGATCCCGGCCGCACGCGCTCGCGAGATCGGGCTCGTCAATCGTGTCGTCGCCGCCGGCAGCGAGCGCCATGCCGCCATTGCGCTCGCCGAACAGGTCGCGCTGAAATCCGCCTATACCGTCAAGCTCGGCAAGGAGGCGTTCTACCGCCAGGCCGAGATGAACCTTGCAGATGCCTATCGCTATGCGGCAGAGGTGATGACCGAGAACATGATGGCGCGCGACGCCGAGGAAGGCATTGGCGCCTTCATCGAGAAGCGCACGCCGACATGGCGGGATGAGTAATTCGTCATTGCGAGCGAAGCGAAGCAATCCAGAATCCCTCCTCGGAGACAGACTGGATTGCTTCGTCGCTTCGCTCCTCGCAATGACGGCGAAAGATGAGCCCGAAAAGATGAGCCAATGAACCACGACGCCTATCCCGACAATTACATCCGGGGCATCCTCAACAACGTGAAATCGATCGCGATGGTCGGCGCCTCGCCGGCCAACGTGCGGCCGAGCTATTTCGCGTTCAAATATCTGGCCCAGCGTGGCTACGACATGATCCCGGTCAATCCCGGCCATGTCGGCAAGGAGCTGCTCGGAAAACCCTTCGTCGCCTCGCTGTCCGACATCGGCCGTCCCGTCGACATGATCGACATTTTCCGCAACTCCAGCCACATCATGCCCGTGGTCGAGGAAGCCCTCACGCTCGATCCGCTGCCGATGGTGATCTGGATGCAGTTGGGGGCACGCGACGATGCGGCGGCGCTGAAGGCGGAATCGGTCGGTATCAAGGTGGTGATGAACCGCTGCCCCAAGATCGAATATGGCCGCCTGTCGTCGGAGATCTCGTGGATGGGCGTCAATTCACGCACGCTGAGCTCGAAACGCGCTCCGGTGCCGACGCAGGGCATGCGGCTATCCCTCAATCGGATGAGTGTCGGCGGCGGCGAAACCGCGGCATCGGACCGCGCCGCCAAAAACAAGACCGAGCAAAGCTGACGCAGTTGCGAAGGTTTCATTTCGCGAACGCGACAATGCGTAGCACGATCGTTCCGATGTGAAGCCGCGCCTTGACGGCAGCCGCGGCGCCAATCAGCATGCCGCGCGATTTCAGACCACGAGAACAGGACGCCCTCAATGAGCGATCGCCTTCCGGGATTTTCGACCCTCGCCGTGCATGCCGGTGCACAGCCCGATCCCACCACTGGTGCGCGCGCGACTCCGATCTATCAAACGACGTCGTTCGTCTTCAACGACGCCGACCACGCCGCCTCTCTGTTCGGCCTGCAGGCCTTCGGCAACATCTATACCCGCATCGGCAATCCCACCAACGCGGTGCTGGAAGAGCGCGTCGCAGCACTCGAAGGCGGCACGGCCGCGCTGGCGGTGGCCTCGGGCCATGCCGCGCAGGTCGTGGTGTTGCAGCAATTGCTCCAGCCCGGCGACGAGTTCATCGCCGCGCGAAAGCTCTATGGCGGCTCCATCAACCAGTTCACCCACGCGTTCAAGAGCTTCGGCTGGAACGTGGTGTGGGCCGATCCCGACGACATCGCGAGCTTCGAACGCGCGGTCACGCCGCGCACGAAAGCGATCTTCATCGAGTCCATCGCCAATCCCGCCGGCAGCATCACCGACATCGAGGCGATCTCGACGGTGGCGCGCAAGGCGGGCGTCCCGCTGATCGTCGACAATACGCTGGCCTCGCCCTATCTGATCCGCCCGATCGACCACGGCGCCGACATCGTCGTGCACTCGCTGACGAAATTTCTCGGCGGCCACGGCAATTCGATCGGCGGCATCATCGTCGATGCCGGCACTTTCGACTGGTCGACAGGCGGCAAATATCCGATGCTATCGGAGCCGCGGCCCGAATATCACGGCATCCGGCTCCAGGAGACGTTTGGCAATTTCGCCTTCGCGATCGCCTGCCGCGTGCTCGGCCTGCGCGACCTCGGACCCGCGCTGTCGCCGTTCAACGCCTTCATGATCCTCACCGGCATCGAGACATTGCCGCTGCGCATGCAGAAGCACTGCGACAATGCGAAAGCGGTCGCCGAATTCCTCGCCGGCCATCCGGCGGTGGCCGCGGTGAACTATGCGGGCCTTGCAAGCGACAAGTACAACCAGCTCGCGCGCAAATACGCGCCGAAGGGTGCCGGCGCCGTGTTCACCTTCAGCCTGAAGGGCGGCTACGATGCCGGCGTCAGCCTGGTGTCGAAGTTGCAGCTGTTCTCGCATCTGGCCAATGTCGGCGACACCCGCTCGCTGGTCATCCATCCGGCCTCGACCACGCACAGCCAGCTCGACGACGCCGCTAAGGTCAAGTCCGGCGCCGGCCCCGACGTGGTGCGGCTCTCGATCGGCATCGAGGACAAGGAAGATTTGATCGCCGATCTGGAACAGGCGCTGGGCACGTAGCTGTCCTGGTCATTCCGGGGCGCCTGAGTGCGCCCCGGAATATGGCTCCAGTTAACAGTCATTAACCATATCTGCCGCATACATCGTCACTGGATCGCCCCTTTGATTCGGAGCCGACGATGCTGC
>NZ_JADPJF010000042.1:128241-129148 GCF_023073295.1 Bradyrhizobium sp. 23 | reverse complement strand
CGGCCGCTCCGCCACAGGAGCCGCCGCAGGTCTATGTCGAGACCGATCCGGATGCGCTGATCTCGCCGGCCTACGGCATCGGCAGCTACATCCGCAATTTGCCGGGTACGCCACTGCTCCCGGGCTCCCACACGCTGCCGGGCTATTACGGCCGCCCCTGGGACTACGATTACCAGGGCGCGTATTACGGCGGGAATCAGGTCGATTATTTCTGGCGCCTGCCCTACTCGTGCGGCATCTACGGCTATTGCTGAAGAGCAGATCCGATCAGCCGGCCTGACCGACGGGAACGGCGCGCGGCTGCGCTTCGGTTGCGCCACGCGGCGCGAGCCGCTCTGTCTGCATCACCGCAAGCGTCAGCACCACGATCGCAACTGCCTGATGCGCGAGCGCGAGATCAATCGGCACCTGGTTGAGCAGCGTGAGGATGCCGAGCACGCCTTGCAGGCTGACCGCGCCCAGCAGCAAGAGCGCGCCGCTTGCCGCAGAACCCGCGCGTGAACGGACCGCATCGAACGCGTGCAACGCCGCCAGCGCGAACAGCGCATAGGCCGTCATGCGGTGCTCGAACTGCACCGTCAGCACATTGTCGAACATGTTGCGCCACCACGGCGTCTCGAACCACAGCCGTTCCGCCGAGGGAATGAACGCGCCGTCGATCTGCGGCCAGGTGTTGTAGGCGCGGCCCGCGCGCAGGCCCGCAACCAGAGCACCAAAATAGATCTGGATAAAGGTCACCGCGAGGAGCAAGGCGCTGGTAAAGCGCAGCCGCGACGATGCTGCGATCTGCGGACGCCCGGCGAGCCGCCGCACCGTCCAGACGATGCCGGCGAAGATCACGAGCGCGAGCATAAGATGTGTCGCCAGCCGATATTGCGACACCTCGACGCGTTCGGACAGCCCCGAG
>NZ_JADPJF010000042.1:119710-128157 GCF_023073295.1 Bradyrhizobium sp. 23 | reverse complement strand
TCCACCAGCCGACCGCGCCCTGGAGGCCGCCGAGCGCGAACAACAGCCACAGCCGCCGCTTCAACTCACCGGACAGGCCGCCGCGCCAGAGGAAGAACAGGAACGGCAACAGATAGGCGACGCCGATGAAACGGCCGAGCAGCCGATGGCTCCATTCCCACCAGAAGATCTGCTTGAACTCGGACAGGCTCATGCCGGCGTTGAGCTCGCGATATTGCGGGATCGTCTTGTAGGCCTCGAAGGCCGCCGTCCACTGCGCTTCCGAAAGTGGCGGCACGCTGCCCGTGACCGGCTTCCACTCGACGATCGAGAGCCCGGATTCCGTCAGCCGCGTTGCGCCTCCGACCAGTACCATCAGCGCGATCAGCGCAGCCACTGAGATCAGCCACCAACGCACGGCGCGATGCGGTTCGAACGGGGCGGAATTCGTCGTCATTCGAGGCAAAACCAGAGCTTGAACCGGACTGCGTGCCCCTTATAGTCCCCCGCTCCCGCAGCGCAAGTTACGCGAAAGCCGCGATATTCCGCCATGACGATCCGCACTCGCAAGTTCCTCGGCACCATCCTGCTCCTGGTGCTCGCCACCGTCTGGGCCCTGCTCGGCATGGCGCTGGCGCAGATGCCGTGGATCGCCGAGTCCGGCTGGCGCCAGGCCATCTATTATGTGGTGGTCGGCATGGGCTGGGTGCTGCCGGCCATGCCGATCGTGAGCTGGATGCAGCGGCCCGATCGGGCCAAGTCGAGTTCGTAGCGCTTCCAGTTCGTAGCGCTTCTAGGTCGCAGCAGTCCCGGTCGGCTTCACCGGCGCAAAAGCGACCCCCGACACCAGCACCCGAATCATGCGCAGCGAGCGCACCCGGCCATCCCAGGAAATGCGCGGCAGCGCGCGCAGATTGGTGCGTCCCTCCGCGTCCACCACGCCCGGGATCGTCGTCACCGCGCTGGCAAAACCGGCCTCCTCCGCCATGATGACATGGCTGCGCCGGAACGAGGCGCGATCACCGAACGGAAAGGCGAGATGCCGGATGTCGCGATCGAAGGCCGTTTCCGCGACTGCCTTGCCCATCGTCATCTCGCGCAGCGCGGCCGCATCCTTCATGTTGGCGAGAACGGGATAGTTCACGGTCGCACTGCCGATTGTCACCAGCGGATCGGCCGAAAGCCTTGCCAGATCCTCCCAATTCATCGATGCCTCGCGTGAGAGCGCGGCAAGGTCGACCCGGTAGCGCGTGCAGAGGTCTGCGATCGCAGCCGACACATCCGCCGGCGGCAGCGAGCGCAGCCAGGCCTCGAGGAACGAAAACAGCGCCTGCTTCTCCGCGTTGCCAGTCACAGTGAAGCGCTGCTCCTTCTCGCCCATCAAGAGACTGACACGGCTCTCGCGCGCGATCACCTGTTCGAGTCCGAGCCACCAGGCCTCACCGACGCCGTCGGGAAACGCCGTGGGCACATAGATCGTGAAGGGCACGGCGTGGCGCGCCAGCACCGGATAGGCAAAGTCGATCAGATCCTTGCCGGCGCCGTCGAAGGTGAGTGCCACGAAGCGCCGCTGTTCCGACAGCGTCACCGCGCGCCGGCAGACCTCGTCCATGCCGACGAAATCATAGTTCCACCGCTTCAGCGCGCGAATGGCGCGATCGAGGAAATGCGGCGTGATCTCGTTCTCGCGCAGCGGCTGAAACCCGCCGCGCCGGCGCGACCGCACATGCGCAAAGCGCAGGATGGCGCCGGCTCCACGACTGCGCAGCGCAGCCTGGCCCGTGAACCAGGTCAGCTCAAGTCGCAGCCGTTCCAGCCATCTGTCGTCGGATGCCAATGTCCCACCTCGCGCCCGTCGGCGGCCGGTCCCCTCTTATAGTCATTACCCTTTGTTGACATTTCTTTGCAAAGGTCGGCCACAGGCCGAATTACGCATATTTTTGATTTCTCGACAGGTTCGCGAATGACCATGGCTGCGGCGATGCAAAGCCGGACGGCAGAATTGCCAGCGCAGTCGAAAGCGGGTCGCATCGCGCATGTCGATATCGTGACCGATCTCGGCGCGGCCGAGGCCGTCTGGCGCGCCTTCGAGCAGCCCGGTCATCTCTTCACGCCCTATCAGCGATTTGATCTGCTCAGTCCCTGGCAGCGTCTGGTCGGCGAGCAGGAACGCGCCCGCCCCTTTATCGTCATTGCCCGCGACTCCGAGCATCGGCCGCTGCTGCTGCTGCCGCTCTCGCTGCGCCAAAGCCACGGCGTGCGCACCGCCTGCTTCATGGGCGGCAAGCATACGACCTTCAACATGGGCTTGTGGAACGCCGAATTTGCAGCGCAGGTCGCCAGCGGCGATCTCGACGCGCTGCTTGCGCCGCTCAACGAACATGCCGACGTGCTCGCACTGACGCAGCAGCCGCTGCACTGGAACGACCAGCAGAACCCGTTCGCGCATTTGCCGCGCCAAAGCGCGATCAACGGCTGCCCGCTGCTCACGATCGAACCGGGCGGTCCGCCGGCATCGCGGATCAGCAACTCCTTCCGCCGCCGCCTCAAGAGCAAGGAGAAGAAGCTCCAGGCGCTCCCCGGCTATCGCTATCATTTGGCGACCACCGACTTGGACATCACCCGCCTGCTCGACTGGTTCTTCCGTATCAAGCCGGCGCGGATGGCCGAACAGAAGCTTCCCAACGTCTTCGCCGAGCCCGGCGTCGAGCAATTCGTCCGCAGCGCCTGCCTTGCGCCACGCGGAGACGGCCGCACCATCGACATCCACGCGCTCGAATGCGACGACGAGGTGATCGCAATCTTTGCCGGCGTCGCCGACGGCCAACGCTTCTCGATGATGTTCAACACCTACACGATGTCCGAGCACGCCCGCTACAGCCCCGGGCTGATCCTGATGCGCTACATCATCGACCGCTGCGCCGAGCGCGGCTACCGCTCGCTCGACCTCGGCATCGGCTCGGACGAGTACAAGCGGATGTTCTGCAAGGACGACCAAGACATCTTCGACAGTTTTGTTCCGCTAACGCCACGCGGAAAGCTCGCGGCGATGGCGATGTCCTCGCTGAGCCACGGCAAGCGGCTGGTGAAACAGAACCAGATGTTGTTCGACCTGGCGCAGCGGCTGCGGCGAGCGTTCGGGTAATCTGCCTACGCCGCCACGACGCGCGGCGCGTCCCTCGCCTCCGACGGCTGCACCGGCCTGTTCAGCATCGTCACTTCGCTGAAGCCGACGGCGCTGAGCTGCTCGCACATCAGCGCGCGCGCATCCGGCGCCATCGACGCGTCGGGCACCACCACGGCGCGGGCATTCGCCGTCAGGAGCTCCGCCGGAAGGTCGGAGGCACTGCCGGCATCGAGCAGCACGTGGTCGTAGGCGCGCAGCAGCGCGTCGATCGCAAGCGTCACTCGGGGCGACTGCAACAGGCTGCGATCGAAGCCGGGACGGCCGGCCATGACCAAATGCAGCCGCGAAAGCTTGTCCCGGGTGATGATCTGCGCGAACGAGGCCTCGCCTTGCATCAGTTCGGCGAGGCCGGGCGCCGAGGCATCGACGGACACGGCGGCCATGGTCGGCGAAGACGCGGCGAGATCGACCACGACGACCCGTGCGTCGCGCGCCAGATGCCGGGCCAATGTCAGCGTCGACAGTGTGATGGCTTCGCCGCTCGCGGTGCCGAGCACCGTGACTTTTTTCGCCATGGTCCCGGCGGCGCGCAGGCTGTCGGCCAGACGCTCGATCGCCGCGAATTCGCTGACATCGGCATCGGCCGTCATCTCCGGCTGCAGCGGCGCGGGGTCCGCCATGACCGGATCGAC
Organism: Bradyrhizobium sp. 23; assembly: GCF_023073295.1. NCBI lineage: Bacteria > Pseudomonadati > Pseudomonadota > Alphaproteobacteria > Hyphomicrobiales > Nitrobacteraceae > Bradyrhizobium > Bradyrhizobium sp. 23. The sequence continues at coordinate 124,359 of NZ_JADPJF010000042.1, read as the reverse complement.
GACCGGATCGACGAAGGGCTCGACGACCACCGGTTGGACGATTTGTTCCTGGCGAGCCGACCCCCGCGTGAGCGCCGGCGTGAATACCGCGACCGCACGGGGCGCGGTCTGGCGCAACAGCTCTCCGGTGATGACGACGCCCGACGAGAGCAGCAGGGTCGCGATCGTCGCGATCAGCACGATCGGCAGCTTCTTCGGATAGGCCGGCGTGTTCGAGACAACGGCGCGCGAGATGATGCGGCCATCCGTCGGCGCGGTGTCGATGGTCTCGCGGGTGTTGGCTTCACGGTACTTCGCGAGATAGGTTTCGAGCAGGTCGCGCTGCGCCTTGGCCTCACGCTCGAGGGCGCGGAGCTGCACGTCCTGGCCGTTGGTGGCCGTCGCCTGCTTCTTGAGCTGCTCGAGGCTCGCCGACAATTCCTGAACGCGCCCGCTGGCGGCACGCGCATCGTTTTCGAGCGTGCGGGCGAGCTTGGCGGCCTCGTCGCGGATCTGGGTGTCGAGGTCGGCGAGCTGCGCCTTCAACTCCTTGATGCGCGGATGGTTGCCGAGCAACGTCGACGATTGCTCGGCCAGCTGGGCCCGCAACGCCACGCGCTGCTGCGAAGGCGTGCGCATCGATTCCGAGTTCAAAATTTCCGACGATTCGATCGGTTTGCCGCTCTGGATCATCTCGCGGATCAGGCGCGCCTTGGACTCGGCATCGGCCTTGAGCGCGCGCGCATTGTTGAGCTGGGTGTTGACCTCGCCCATCTGCTGGTTCGATAGCGTCGTGTTGTTGGTGCCGACGAACAGGCTCGACTTGGAGCGGAAGTCCTCGGCCTTCGCTTCGGCCTCGGAGACATTCCGTCGCAGCTCATCGATCCTGCCGGCATACCACTGGCTGGCGTTTCGGGCCTGGTCCTGGCGCGCATCCTGCTGGAGCACGAGATAGCCGTCGGCGATCGAATTGGCGACGCGCACGGCGAGATCGGGATCGGCAGACTGGAATTCGATCACGATGACGCGTGACTTGTCGACGGCGTAGGCCTGGAGGCGCTCGTAATAGGCGTCCAGCACCCGCTCTTCCGGCGTCATCGAGAACGGATCGCGGCCGATGCCGACCAGCGCCGCAAGAGACTTCAGCGGCGAAACGCCTTGCAGCACCGGATCGAACTCGGGCCGCTCCGCAAGCTTGTTCTTCTTGATGATCTCGCGCGCGAGATCGCGCGACAGCACGAGCTGCACCTGGCTGGTGACGGCTTCGGCGTCGAGCGCCTGCCGTTCCTCGGCGCGATCGCTATTGGGCCGCAGAAACACGTTCTCACGGCCGTCGATCAGGATACGGGATTCAGACTTGTAGCGCGGCGTGATGAGATTGACGATTGCGATGGATGCGACGAGCGCCAGCACCGTCGGAACGATGATCCAGCCGCGCTTGCGCGCCAATGCCGCGCCGAGCGCGTGCAGGTCGATGTCGCCGGATTCGACTGGCGCCGACCGCGGAGCAACGGGCGCAGGCTTTGCTTCAATGCTGGGCTCGAGTTCAGCCCGCTTGGCTGCTGCCTTCGAGACAGCCCGCTTGACCACCGCCTTGTCCTTGCCGGCACGCCAGAACGCTAAACGCATCGAACACTCCCGCAGGCGCAACGCCACGAACCTACCTCAACCAGGGCGATTACACTCCATTAAGGTTGCCGCTGGGTTAATCGCAGCGTCGGGCGGCTCGCGCAGGTGCGTCCGTCACCGTTTGTTAACCACGAGGCCTCTTAATCCGTCTCGATATTTCGTCAGATTGTTCGAGCATTCGCCGTCGAGCGCTGGTTTTGATCATGCCCCCCTCTCCCGACCAGCCGCTTCGCATCCTGCACGCCGTGCGCGCTCCGGTCGGCGGCATCTTCCGCCACATCCTCGACGTCGCCAACGGCCAGGTCGATCGTGGCCATCACGTCGGAATTCTCGCCGACAGTCTCACCGGCGGTGAGCGCGCCGACAAGGCCCTTGCCGAGCTCGCACCGCGGCTGAAGCTCGGCGTGCACCGGATGGCGATCCGCCGCGAACCGTCGCCTGACGATGTCCTGGTCTGGTTTCGCTTGCGGCGCCTGATCGCCACGCTCAAGCCCGACGTCATGCATGGCCACGGCGCCAAGGCCGGCGCTTTCATCCGGATGCGGCGGCGATCCGACGACACCATCCGCATCTACACCCCGCATGGCGGCTCGTTGCATTATCCCCTCAACACCCTCAAGGGCGAGTTTTACGCGCGGCTCGAGCGTGCGCTGATGGATGCGACCGACCTGTTCCTGTTCGAAAGCGCGTTTGCCCGCGACACCTATCAGCGCATCGTCGGCAAGCCGAAGGGCGTGGTGCATTGCGTCTTCAACGGCGTGACGCCGGAGGAATTCGAACCTGTCGTCATGGCCGACGACGCCACCGACCTCGCTTATGTCGGTGAGTTCAGGCACATCAAGGGCGCCGATCTGCTGGTCGACGCGGTGGCGCGCCTGCACGAGGGCGGCAAGAAGGTCACACTGACTCTTGGTGGCGACGGCGAGGAGACCGCGGCGCTGAAAGCGCAGGTCGAGAGGCTCGGCCTCTCCAGCGCCATCCGCTTCATCGGTCACGTCAAGGCACGCTACGGCTTCTCCAAGGGGCGGCTGTTGGTCGTTCCGTCGCGTGGCGATTCCATGCCCTATGTCGTGATCGAGGCCGGTGCCGCCGGCATTCCGATGATCGCGTCCAAGATCGGCGGCATTCCCGAGATTTTCGGCGCGGAGAACCCGGCGCTGTTTGCGCCGAGCAACGCGGAAGCCATGGCGGAGGCGATCGCGGCCGCGCTCGACAATCCGCTGGGAACAGCGCAGCGCGCCTTGACGCTTCGCGAGCGCATCTCCGCGCATTTCTCCCAGCAGGCCATGGTCGAGGGCGTGCTCGCGGGCTATCGCGACGCATTTACCAATCACTAACCATTCTTAAGACCCGCTTTAGAGAATCTTCCGATTTGTCCGATAATCCAAGCGCCAGGGGATGCTCGCCCGGGACGCAAGGACGTGGCCCGCGGGTTTTTGGAATGGACGTGGACGCCCGTGGAACCGCTCAACGCACGCTCGATGCTCGATGCCGCGACCAGCGCCGCGGCGAAGCCGGCTGACCGGCCCTTTGTGGAGCGGCGTCAACGGCTCTCGGCCGCCGCGCTCGACGTCGTCAACCAGAAGGTCGCCCGCGCCTATTCGCCGATCGTGATCACCGGCTTCGTGCGCCTCGCCGATTTCGCGCTGCTGAGCCTCGTCGGCATCGTACTCTATCTCGGCTATGTCATGCCGCACGCCGGCTCCTTCAGCTGGATCTATCCCGCGCAGATCATCGCCGTCGCGGTCTCCGCTGTGGTCTGCTTCCAAGCCGCCGACATCTATCAGGTGCAGTTGTTCCGCGGTCAGCTCCGGCAGATGACGCGGATGATCTCGTCCTGGTCGTTCGTCTTCCTGTTGTTCATCGGCATCTCCTTCTTCGCCAAGTTCGGCAGCGAAATATCGCGGCTCTGGCTTGCCGCCTTTTACGTCCTCGGGCTCGCCGCGCTCCTCTGCGAGCGTCTGGTGCTGCGCTCGCTGGTGCGCGCCTGGGGGCGCGAGGGCCGGCTCGACCGCCGCACCATCATCGTCGGCTCCGACCGCAACGGCGAACAATTGGTCGAGGCGCTGAAGCAGCAGGAGGATTCCGACATCCATGTGCTCGGCGTGTTCGACGACCGCAACGACAGCCGCGCGCTCGACACCTGTGCCGGCGCGCGCAAGCTCGGCAAGGTCGACGACATCGTCGAATTCGCCCGCCGCACCCGCGTCGATCTCGTGCTGTTCGCGCTGCCGATCTCCGCCGAGACGCGCATCCTGGAGATGCTGAAGAAGCTCTGGGTGCTGCCGGTGGACATCCGCCTCTCCGCACACACCAACAAGCTGCGCTTCCGCCCCCGCTCCTATTCCTATATCGGCGAGGTGCCGACGCTGGACGTGTTCGAGGCGCCGATCACCGACTGGGACCTGGTGATGAAATGGCTGTTCGACCGCGTGGTCGGCACCCTCGCGCTGCTCGTGGCCTTGCCGGTGATGGGATTGGTAGCGCTGGCCGTGAAGCTCGACAGCCCCGGACCCGTGCTGTTCCGCCAAAAGCGCTTCGGCTTCAACAACGAGCGCATCGACGTCTACAAGTTCCGCTCAATGTACCATCATCAGGCCGATCCGACGGCCTCGAAGGTCGTGACCAAGAACGACTCGCGCGTCACCCGCGTCGGCCGCTTCATCCGCAAGACCAGCCTCGACGAGCTGCCGCAGCTCTTCAACGTGGTCTTCTCCGGCGATCTCTCTTTGGTCGGCCCGCGTCCGCATGCGGTGCAGGGCAAGCTGCAGAGCCGCCTGTTCGACGAAGCCGTCGACGGCTATTTCGCCCGCCACCGGGTCAAGCCCGGCATCACCGGCTGGGCCCAGATCAACGGCTGGCGCGGTGAGATCGACAACGAAGAGAAGATCCAGAAGCGCGTCGAGTTCGACCTCTATTACATCGAGAACTGGTCGGTGCTGTTCGATCTCGTCATTCTGCTGAAGACGCCGATCTCGCTGCTGACCAAGAACGAGAACGCGTATTGAGTTGAATTTTTCCGTCATGCCCCTCCTTGTGCG
>NZ_JADPJF010000042.1:72789-119603 GCF_023073295.1 Bradyrhizobium sp. 23 | reverse complement strand
CCGCGGCGCCGGCCGCTTCCGCAATAGACGCCGCGGAGTACTGGATCGCCCGGTCAAGCCGGGCGATGACAGCGGTATTTGTGGCGTACCAGTTGCGTAAACGTATGAGCGTGTGATGGCGTATGCGGCAACAGCCGGGGAGATGAATGCAGCGGTTCGGGCCGCGCCCGGCGTGTTGGCGCTCCAGCGCGCGCTGGTATGGCTGGTCGGCGCCTCCGGCGCGATCGTGTTCATCGAGCCGAGCCCCTACGAGATCGTGACGCTGCTGGCCACCGTCACCTTCTTCGCCACCGGACTGCGTCTGCGGCTCGCTTTGATGCCGCTGGTGCTGATGCTGGTCCTGCTCAATATCGGCTATACGATCAGCGCGATCCCGCTGTTCGAGCAGTCCGAGGTGGTGAGCTGGATTGCGACCTCCTGGTACATGGCGGTGACGGTCGTGTTCTTCGCCATGGTCACGTCGGAGGACACCGCTGCCCGGCTCGACATGCTCCGCCGCGGGCTCGTGATCGGCGCGATGGTCGCCTCGCTGTCGGCGGTCGCCGGCTACTTCCACCTGGTTCCCGGCGGCGACGACCTCCTCACACTGTACGGACGCGCGCGCGGCACCTTCAAGGATCCGAACGTGCTCGGCGCCTTCCTGATCCTGCCGGCGCTGTTCTCGCTGCAGAGCGTCGTCTCCGACAAGTTCGGCAAGGCCCTCCGCAACGTCATCGCCTTCGGCATCATGTCGCTCGCGATCCTGCTCGCGTTCTCCCGGGCCGCCTGGGGCGGGCTGGTGCTGACATCCGCCTTCATGCTGGCGCTGATGGTGCTGACCAGCCGCACCAACGCGCAGCGCTCGCGCATCATCGTCATGGCGATTTTGGCCGCGGTGCTGGGCCTCGCGCTGATCGCGGTGTTGATGTCGTTCGATTCCACCGCCGAAATGTTCAAGCAGCGCGCGAGCTTCGACCAGAGCTACGACGAAGGCAGGTTCGGCCGGTTCGGCCGGCACATCCTGGGAGCGGAGATGGCGCTCGACCTGCCGTTCGGCATCGGCCCGCTGCAATTCCACCGCTTCTTCCCCGAGGACACCCACAACTCTTATCTCAACGCCTTCATGTCGGGCGGCTGGCTGTCCGGCATCTGCTACCCCGCGCTGGTCTTCACGACCGTCATCATGGGCGTCAGGCACATCTTCGTGCCGGTGCCCTGGCAGCGCGCTTATCTGGCGGTGTTCTCCGCCTTCGTCGGCACCGTCGGAGAAAGTTTCGTGATCGACACCGACCACTGGCGGCATTTCTGGATGATGCTGGGCGCGATGTGGGGCATGATCGCGGCTGCGCAGATCTACAAGATCAGGGCTGGCGACGAAGCTTCTTCAGCTTGAGATCGGGGCGTTTCTCGGGCGGCGTGTCGAGCAGGCCTTTCAGCGCCGCGGTCGCCGCCAGCACGCCCTTGTAGCCCTCATTGGCGAAGCGCAGCAGCAGGCACAATTCCTGGTCGGAATAGCCGCCAAAAACCTTCTCCATCGCCTGCTGCATCGGCACGTAGAACTGGCCGAGCCTTTCGATCGCCTCCGGCACGACGGCAATGAAGACCTTGCGACGATCGGCATCGTCGCGCTCACGACGGACCAGGCCCGCCTTTTCGAGCCGGTCGACCACGCCGGTGATGGCGCCGGTCGTGAGCCCCGTGACTTCGGCGAGCCGGCCGGCGGTGACGCGGCCTTCGAGGTACAGGATGTCCATGCATTCGAGGTCGGAATTGGCGATTCCGGCAACGTTCGCAACGGTCTGGCCATAAAGCACGCCCTGCGCGGACGACCTGCGCATCGCCTCCTCGAGCTCCTGCAACAGCGCGGCGCGCGCCTTCGTCCTTGACAAGGCAAACCTCGTATCTTAGTCGATATATATCTTAGTCACTAAGAGATTTAGCGACTGTAATTCTCCTAGCACCACGGAAACGTCGGGAGCAAGCCATGTCCTATCGTCCTCGCAAGGCCCTGATCATCGGCGCCGGCATCGCCGGCCCCGTCGCGGCGGTCCTGCTGCGCCGCGCCGGCATCGAGTCCGCGATCTACGAAGGCTGGCCCTATTCGAAAGGCATCGGCGGCGGCCTTCAGATCGCGCCGAACGGCATGCAAGTCATGGACGAGATTGGCCTTTCGAATGAGCTGATCAGCCGCGGCTCGATCGCGGAATCCTTCGACTTCTATTCGCAAGGCGGAGAGAGGCTCGGATCGATCAACCGCGACATGGCGCGACGTTTCGGCCAGCCCGCGGTCAATGTCTGCCGCGCCACGCTGAACGAGATGCTGATCGACAAGGCCTGGTGCGCATGCGTTTCGCTCTATTTCGAGAAGCGCCTGATCAAGATCGAGGATCGCGCCGACCAGCCGATCATCGCCTACTTCGCCGACGGTACCACGGCCGAAGGCGACTTCGTGATCGGCGCCGACGGCGTGCACTCGGTGACGCGGCGCCAAGTCGTCCCGGACGGGCCGCAGCCGTTCGATACCGGACTGATCGGCTTCGGCGGCTTCGTACCGCACGCCGTCCTCGATGGCCGGCCGATCGGCCGGCACGTCGAAACCACGTTCGGACAGAGCGGCTTCTTCGGCTACGGCTATTGCAGCCCCGATCCGAACGACGGCGTGATGTGGTGGAGCACGCAACCCGCGCACGGCATGGACGCGGCGATGTTTCGCGCGCTCGACCATGCAACGCTGAAGCAGCACCTGCGCGGCTTCCACCGCGGCTGGCACGATCCGATCCCTGGCATCATCGAGGCAGCCGAGAACATCGTGGTCACCGACACGCTCGACGTCGCCACCCTGCCGACCTGGTCGCGCAAGCGCTCGCTGCTGATCGGCGATGCCGCCCATGCGACCAGCCCCCATGCCGGCCAGGGCGCCTCGCTCGCGCTGGAGGATGCGATGCGCCTCGCCCGGTTGATGCAGCAAGGCCGGGAGCTCGGCGCCACCTTCCAGGCCTTCGAGGCCGAACGGCGCCCGCGCACGGAAAAGATCGTCGCCATGGCCCGCCGCAACGGCAACAACAAGCGCGAGTTCAGCGCCACCGGCGCGTGGATTCGCAATCAGATGATGAAATGGCTGCTGCCGCTGGGCGCGAAAAGCATGGAGTTCATGTACGCCTACGACGCGCGGGCGGTGTAGTGGCACGAACGCTGTCATCCCCGCCTTGTGCGCACTTGCGCACTGCGGCGGGCATCCAGTACGCCGCGGCCTCTCGATTCAATCGGTGCCGTCTCTGGAATACTGGATCGTCCGGTCGAGCCGGACGATGACACCGTGATTGCGGCAAGTGACCGCCTCTACTTCTCCACCGCGAACGTCAGCCCGGCATTCTCGACCAGCCGCTTGATCAGCTTGTGCTGCATCGCCGCGCCCGGGGTCCAGAAGCCGGCTGCGACGTCAGTCGTGTCCCGCAGCATGCAGATGGCGCATTCGGAGATCATCTTCGAGGTCGAGCCGTAGCCGGGATCGCGGTCGCCGGTGACGCCGGCGCGAACCATGCGGCCATCGGGTGCGATCGCGACATAGAGCAGATCGAACAGACCGTTTTCACGCTCTTCCTTCGACGGCCCCTCGCCCGGCTTCGGTGCGTCGGGGCCGGTCTTGCCTGCATTGGCAGCCATTACGAGCTTGGCGTTGGCCTCCCCCTTCTCGCCGGGACCGGTCAGGACCATCTCATCGTAGACGAAGTCCTGGCCGTAGGGGAATCCCATCAGCATGTTGGAGCGGTGAACGTTGCGCGTGTTGATCAGCGCCATCGTGAACGGCGCGGCCCAGGATTGCAGATCCTCCTCGAAGGCGGCCCTGTTGCCTTTCGGCTGCTTCGGGCCGGTGAAGCCGGGCGTCAGCGCAAAATGATCGTTGAGAATCGCGACAAGGCTGAGATCCTTGGCCACCGCATCGAAGGTCGCCTTAGCGCTGGCGGCGGTGCCGCCCGAGAGCGTGCCCCGCATGTCGCGCACACGCCCTTTCACCCGCGGGGCCGGCGCGCCGAAGACACGTTTGGCCTCTTCCTGGACGAAGAACGTACCGAGCTCGAACGGCACGGAATCGTAGCCGCACGACAACACGATCCGCGCGCCGCTCTCTTTTGCAGCCGCCTCGTACTTGTCGATCATCTGGCGCATCCAGATCGGCTCGCCGCAGAGATCGAAATAATCCGTGCCCGTGGCCACGCAGGCCGCGAGCAACTCCTCGCCGTAGAGCTGGTACGGGCCGACGGTGGTGATCACCGACATCGTCTGCTCCGCCATCGCCTTCAGCGAAGCCGCATCCGAGGCATCCGCGACAATCAACGCCGTATTCCCGGGCGCGCCGATCGCATCGCGGACCGATTTCAGCTTGCCGAGGCTGCGGCCTGCCATCGCCCATTTGAGCGCGTGGTCGCTCTTGTAACGCTGGGTCAGGTATTCGGCGACGAGCTGGCCGGTAAAACCGGTCGCGCCATAAACGACGATGTCGAATTTCGCAGAGCTCATGATCCGCCTTTGCTTTACTTCTTCGCGTAGCTCACGCCCATGCCGGCACGGACGTCGCTTTGAATACCATAGGGCGGGATCGGATAACGCAGGCCGTTCTTGGCCAGCGCCTTCATGCCCACAACCGCCTTGGCGAGATGTTCCGGCTTCAGGGCCATCAGCATCTCCTCGTCCGGCACGCCGCCATAGCGCCGTTCGGCGTAGCATGGCAAGGACAGGCTGGGCTCACCGCTCTTGAGCGCCCTGCCCCAGGAATCGGCGCAAGCGGTCTCGCCGACCACGCCCCATTCGAACTTCTTGTAGCCGGTGTATTGCAGCCCGTTGATTAGGATGATCATCTGCCCCGGCGTGGCATAGACGAGACAAATGTCCGGCGGATCGAGCCGGCCGCTCGCCAGCGGACTGACCGCGAGCGCCTGATATTGCCCGAACGGAACCACGTCCAGCGCCTCCTGGCGCTTGCGTGCGTCCTCCGCCGTGCCGTGCCAGACCCCGACATAGTTTTCGCCGGCGAGCCATTTCTCGTCCTGCGGTGCAAGGCCGATCACCGCGCGGCATTGCGCGCCGACGAGATCATCGGCCGTGATGCCCACGGTCCAGCCCAGACGCGCGGCCATGCTGACGATCTGGTCGGTGGTGTGGACCGCGTTCGGCCGCCGGACTTTCGGGATTGCCTCCATGTCCGCGGTCCGCGCGAACAGCTTCATGCCGATCACCGTGGTCTTCAGTCGCAACAGGCTGTTGAGATCGGCGACGAGGCCGGCAAGATCGATGCTGTCTGCACTCTGCTGTTGCATGGCGTCCTCCCGGCCGGCAGTGGCGCGCCGGCTGTTATTGCTTCTTGAACGGTTCTAGTCCTTCGCCGGTCCCGGGAGCAACTCGCCAGTCCGGCCCATCAGGCGGTAGGCGATGAGCCCGATCCATTCGCGCACGGCGACCTCGGTTCGGCCGAGCCCGTCCGTGCCGACATTGGTGAAAGAGAAGAGATCGTCACGCCCGCCCATTCGCCAGTCAACCGGATAGGCTTCGACGTCAAATCCCGCCTTGCGAAAGATCCCCATCGAACGCGGCATGTGAAAGGCCGACGTGACCAGGAGCCAGCGTTCGCCCGGTTTGGGCGCCACCAATTGTTTGGTGAAGATGGCATTCTCGTAGGTGTTGCGGGAGTCCCGCTCGAGGATCAGGCGCTGCTTCGCGATGCCCAGATTCTCCAGGATGGGCGCGGAGTAGTCGGCCTCCCGGGAGTCCGTCGAAACCAGGTTCGCGGTGCCCCCGGTGAAGACAATGCGCGTGTTCGGATAGCGGCGCGCGAGCTCGGCCGGCGCAAACAGGCGATCGGCCGCGTGCGCGACGACCGGCGTGCGGTGCGCCGCCGACAGATCGGTGTCGATCGAGCCGCCGAGCACGATGATGCCATCGGGCGCACCGCGCGACGGATCCCACGGCGGAAAACGCGACTCCAGCGGATAGAGCAAGAGGTTGCCGAGCGGCGAAAACGCGGCGAGCGCCAGCAGGATCAGCGTGGCCGCGGCGAGCTTGCGGCCGAAGGCGGCAAAGCGCGTCGCCATCAGGACGACCGAGACGATTCCGAGCTCGATCATCAAGTTGATCGGCAGCACCGCTGCGCCGAGGGTCTTGGACAGGACAAAAAGCAGGGGAGCCTCGCTGGAATGATCGTGCCTGTTGCGCGCGGGCTTGACCCGCCCGTCGATCTTCAGAAAGCTTCTTGGAAGAGGATCGATTGCCTGGTCAAGCCCGGGCCTGTGAAACGGACGGACGCCACATGACCCATCACCACCTGCATTCCAGCCCCGAGACCTGCCATTGGGGGTTCTTCGAGGCTGCGCTCAAGCCCGTCCTCACCATCGCGAGCGGTGACGAGGTCACGGTCGACACCATCAGTGGCGGTCCGGACATGCTGCCCGACCGCAGCAAATTTCACATTCCGCCCGAGATGCACGAGGTTCATGCCCAGAACGAGCGCATGCTGCCCGGCCACATCCTCACCGGCCCGATCGCGCTCGAGGGCGCCGAGCCCGGCGACGTGCTCGCGGTCGAGATCCTCGACGTCCAGCTCCGGCAGGATTGGGGCTGGAACATGATCAAGCCGCTGTCCGGCACCCTGCCCGACGATTTCCACGAGACGCGCATTCTGAACATCCCGCTCGACCGTTCCCGGATGGTCGCCCGCATGCCGTGGGGGCTGGACCTGCCGCTCAAGCCGTTCTTCGGCGTGATGGGCGTTTCGCCGCCGCCGGCCTGGGGCCGCATCTCCTCGCTCGTTCCTCGCGCCATGGGCGGCAATCTCGACAACAAGGAGCTTGGCGCCGGGGCGACGCTGTATCTGCCGGTGTTCGTCCCGGGCGCGCTGTTCTCCTGCGGTGACGGCCATGGCGTGCAGGGCGACGGCGAGGTTTGCGTCACCGCGATCGAGACCGCGCTTCAGGGCCGCTTTCGCCTGACGCTGCGCAAGGACCTCAGGCTCGATTATCCCCGTGGCGAGACGGCGACGCATTACATGACCATGGCGATGGACCCCGATCTGGACCAGTGCGTGGTGCGGGCGCTGCGCGACATGATCGTGCTGCTCGGCGAGAGGCGCAATTTGTCGCGCGAGGACGCCTATACGCTGTGCAGCCTGGCGGCCGATCTGCGGGTGACCCAGACCGTCAACGGCTCCAAGGGCATCCATTGCATGATCGAAAAGACGATCGTGCACGGCTGAGCCGACCGGCCCACTCCTGACCGGTCGAAGCCACGCCGCCGCCGGCCTGCCGCGCGGCGTGCCTTGTCATGCCTAAATTTCCCTCGCGATTCCAACGGGCTGACCAGGCGCCGCAGCCTGCATTTGACTTCTGCCTCCAAACCTAAATAGAGTCTTAATCGTAACTTTTATGTACCCGAGTAAGAGGCTAGCGTTCGGCCATGGCCACCGAAAAAGCCGAGACTGACCGCATTCCCGTAACCTTGGCGCTCTCGACCATCACCTATCTGGAGAAGCTGGTGAGACAGGGCACCCACGGCACCAGCGTTCCCGGCGTCGCACGTACCTTGATCGAGGAAGGCATCCGTCTCGCCATCAAGGACGGGCTTTTGTCGATTCGCGACAATGGCAGGACGTGAGCGCGCGCCGAACGTGAGGCGGACGGATCTCGAGAGGCGGATGGCCGACATCTGCAACCTGGGACCGTTACACATGCCTGTTCTCTCACCCACCTGGACCGACGAACGCATCGAACTTCTGAGGCAGCATTTCGAGGCCGGGCTCTCCTGCCGCGAGATCGCCGCCGACATTGGCGTCAGCCGCAACGCCGTGATCGGCAAGCTGTCTCGCCTCAATCTCACGCGCGGCCGAACCATCGACGATCGCAAGGTTCACGACAGGGGCCTGGCGCCGGCGCGCGCGCCGCGGACCGTGCCGCGGCTGCAATATGAGATGCTCGCCACGATCTACGGCGAGACCGGTGCGCCGATGGTCACCGGTCCGATCGACGACGCCAATCGCTGCTCGAGCTTGCCGAGAACCGCTGCCGCTGGCCGATCTCGACGCCTGGCGCGGACGATTTCTGCTTCTGCGGCAACTCCGCACCCGACGGCCAGTCCTATTGCGCCGGCCACAGCCGCCTCGCCTACCGGCCGAATTCCCGCGCGCGCGTCATGCGCGGCTAGAGCCAAGTCCTGGAGGCGAGTCCTGGAGCCATGCCCAAAACGAAAAACCTCCGGCAGGGCATTGCCGGAGGTTTCTGGAGGTTTAGCATCAAGTCAGAGCCGCAACTTTCGTCATCGGCTGGAAGTAATATAGCTTAGTAGCTCAGGTAAGTAAATAAATTTGGGCCCATCGATTCGCATGGCACGTCTTCGCCGCCCGCACGCGCCGGATTTTCCGAAGGCCCGCTCGCAAAGAAGCCCACCTCATAAAAAAGCCCCGGCGGTGTCCCGCCGGGGCTGCGTCCTATCCGAAGGTCTTGAGCTTACCAGTTGCGCTGGGCGCGAACCAACAGGCTGTAGGTGTCCTGGTCCTTCAGCTCATAGGTCGCCGCGGGCTTGGCAACGCTGGTGAGCGCCGGCGTGGTGATCACGCCCGAGTACTTCTGGTCAAGATGGCTGTAGGTGAAGTCAGCCGAGAAGGTCAGGTTCTTGATCGGGGTCCAGCGGGTGATGACACCGATCTGGCCGATGTTGAAGTCCGGGTTGCAGGCGCCGGTCAGGGTCGCGAACGCGGCGCTGCCGCAGATCATGCCCTTGGCGGTGCCGCTGTAGTTGACGGCAGCCCACGCACCATAAAGCGCCGAATTCCAATACGGGCTCCAGTTGTGAGTGTAGGCACCACGGAAGCCGTAGGTCTTGGTCAGCTCGAGACCGCTGCCGGGTGCGAACACCGCGTCAGACACGCCGGCGAAGCCGATGCTCTGATACGCGCCGCCCGAACCGCCGAACATCGAGTAGCTGGTCGCTGCCAGCTCCTGGAAGTTGTAGCGGCTCGCGCCGTCGGTGTAGACGCCCGAGATGTTGATCACGTCGCCTGCACCGGTCGGGATGTTCTTGATCGACAGCGCCAGCTGGACGGCCCAGCCCCACTTGTCTTCAGGATGACCGGTAACTTCGCTCGCGCCGTAATAGCCGACGTGGTTGTCGTGCGCAGCGACCGAGGCCTGGAACAGGCCCCAGGCCTGGTCGACGCGGAGCGTGCCGACGAGATCGGGGGAGCGGGTGCCGCCGAGATCGTTGGAGCCGTAGGCACCGCCGAGGACGCCGGCGGTGGACATGCCGGCCGTATTCCAGAGCGCGGTCTGGAACACCTGCGTCTGGTCCTGGGCCGAGACGATCGCCGTCACGCCCTGGCCGAGATCGGCAGTGTAGGTGAACTGGGCAACACCGTTGGTGGTGCCGCTGCCGCCGACGAGCTGGTCGAAGTTGTTGCCGGGATAGTTGATCCAGGGCGCGTCGAACTGCGACACGGCCTTACCCATGGTGAAGCCGGCGAACTGGATGAAGGCGTAGTAGACGCCGAGCGCGCCGCCCGAGATCGTGCCGTCGGTGCCGTTGACGGCGCCGCCGCTGGAGCCGATCAGGCTCGTGCCTGCGGCGTTGAGGCCGAGCGTACCGCTGTACTGGGTCGCACCCGTTCCCGAACCGGCGCCGACATAGTTGCCGGTCGTCCAGGTGAAGACCGCATCGAAATAGGTGCGGACCACGCCGTATTCGGTTGCGGTGCGGGTGTCGATGTTGAGATCTTCACGAGCGCGCATCGAGTAATAGTTGGTCAGGCGGTTGTTGGCCGCGAAGACGTTGTTGTACTGGGCGCTGTAATTGCCGCCGGCATTGAGCGCCACTTCGGCACGCAGATAGCCGCCCAGCTTGATGCAGGTGTCGCTGCCCGGGATGTAATAGAAACCCGCGCCGTAGAGCGAGCAGACCTTCACATACTCGACCGCCTTGGCCTTGACCGGAAGATCAGCCGCCTGAGCTCCACCGACGGCGATCAGACCCGCCGCAGTGCCGAGCAAAAGGCTCTTCACCACTTTCATATTAAAACCTCCAAGTTGCTCATTTTACGAAGACCGGACCGTGAGGCCCCCCAACATCCCCGTCTTTGAAATCCGCTCGGCCGCTTTGCGCTTCGGACACACCCTCTTTCGACGCGAGGGACGTGAGCAAACCACCTGCAACGGGACGATCGAGTACCCCCCACCGCCACGAAGCAATATGCCTGCGCCTTTCGGTAATCAAAATACCTTATTTAGTCAGCTTTGTTGGTTTTGCTAAACCTGTGCCCCGTTCGCAACACCATTGCGAACCGATTCCGTGAGCTGATCATCTTTGTAGTTTTACTGACAAAATTACCCTGCTCTGCACTTGCGTCAGAGCAGGCTTGCGTGGACTATGGCTTGCACGACACCGGCCGCATACAAATCAGATCACGGGAGTGACGCTGTGTCAGCGACGAGGAAAGAAGGGGCGCGCCTCCGCACCATCGGCAATCTGGATATCATCAGGCGCTTCACCTGGGAGATATCGTCGATCAACATGTATCTGGAGGAGCTGCGTCAGTTCTGGGCGAGAACGCTCGGCATCAGCGGCCCGCAATGGCTGATCCTGATGGCGATCTCCGACCTCGACAAGGACGACGGCATTCCGGTCAACGTCGTCTCGAAACTGCTCCACGTGGATCCGTCGTTCGTCACCACCCAGTCCAAGCTGCTCGAGAAGAAGGGCCTGTTGCGCCGCCGCCCCTCGCCGACCGACGCAAGGGTGGTCCGACTATCACTGACCGAGAAGACGCAAAAGCACCTGGCGAGCCTCAACGAGCAGTACAAGACGATCAAGGAATTCGTCTTCCAGGAGTTCGACGAGAAAGAGCTGACGGAATTCACCACCAAGCTCGCGATGTTGAAGACCCGTCTCGAAAAAGCCTGCGTCCGCCTGACCCTCGACTTCTGAGGCGACGTTCTCAGATGCGCCCCGCGGCGCCGAGCCGCGATTCCAGCCAATCGAAGATGTATTCATTGGCAAGGCTCGGATTGTCCGCATGGGCCTGCGCCGCGCCAGTTTCGGCCGCGGTGAACACCTTCAACATGACATCCGAACTGCCGAGCCGGGAGGTCTGGACGATCTGACGCGCCCGATCGGCCTTGAGCCAGCCGCCCTCGCCGAGCGTGATCAGCACCGGACAGTCGGCGCTGGAGGCCATCAGCGGAGCGTGCGGCACCGGAACGATGCTGACGTCGCTCATCGCGAATCGGCTGGCAAAGAAGGCCCGCTCGTGCAGGTCCCACAGGCCGCCATCGCAGACGGCGGCGGCAAGCCGCGGCTCCTGCAGCACCGCGCGCGCCACGAAGGAAGAGCCCCAGCCATCGGCGACGATCGCGACGCGCTCGAAGTCGACCTCGCTGCACGTCTCCAGATAGTCCATGACGCACGGAATCGCACTCTCGAGATCCCGGCGCCGCAACAGCGCGTCGAGATAATCGTCGCGCTGGTCGCCGAACAGGTCCAGCGCCAGCAGCGAAAAGCCGCGCTCGCGCGCGTGCGGCGCGAGCTTGAACAGAAACTCTTCCTTGCGATGGCCGGGCTCGCCGATGCAGATCACGGTCGGGGCTCGCACGCGTCCCAACGGCGCGTGCGCGGGCAGGAAATAGCCCTGCAACGAATGTCCGTCGAGCCAGGGTATCGTCACGACTTCCCCGGCAGGGTCGCGCGCGGCGAGGAAGCGGCGGGCGCAATCCTGCATCGCGAGGACCGCGACCCAGCGGCGCTCGTCCGCCGGATCGAGCGGCATTGCGGCCGCGCTGTAGTAATTCATGGCGCGCAGCCAATTGCGCTGCGCGGTCGCCCTGTGACCTTCCGCGAACGCGGCCTCGGCACGATGGCGATTGGCCTGCGCCAGCTTCTTCCACTCGCGATGCCAGGACTGGTCGTCGCCCCGCTTCAGCTGCCGCGCGATCATCAGGCATTCGGCGATCGTGGCGCCGCCGTCCTGGGCCGCGGTGAGGAGCCGCGTGAACTCAGCGGAGATGTCCTCTCGCTCCGGGCAAAGGATCCAGTCGTCGGAGAGGCATGCGGGTATCATCGGGAGCTACGCTCTGGTCATCGCCTTACACGTGACTGAATAAACTATTTTGGTTCCCTGACCAAGCTGCGGCGCGCCCAATGAGAGCCGTTCGAGATCACCATCGCTTGAACGCAGGGATGTGTCGCATGCGTGACATTCCAATGCGTCAGGAGTGGCCGACACGGCCAAGAAACGTCGGCAGCGAACTGGCAAGAGGTGGCACGTGAAATTGCCTGCGCGCCTCTTGCCATGATGCGCATCATACCTATATCGGCGCGCGCTCGTCGCCTGCGTCAGCCGAGCCGCCAGCCGACCTCCTGCGTAAAACTTTCGTAGAAGGCGCGGTCGTAGGCCTGCTCCGGCGTAGCACGAACGCGCTCGTCAAGGCGCTTTGCATCCTCGCCCACGAGAATGCGCCATTGCTCCGCCTTGACCCCGTCGAGGATGATCCTGGCGGCCTGAGCCGCCGTCGTCGGCGCATCCTCGAGGAAGCTGCGGGCGCGCTCGGCGAACGCCGCCTGGATGTCCTCGTCCGACATCTTGTCGGCATCCGGCACGCCGGCCGCGACCATGCGCTTGCGGGTCAGCGCGACCTCGTCGGCGTTGAGCCGCTCCGAGCCGTCGGCGCTCTGCACCTTGCGCGAATTGGAGACGATCGAGGTGCCGATATGGCCGGGCATCACCACCGAGCATTTGACGTGCGGCGCGTGCAGGCGAAGGTCGTTGATGAGCGCTTCGGTAAATCCCTTCACGGCGAACTTCGCCGAGCTGTAGGCGGTGTGCGACTGGTTCATGCCGATCGAGGCCCAGAAGCCGTTGACGCTCGCGGTGTTGACGATGTGGGCCTCGTCGGCCGCGACCAGCATCGGCAGGAAGGTGCGGACGCCGAGATAGACGCCGCCCCAGCAGATGTTGAAGGTGCGCTCCCACTGCTCGCGCGTGTTGGTGAACAGGCTGCCGCCGCCGCCGATGCCGGCGTTGTTGAACAGGAGGTGGATCCGGTCGGTCTTCTGCTGCTCGGCGAGCTCGTCGCGGAATCGCTTGAGATGATCCTCGATCGAGACGTCGGCGACATGGGTGGTGACGCGCAGGCCCTGCGGCAGCTTTTCGAGCTCGCACAGCTGCTTGGTTTCGGCCATCGCGGCTTCCGAGACGTCGCACATCGCGACATTGCAGCCCTCGGCGACGAGCTGCCGCGCGAGCTCGCGTCCCATTCCCGTACCGCCGCCGGTGATGACGGCGATCTTTCCTGCAAAATCATTCATGGGACTTTCGGCCCCTCCCTTGTCGGTATGTTTCTTCATGGCTACGCCACGCATCGGAGCGCGCGCAAAATGTAGCAGCGCCGCATCCGCAGGTAAAAGCGGATCGGCGCTGCCGTGCTCATCAGGAATTTCTGGGCGCGGACTATTCGGCCGCCTCGACCCGCCGCCCGTTCAACGCGCCGAGGCCGTCCAGCGCCTTGCGGATCGCCGCCTGCTGCGCGCTTGAGGGCTCCGGCATCGGCGCGCGCGGATAAGTCATGGGCAGGCCCTGCAGCGTCTGCGCATGGCGCGTGCAGGCCGGCAGATTGTCGGCGATGACAGCGTTCCACAGCGTCAGCAGCTTCTTGTGCAGATCGAGCGCGCGCGGATGATCACCCGCCTTCACCGCATCCCACAGCGCGACGGAGGCATGCGGCGCGGCGGTCAGGATCGCGGCGATCGAGCCATGGGCCCCCAATGTGTAGGACGGATACATCAGGGCATCGACCGCACTGTAGATCAGCTTGTCCGGCGCCATCATCATGAGGTCCGCGAACAGCTTCAGGTCGCCTGCGCTCTGCTTGACGCCAACCACCAGCGGCACCTCGGTCATGATCCGCGTCAGCAGCGCCGGCGACAGGTACGACCACGGCACCACGTTGTAGATGATGATGGGCATGCCGGTCTCATCCGCCATGGCGCGGAAATGCGCCACCATCGCCTCGTCGTCCGGCTTGAACAGATAATGCACCGGCGTGACCTGGAGCGCCGCGACATTCATGTCGCGCACCAGCTTGCCGCGGCGGATCGCATCGCGGGTGGAGTCGACGATGATGCCGGCGATGACGGGAATGCGCCCCTTCACCGCGGCGACCGTCGCTTCCATCAGGTCGCGATATTCCTCGTGATCGAGCGTATGCCCCTCGCCGGTCGAGCCGCCGGCCGCGACGCCATGCGCGCCGGCGCCGATCATCCAGTCGACCTGGGCTGCTACGAGGGTGTAGTCGATTTCGCCATCCTTCCGGAACGGCGTCGTCATCGGCGGGATTACGCCGGTCGGTCGTGTCTTCATGGTGTGCCCTCGCGTTTCCATATCCCTTGTGGCGGTCCCGCTCTTTTGGCGGGTGGCCGCGGTCTGAAAGCCTAGCGGCTACAAGCGGCCTGTGAAGCGCCACCGGCGCGGCGCTGCTCCCAGCATTCGACATCCCTGCGGTTATTATTGACCCGGTTCCCCGTATTTACCCGGCTTCGGTTTAGGGGCAATTTTTTTACAATCCGAATCGTTAAATGGAGTCCGGACGCTGGGTCGAGACGGCCAGGTCAGCGTGTTGTTTGCGTCACAGGCTCTGGCACTCCGCTTGCATCCTCTTCGTGGTCAGAAACTACCGATGAGGTGACTGGAATGTTCGTGACCGTCGTTGCCGTGCTCTGCCGGCTGAGTGCAGCCAGCTCAGGCAGTTGCATCGAGGAAATCGTGACCGACAGCAACATGACGCCCGAGATGTCGATGATGCAGTGTGCGATCGGCGCACAGGCTCCATTGGCGAAATGGATGGGCGAGCATCCGATCTACCACGCCAACTGGCGGCTCGATCGCTACAAATGCGTTCCGGGTCGCTACGAGGTCAAGGGCCACGCCTAAGGCCCCGCAAAACTACCGACACCAAGACGACGGACCAAGACTAAAAACGAGGAAACGCCCCGGAGGCCGACTGGTCTTTCCGTGCGGGCATCGACAGCGCCAGCCCCCATTGCGGCGGCGCGCTTTGTGACAACGATCACACCTTCCCCTTAAGCCACCGCCCGCAGAATGATCGCACGCGCGCCTCGCCCCTCCGGCGTCGGCATCAGCGCGTAATTGTGCGGCTGGTCACGGAGCAGATGCAGCTCGACCGGCACGCCCGCCGCCCGCGCCCCGGCATCAAACTACAGAGTGGCTGATCCAGGTTTGAGTCGAGGGAGCCCATCAATTACTCGAGCGACGACGCTCAGCATGCTAGTCGCAAAGATTCGAGCCTCGACCAGTCTTTCGTCTTGTTCAAGGTCCAGCTGTAAGACTGACGCTAACCATTCGGCCTTGTTTCTGGGGGAAAAGCTCCTGCAAAAGCCTTCTAGCTCTCCCTCCCTTAAGATCAGAAGACCTATGGCCTGCGACGCAACACATATCTTCTCGAAGGCATTGATCAAATCTGAATCGGCAAATCCTCGATACCCGTCTTCTTTGATCCTTTGCCAAGGTGAAGCGCTCTTTCCCATCTCAGCTATTTGCTTCCGAGATTGGTCCGCAATGGCTTGGCTATTCCGCAACACAGCAGCGATCCGTTCAAGCTCCAGCGCGACTTCTATGGTTGAAGGCTCCAATCGTTTTGATTTCACTTTGGTTATCCCTATAGGTGAACCAGTGAACCAACGACATGAGTCAACTTGGAAGTGAATTGAAATGGACAGGACACTAATGTGTAGACAGGAAAAAGAGAGAGAAAATAGAGCACAAGAGAGACCGCGCCCAACTGCCCGGGGTACGGCGACGGTGGTAAATGGTAAGGGCGGGGCTACAACGCAACAAATAGAAAGAAATCGCTGCGCCGCCCGACGTAGGCTTCACAATCGTTATCGCCTGGGCCAGCCTATCAAGAAGCCAGTGGCCTTGTTTCTGAAGGTAGAAAGGGTAGGAGCAGCGAGCACACCCCGAAGCGGATCCATAATCGCGATGTAGTCGGTGTTGTCCCGCTGAATCCCATAAGCGACGACTACATGAGCTGGGTTTTTCCCTTCCATTACTATGTAGAGATGGTTCCCGGACGTCCCCGCCAGAGGAAACATCTTTTCGTATACATAGTCGAACGTGAGGTCGGCTCTGTCGATTTCCTCGTAATCCATGTTGATCGAGAGGCTGTTTGCAATCTCACCAAAGTACGCAAGATCGAGCGCATTTCCATTGCAGTACATCTGAAACATTTGGATGATTGAGCTATATGACCAACTGACCCCGCGAGTGGCTTCAAGCCAGGAGCTAAGGGCGCAAGCCCAACACACGGGCAGTGAAACTTCGTCGTCGCCAGTTCCTACCGATGGTTGCTTTACAATTCGGGGTTTCGATAGACGATACGTGACCATCTGATACCCTCATTCCCGACAGCATGATCCCCAGATCAAAGCCCGTACTGTGTCTTCATTGTTGCTGCTAAGTTCAAGCGCAGGCAAGAATTGTATTGCGGCCAACCGAAGCCGTTCTTCAATCCGCTCGAAGCCCTCGAAGCCGTCCATTAATCCGCGCGCTCGTTCGCACCGAATCGCAGCGCCCTCGCGCGCTGGATTGCAGCGCGTTAGTTCTGCTGACTAGTGCTCCGTTACGCTGCGTTACGCTAATTGCAGCACTTTTTCATGGATTCGAACCCCTTCTTTTCGAGGGCTTCCAGAGTTGCGTAAATCGTCGCCATCGGAACCGCCTTGCGCACCGCAGAAGGGCATACGTCGCCTGGCCGTTTGCCGTTTAGGGCCGCCTCCAATGCGGCAACCTTTTCCTCAAGCGCCTTCGTCCGATCAGGTATCGTCCCGAGTTCCTTCCATAGCGGTACGTCGTTTAGCCACTTACGGACGTCGTCGATTACTCCGATTGCCCTACCGCCTGGTGTGCGACTTGGAAATCAGATAGGTGAGGAACGATGCGCATGCTCCGATAAAGAAGATCGCGTCAGCTTCATCAACGTCCGCTTCAGCCTCACTTAAGAGCGCATGTCGGATGCCCTTCTCATCGCTCGTATATCCATAGAGTGATAGGAACGCCTTTTTAAGCGCCGGATGGAGCAATCCTCTGTTCTAATCCCGACAATGCCTTCGAAAGATCGCCAGTAGGTTCGAGCACGCGCGCAACTGACTCCGCTGCGCTGATACTTTCACGAACGCTTGCTGGGTAATCTCCTTCGGTGAGTTTCGAAGCAGCATTTTTTAAGTGAGTTTTTGCGCCACCGAATTGCGAAGCAGATAATGCTGCGTTCGCCTGGATAAGCGCGTCGGCTTCCTCTGTTGAGGCAGTCGGCCAGAACACACCGTCTTCAATGCGGTAAGCCGCGCGGCAGTTCTCTAATACCAACTGAACTGCTGGACCGAGATCAGGCGGACAATTTGGGTGCCGAAGAACAGCCTGAAGCCAACCGTACACCTGGCATTCGGCTTTTTCGAACAAGTCACCGATCTTGGTGACGATCCCGTTCGGATTGAATTTGTCGATGCGAACGTGGTGGTGGTCGACATGCAGATCCTTCAGAATTCTGGACCAGTTTCCACGATAATGGAGAATGTCGGTGTAGGCTCGATCAAGCCTTGCATGAATGCAGGCCCAAAGCTTCGCCCGAAGTTCTCGACTAAGTTCCTTGCGGTCGAGCTGCGCCGGGAGAGGTGCCAAACCCTCGGCTTGTTCAAAGGTCAGCGATCTACGATCCGAGGTGCCCATGTGCCTGGCTCCGGGCGAATCAACGCGCGATGGTGGTACGCCCCACGTACACGCGGGCAAGCTGTCGTTGGTTATCCGGGCTATTCACATCCCGGCGACATAAGCCCGTTACCCTATCCGTTACCTTTGAGAAAATCCGGACGCCCTGAAATCCGGCTAAGTTTTGGTCGGAGCGAGAGGATTTGAACCTCCGACCCCTAGTCTCCCAGACTAGTGCGCTAACCGGGCTGCGCCACGCTCCGAACGTCGTTCCATTAGCTAGGATCGCCGGTTTGCGCAAGGCGAGGTCACACCATTTTGCTGCCTCTGCCGAAACGCCCCCGGAACTTGCCCAAAGCCAAGGGAGTCCGGCATCAGGCGTCCTTCAGCGCCTGATCCAGCATTTCGCGGCAGGCGATGAGCTCGGCGAGCACCCGTCCGAGGCGCTCCCGGTCGATGGCGCTGGGGCCGGCGGGCGCGGCGGGGGTGCCGCCCTTGCGGAAGGTGGTGAGGATTTCCTCGTCGTCGGTCTCGGAGAAGCGGAAGTCGATGCCCTCCTCCTCCTCGCCCTGGTAGTCGTCATCGTCGCTGTCGCGGGCGCCGCGGACGCCGGTCTCCTCCTCGGGCTCCATCAGGCTGGCGCCGACGGCGTCCTCGATGGCGCCGAACGAGACCGCGGCCGCGCTGTCGGCGAGGCCCTGCACCGATTTGACGCCGTGCTCTTTCAGGATCCGCTGCACCCCGCGGATGGTGTAGCCCTCCCCGTAGAGCAGACGGCGGATGCCTTTGAGCAGGTCGACGTCGTCGGGGCGGTAATAGCGGCGGCCGCCGCTGCGCTTCATCGGCTTGATCTGGGAGAATCGGGTCTCCCAGAACCGCAGCACGTGCTGCGGAATGTCGAGTTCCTGCGCTACTTCGCTGATGGTTCGGAACGCATCCGGCGCCTTGTCCAAATGCCAAATCCTTATCCAGAGGGCGGATTACGCCTCGGGTTGCGCCTTGCTGGCGTCGCCATTGGTGCGGTGCTGGGCGTTGATCCGCTGCTTCAGGATCGCCGACGGCTTGAACACCATGACCCGGCGCGGCGAGATCGGCACCTCGGTGCCGGTCTTCGGGTTGCGACCGATGCGCTGACCCTTCTTGCGGACCATGAAGGAGCCGAACGAGGACAGCTTCACCGTCTCGCCTTTCTCAAGGCAATCGGTGATCTCCTTCAGCACGAGTTCCACGAAGGCGGACGATTCCGTGCGCGACAGCCCCACCTTCTGGTAGACGGCCTCGCACAGATCGACACGCGTTACGGTTTTACTTTGATCGGTCATCGCCCTGCCCCACATCACGGCGAACAATTGTTGTCTGAAATTATGAGCTTACGATACAGCGGTCAACAGCGCTCATCAATGCAGGCGCATCGATAATCCGCGCTGATTCGGGCAAAATTTTACCGAGTGTGGCTTACCAGCGCACCAGCGCGGAGCCCCAGGTGAAGCCGCCGCCCATGGCTTCGAGCAGAACCAGGTCGCCGCGCTTGATGCGGCCGTCCTTGCGCGCCACCGACAGCGCCAGCGGGATCGAGGCCGCCGAGGTGTTGCCGTGAAGGTCCACCGTCAGCACCACCTTCTCCGGCGCGATATGGAGCTTGTGCGCGGACGCGTCGATGATTCGCTTGTTGGCCTGGTGCGGCACGAACCAGTCGATGCTGTCGGCATTGAGCCCGGTCGCCTTGAAGGCGTCGACGATCACGTCGGTGATCATGCCGACCGCGTGCTTGAAGACCTCGCGGCCCTCCATGCGAAGATGGCCGACAGTCTGGGTCGAGGACGGGCCGCCGTCGACGAACAGCTTCGCCTTATGACGGCCGTCGGAGCGCAGATGCGTGGTCACGATCCCGCGGTCGGTCGCGGCATTGCCCGGCTGCTCCTGCGCCTCCAGCACCACCGCGCCGGCACCGTCGCCGAACAGCACGCAGGTGCCGCGATCGGTCCAGTCGAGGATGCGCGAGAAGGTTTCCGCGCCGATCACCAGCGCGCGCTTGAAGGCGCCGGTGCGCAGGAAATTATCGGCGGTGGCGAGCCCGAACACGAAGCCCGAGCACACCGCCTGAAGGTCGAAGGCCGCGCCATGGTTGATGCCGAGCCCGTGCTGCACGGCGACCGCGCTCGCGGGGAAGGTGTTGTCAGGCGTCGAGGTCGCGAGCACGATCAGGTCGATCGACTGCGCGTCCACGCCGGCGTCCGCGAGCGCAGCCTGCGCCGCCTTCAGCGCCAGATGCGAGGTGAACTCGCCCTCGGCCGCGATATGCCGCTCGCGAATGCCGGTGCGTTGCACGATCCACTCGTCGGACGTGTCAATGCGCGCCGCCAATTGGGCGTTGGTCACCACCTGCTCCGGCAAATAAGAGCCGCAGCCCAGCACGACCGAACGAATTTGAGTCACGAAACAGCCTCCTGCGCGGCCTGCACGGAACTGAGTGCACCACCTTCGCGATTGAGCATCTGATTGATCTTGTTGAGGAGATCGAATTTGACCATCTCATAGCCAACATCGATCGCATAGGCAAAGCCTTCGGCAGCGATTCCGCCATGGCTCTTGACCACGATCCCGTTCAACCCCAGCAACACGCCGCCGTTGGATTTGTTCGGATCCATCTTGTTGCGCAGGGCCTGGAAGGCGTTGCGCGCAAAGAGATAGCCGAGCTTTGACAGCCAGCCCCGCTTCATCTCGTCCCGGAGCAATTCCGCCATCTGCCGCGCGGTTCCCTCCGCGGCCTTCAGCGCGATGTTGCCGCTGTAGCCCTCGGTGACGATGACATCCGCCACCCCCTTGCCGATGCCGTCGCCCTCCACGAACCCGAGATAGTCGAGCTCGGGCAGGTTCCTGGCGCGCAGGATTTCGCCGGCCTCGCGAATCTCCTCATGCCCCTTGATCTCCTCGACCCCGATATTCAGCAGGCCGACCGTGGGACGCTTTTTGTTGAACAACACGCTGGCCATCGCCGCGCCCATGATGGCGAGCGACACCAGATGATGCGTATCGCCGCCGATGCTGGCGCCGAGGTCGAGGACGACGGAATCGCCGCGCCTGGTCGGCCACATGCCGGCAATGGCCGGACGGTCGATGCCCGGCAGCGTGCGCAGGTGGAAGCGCGACATCGCCATCAGCGCCCCGGTATTCCCGGCGGAGACCGCAACATCCGCCTCGCCCTTTTTCACCGCATCGATGGCAAGCCACATGGACGAGGTCCTGCGGCCGCGCCGCAGCGCCTGGCTCGGCTTTTCCTCGCCGCTGACCGCGACATCGGTGTGGATGATCTTCGAGGCCGCCTTCAGCGCGGGGTGGCGGTCGAGCTCGGGTTCGATCTTGGCGCGGTCCCCGATCAGCAGGAATTCGATCTCGCGATGCCTTTGGAGCGAGATGGCGGCGCCTGGGATGACCACCGCGGCGCCGGCGTCGCCCCCCATGGCGTCAAGCGCGATGCGAACCTTGCTTGGCATAAAAGTCCTGGAAACCTGGGTCTGGTGCGGTCTTGAACGAGCGGGGCCGCAAATGGGTTCGCCACGAACATGGCGGTCGGTCAAGCGCCACGCCGCACCCGGACCGGGGCGCGACAATAGCGTTTTGTTATCCCGAAACAACCTCTTGCCCCCAGCCTTTTGCATTCGGGAGCATCGGGCTGCGGACGGACTAATTCACAAGAAGTACATCAAAATCAAACGGATAATCGAGCTTTTCAAACCACCGCCGCAAACATCTCGCCCCGTCCCGAAGCGGTCCTCTGGAGAAGGTGGCACCTATTTGTCTTTCTTCCCGTCCTGAAGTGCCTTCAGGACCGCAAAGGGGTGGTCCTCCGGATCCCGGGCGATAATCTCGGGCTCAAACACGACCCCCGGCTTGCGCGGATAGGGATCGACCGCCAGGAACAGGGCATCGGTGGCAAGTCTCCCAAGGTCGATGATGCCATTGACGATCGCCTCCGGCGGGTCGGCGACCTGCTCCTGATCGTCGTGCCCCTCCTCCATCAGGTCGGCCAAGCGGCGGACCTCGGCCTCGGGGGCGAATATCAGGTCCACCTCCTCGTCGATGTCGCTCTCCATCGGATCAAGCGTGACCACACAGGTCTGGCCGATCCGGGCGCGAACGTGCCCCGTGACCTGGATCCGGTTGCCGCTTTTCGGCACGACATCGAAATCGGCCTGGACCGAGACAACCTCGCGCAAGCCTGCCGTCTCAGCCATAGCCTGTCGCTCGGCGGCCGAGGCCTCGAGCTTGCGATGCAGGCCGGTATCCGGGATCTGTGCAACGATGACGGGCACCCGCCAGGGATCGGGCCCGGATGCTGGTATCGGTCGGGTCATGGCGTGACATCCTCAGGAAGCGCTGGAGGAAACTTGAAGGACGCACCCAGCAGTGCGGCCTCGCCGGTCTGGGCGAGGTTGGCCTCGGCCGCCCTGGCATAGGCCGCGAGCTGCTGCGCCTGGTCCATGCCGGCCCCGTTCAAGATATTCTTGCAGATCGCGGATGCCAGCGCCTCGCCGCCGCCTTCCATGGCCTGATCGTAGGCCTGGACCCGGCCATAAAACGCCTCGCCGAAGGCCCGCATCCGCTTCGGCACGGTCTGGTCGCCTATCCCCATCTCGCGCAGATTGTCGTCCATGTCCTCGCAGAAGCGGTCGAACAGCGCCTGCGACAGCTCGGTGGCGCTCTGGACCGTGCGCAGGCGGCGCAGCAGCAGCCAGAGGTGCAGCAGCAACAGATCGAAACGCCCGTTAACGGTATCCGGCACGCCCAAGTCGCGGTAAAATATGGGTTCTCGCGCCTGCGTCACGATCATGCCATAGATGGCTTCAATGGTGCCCGGCGAGGCTAGGCGGGGTTTCCTGAAGTGATTGAACGGCCAAAGCATTGTGGTTTCCGCAAGCGGGCGCGCGCGTGTTGCATTCAGAGCCTCCGCCCGGTACTTCAGCGCCTCGCGCGACGCAAGGGGACGGAATCAGTTCCGCTATGACGATAACGAACCAGACCAGCCTGCGTGCAGACAAGCCGCGCGGCCTTCTTGCACGTTGGCGCGGCTTGCGCCTGTTCGCGGCCGCGGCCCTGGTTGGCGCCGCGCTTGCGGGCTGCACCGGCGAGCAGTTCCAGAAGGGTTACATCCTGCCGCCCGGCGCACTGGAGCAGATCCCGATCGGTGCGAGCCAGGACCAGGTGCTGATCGTGATGGGCACCCCCTCCACCGTCGCAACCCTCGACGGCGAGGTGTTCTATTACATCTCCCAGCGCTCCGAGCGCATTGTCGCCTTCATGAACCAGAGGGTGGTCGACCAGCGCGTCATCGCGGTCTATTTCGACAAGAACCGGCGTGTGCGCCGGCTTGCGAATTACGGTCTCCAGGACGGCAAGATCTTCGATTTCATCAGCCGGACGACGCCGACCTCGGGCCAGGAGATGAGCTACCTCACGCCGATCTTCAAGCTGCTCAGCTTTAACTGAGCCTTCAGCCTGCGGCTTCGTGCGGCTTGCCGTTGCGCATACGCTTCCATACGCTCCTGCAAAATAAGATGCAGGGAGTGGATTCGTGCCCAATCAATTGCTGTCCCGCCGTCGCGTGCTCACTGGCGCTGCCGCTATCTCGGCCGCAGCGATCCTGCCGCGATCGAGCTTGGCGGACTGGAAGCCGACCGAAAACGTCCGCCTCGTCGTGCCGGCTGCCGCCGGCGGTTCGACCGACGTGATGGGTCGGCTTCTGGCGGCGCATCTGCAGGCCGCCTGGGGCCAATCGGCCGTGGTGGAAAACCGGTCCGGCGGCGGCGGTACGATCGGCACGGCCGAGGTGGTCCGCGCCAAGCCGGACGGCCACACCATCCTGATCGGCAATCCCGGCCCGAACGCGATCGCCTACAGCATTTTCAAGAACCTCACCTACAAGCCGGACCAGCTCCAGCCGGTCTCCAACATGATCCGGATCCCGAACATCGTCTCGGCGCATCCCAAGACCGGCATCAAGTCGATCGCCGAGCTGGTCGCCTATCTCAAGGCCAATCCGGACAAGCTCAGCTACGCCTCCTCAGGCGTCGGCCAGAGCCCTCACCTCACCGGCGCCTGGTTCCTGCAGCTCACCGGGCTGAAGATGACGCACATCCCGTTCCGCGGCGCCGGTCCCGCGCTCCAGGCGGCGCTCGCCGGCGACATCCAGATCCTGTTCGACAACCTCTATCCGAGCCTGCCGCAGGTACAGAACGGCACCCTCACCGGCCTCTGCGTCACCACGACGGAGCGCAGCGACCTCGCGCCGAACCTACCGACCATGCGCGAGAGCGCGCCGGAGCTTGCGGCTTTCGACGTCTCGTCGTGGTTCTCGGTGTTCCTGCCGAAGGGTGTGCAGCCCGCCGTTCTCGAAGCGCTCAACCTTCAAGTGAAGGCGATGCTCGAGCGCGACGACATCAAGAAGAACATCCTGGCCATGGGGGCCCGCGCCGACTACGGCACGCCCGACCAGTTTGCCGCCTTCGTGGACGCCGAGACGAAGAAGTTCGCCGGCATCATCCAGAAGGAAGGGCTGCAGATGGACGTGCAGTAGCTTTCGCATCCGCGGACGCGGCCCAACATGCAGCGCCGGGCCGCGCTTTCGCGGTGAGCGCGTGGCGACACATCGGTTGCTACGCAAGCTCGGCCGACGGCTGTCCCACCAAAGCGGCAATCGCCGAAATCGAGTCCAGGCGCGTCAAATCGAAGCCGATGTCGGAGAAGTTGATCCCGTGGTCGGTCTCAATGCTCATGATCAGCTCGACCGCGTCGAGCGAATCGAGGCGGCCGCTGGTGAACAGCAGATCATCGTCACCAAGCGGCGCGCTGTCGCCCTTCATCAGCAGCCGCTGCACGATGTAGCGTCGCATCTGCGATCTGACTTCATTCGTGGTCATGTCGAGACTCCCAGGAGATAGAACAGGAATTCGGCGCGTTGCCCGAGCGAATGCTCGCGGTCGAGCGGCGCATCGAAGACGTGAATGAGACAAAAGAAGCTCGACACCCACAGGCAAGGCAGCAAGCGGCCACGCAGCCATCCTCGCGGCGCCAGTTGTGGGGCGCGGCGCATCTGCGAGAGCCCGACGCTGATGGCCAGGACAAACGTGTAGAACGCGTGCGATTGCTGACCGACCACGGCCCGCCAAAGGCCCATTTCGCCGACGAAATGAATATCTCGGATGAAGTGAAACAGCAAATTGCCGACACAGGCCGCGGCAAAGGTGGCGAAGAACATGCGAAGCCGGCGATGGCCGCGGAGGCAGCGAACAAAGGTGGGGTAGAAGAAATGGTCGACGAGCAGTTCTTTGTAATAGAAATAGTAGCGATTCCAGAATTCCGCGAGCGTCGTTGACTCCAGAGGCCGGTAGGTGTTGCGCAGCAGGCGAAAGCCGGCAAGTCGCGCCGTGGCGATGATGACGCCGCCGAACACGGTCATGCTCAGCAAGTCCTCGACGAAGAAGCTGACGAGGCTCGCCCATCCGACGAAACGCGGCCAGGGATGGCCCACGAGATATTGCAGCAGGTTGTCGTCGAACATTGGAAGCTGCAAACGCCCGTGGACGATCTCGACGAGACAGACTCTGACGATGGCGAGCACAAGGATCCAGACCGCAAGCTTGACGCCCTTGAGCTGCGTCACTGCAAGCTCCTCGGGTGTCTTGGCCTCGAAGCGGTCGAGATAAGACAGCCCCTTCCCGAACGGCGTCAGCGACGATCCCCAGAAGGGGTGGAAAACGCTCAGGTGCCGCCACACCGGAGATCGCTTCCTGCCCGCATCGGCCAAACCATAGGCAAGAAACCACAAATAGGGCTGGAACGTCATCAGAAACGACCACAGCAGAACACGCGGCAGGCCGGCCATCATCGTGGCCTGCGTCAGCGCGACGAGTGCCAGGAACGCCAGCAACAGGCTGAGCGTCGGGCGGCGGAAGACCACCGTCCCTGGCCCCTGCATGATCAGCAGGCCCGCGAACAGCGCAAACACGACGACCAGCATGACCGCTTCCAGCAGCGGCTGATGGATCCGGTCGCCGACGCCTTCGTCGATCGTCAGCCGTTCGAGAAAACCGCGGTCGATCAGGAAGCCGCTGTGATAGAGCAGCAACAAGGTTGCGAGCAGGATCAGGACGCGCCGGTACCGGCCGGCATAGGCGCACACCAGCGCGAGTCCCGCCGCTGAAAAATCGATACCTATCTGCCGAAACAAAACCGCGAGCAGTCCGACCGCGCAGCAGAGCAGCACGCGGCCACCGATGTCCTGGACCCCCGCCACGAGCCTCGGGTCCCGATCGATCTTGGGGATCAACCGCCACGACGGCTTCGCAGGAAGACCCGATGGCGCGTAGCCGTAGGGCTGGCTTTCAACACTCATCGGACAACGCGCGCGATTACTACGAGCTGTTGCATCTACGAGGCCCTTGCAACAGCTTCGCCGAGCAGTGACGCTACCGAGCGCCGGTCCGCCTTGCCATTGGCATTGACGGGAATGTCTTCCATCCAGATGAACCGGCCCGGCACCATGTAGGCGGGAAGGTGCGCAGTGCAGTGCTGGCGCAGATCGCTTTCCGCCATTCTTGCACCCGAATACGCGGCCAGCAGCCGACTGGCGCCACTGGCGTCGTGCTGCACCACGGCGAGCGCACGGGTTATTCCCCTGCACGCCATCAGCGCGTGGTCGATCTCCTCCAGCTCGACCCGATACCCCCGAAGCTTGACCTGATTATCCGCGCGACCGCGGAAACGCAGGACGCCGGTTTCAAGGTCGGCCTCCACGAGGTCGCCGCTCCGATAGAGGATCGACCGATAGCCGTCGATCAGAGGGTCCTGACAGAAACGGCGGGCGGTCTCTTGCGGGTTGTTGATGTAGCCGAGCCCTACCCCAGGGCCTCCCAGCCACAACTCGCCGGCAGTGCCCGCAAGCGCCGGCTTCATCTCTTCGTCCAGGATCCGGTAGCTGAAATTGGGATTGAGCCGCCCCAGTGGCGCCAACCCGTCCTTGGTCTCAAAAACGGATTCGACGATCTCGAAACCGCTGCAAATGCAGCTCGTCTCGGTCGGGCCGTAGCAATTGATCAGCTTCGCCGTGCCGGCAAACGCGTCGTGGAACCGACGAAGCCGGGCCAGCGGAAACCCTTCACCGCCGAACATGAACCGGCTGACGCTCGGCAGCCAATTCGGGCTCAGAAGGTGCATGGAGTCCAGGAACATGAAGAGGGTCGGCACGGCGAAGAAGAACGTGCACTGATGCTTGGTGATCTCCGACACCAGCTCTGCAGGGGGCCGCCCCTTCTGCGCGTCCAGCGCGACGACCGCCGCTCCGTTCAGGAAGCCGGCATAGATGTCGAAGACCGAATTGTCGAAATAGATCGGGTTGACATTCGTCAGCCGGTCACCGGGTCCAATTCCAAGATCGCTCTTCGCCCAGGCGATCAGGTGAAGCACCCCTTGATGGGGGATGACCACGCCCTTCGGTTCGCCCGTCGATCCCGAGGTGAACATGACATAGGCCGGATCGGCCCCGGTGATCAGGGATGTCAGCGGCAGATTGTCGTCTTCAAGCTGCGACAGGGCATGATGCAAGGCAGCCCGGGCAATTGCATCGCCGATCAATGTCCGCGGCCCAGCTCCCTCGCGCACGCTGACGATCAGCGCGGGCCGGCATCGCTCCAGCATCAGCCGGGCACGTTCCTCGGGGGCCGCAGGATCGAGGAAGACATAGGGTGCTCCGATCTTGATGCAGGCGATCGCGAGCGCATAGGCCTCGGCGATTTTCGGCAATTCAAGGCACACCACGGCGCCCTTGTTGACGCCCCGCGATGTCAACCAACGCGCCAACCGGTTTGCCAACCGGTTGAGCTCCGAAAAGGCAAAGCTGTCGCCTTCGCACAACAGGGCGACGGCGTCCGGCGAGGACGCAACGGTCTCTTCGAAATGCAGCGCCAGATTATGGGCGGTCATACCGACGCCTCGACCAATTCATTGTCGCCGCGATCGCCCGGCGCGTTCGACGAGGCCTGTACGATCTCGGCAAAATCTCGCTGGTTGAGCGCGATCACGGCCGCCGGCAATTTCGCCTCCGGAAACTGGGCCTGCAACACGTCCCCCAGCTCCATGCCGAGATGCTGAAGGAACGCGGCGGCCATCGGATCGGTCGCCAGCGGCCTGCCCTCACTTTCCCCTTGCTTCATGTCCGGCACGAGGCTGCTGTTCTCGCTGTCAGCTGAAGCAGCTTCGCCATCGACACGCAGCACCACGTCGTAGCGATAGCGGGTCAGTTCGTAGCTTGATCCGCGCTTGAGCAGGATTTCCGCACCCGATATCCGCGGGATGGATCCGAAAATACCCTGAAAGTAGCGGGGGTCGATCACCAACTCGCGCTCCTGGGCGATCGACAGGAAGATCTTTCGCGCGAGCGCGGCATCCGTGGCTCCCGAAACTTTCGCGGATTGAACTTCGCGATGGAAGACCGGCAGGAGCTCGAGGTTACGAACGTCGCCGACGAGGATGTGCCCCCCAGGAGCCACCAGGCCTGCGGCTTGCTCCAAGACTAAGTGCAGGTATTCGATGCCGGGAAAGTATTGCACGACGGAATTGAGCACCACTGCATCGAACGAATTCAGCGGCAAGCCGCTCAAATCGGCGGCTTCCCGCTCTAGAAACTCGACATGCCGAAGCTCGGGCTTCGACTGCGCGAACGCACGCAGCCGCTGAACGGCCACCGGCGAGAGGTCGGTCCCGCAATATACGTCACAGCCGGGCGCAAGCTTTTCGACGAGCAAGCCGACGCCGCACCCGATCTCCAACACCCGCCTTGCGCCAAGAGCACGAATTTGCAGGATCGTATGATCGAGCCAATCGACCATATCGGGTTCGGGAATGGGCCTGTTGGTGAAGTTGCTGGTCCAACCGACGAATGACGGCACAACACCGTCGGCGTCATGGCGATATGCTTGATCGAAAGCGCGACGCCATTGCGCAACTCTGCGATCCGACTCGGCCTGGAGACGCTTCGCCTTGCCGGCGCTCAGATGATCGGGGTCAATTGCGACGAAAGCGACCTCGGACTGACCGCCGTGGCCAGGCTCGGCGCTGAGGAAAGCATCCGCCACGCCCGGATGCGCCATCAATGCCCGCTCAATCTCGTTCACAGGCCGTGCAGGCAACGGAACCTCCCTCTCGCGGACGGCAGGCAGCGAACCCTGAGCATGTCGAGAGCGCGCCGCGCGCGGAGCACCACACGCGTGCTGCGGAGCTCCCTAAGATGCCGCTGACAGTCTCTCGTATTTCTAGAACTCGGCCGGTTAAGCAACCCTAAATGTGCGCACGCGTAGGGTGCACATTTTCGGGCGGCTTACGCCCTCGGCATCGATGGATCGCTCTGATGACCGGATTGTTGCGTTCCGCGTCCCGCCGGGCGGGTTTCATGTTCAGATGATGCGCCGGCCTCCGGCAGCACACACGCAAAGAAAGACCCCGCAGGCCTGCGCCGCGGGGTCTTCGTTCAGCAACGTCTATCTCAGTGCGCCAGGACTGCCAGCAGCAGCAACGCCACGATGTTGGTGATCTTGATCATCGGGTTCACCGCCGGGCCGGCTGTGTCCTTGTAGGGATCGCCGACGGTGTCGCCGGTCACGGCCGCCTTGTGGGCGTCACTGCCCTTGCCACCGAAATGACCGTCCTCGATGTACTTCTTGGCGTTGTCCCAGGCGCCGCCGCCCGAGGTCATGGAGATCGCGACGAACAGGCCTGTCACGATCACGCCGAGCAGCATCGCGCCCACGGCCGAGAACGCCGCCGACTTGCCGGCCGCCCCGCCCCCCGCGATCGCATAGATCACGAAGTAGACGAAGATCGGTGACAGCACCGGAAGCAGCGAGGGGATGATCATTTCCTTGATCGCCGCCTTGGTCAAAAGGTCGACTGCCTTGCCGTAATCCGGCTTGTCGGTGCCTTGCATAATGCCCGGCTTCTCGCGGAATTGTCGGCGGACCTCCTCGACGATCGCGCTCGCCGCGCGGCCCACGGCGGTCATGCCCATCGCGCCGAACAGATACGGCAAGAGACCGCCGAACAACAGGCCTACCACGACGTAGGGATTGTTGAGCGAGAAGTCCGGTTTGACGCCGGCGAAGTAGGCGTGGTGCGCGGAGTCCGCAATGAAGAACTTGAGATCCTCGTTGTAGGCCGCGAACAGCACCAGGGCGCCGAGACCGGCGGAGCCGATCGCGTAGCCCTTGGTCACCGCCTTGGTGGTGTTGCCGACTGCATCGAGCGCGTCGGTCGACTTGCGAACCTCCTTCGGCAGGCCTGCCATCTCGGCAATACCGCCGGCGTTGTCGGTCACCGGACCGAACGCGTCGAGCGCGACGACCATGCCGGCGAGCGCCAGCATCGTGGCGGTCGCGATCGCGATGCCGAACAGGCCGGCGAGGCTGTGGGTGACCAGGATGCCGGCGATGATGACGATCGCGGGCAGCGCGGTCGCTTCCATCGAGATGGCGAGGCCCTGGATCACGTTGGTGCCGTGGCCGGTCACCGAGGCCTGGGCGATCGACTTCACCGGACGATAGTCGGTGCCGGTGTAGTATTCGGTGATCCAGATGATCAGCGCGGTGACGGCAAGGCCGACCACGCCGCACTCGAACAGCGCCATGCCGGTATAGTCGACGCCGGCGAGCTTGCCGAAGCCGATCAGGTAATGGATCACACCGGCGATGCCGACCAGCGAGAGGACGCCGGTTGCGATCAGACCCTTGTAAAGCGCGCCCATGATCGACTGGCTCGGCCCGAGCTTCACGAAGAAGGTGCCGATAATCGAGGTGATGATGCAGATGCCGCCGATGGCGAGCGGCAACGTCATCATGTCGGCGAGGATCGGCGTCTTGGCGAAGAAGATCGCCGCCAGGACCATGGTGGCGACCGCGGTCACCGCATAGGTTTCGAACAGGTCGGCGGCCATGCCGGCGCAGTCGCCGACATTGTCGCCCACGTTGTCGGCGATGGTGGCCGGGTTGCGCGGATCGTCCTCGGGGATGCCGGCCTCGACCTTGCCGACGAGGTCGCCGCCGACGTCCGCACCCTTGGTGAAGATGCCGCCGCCGAGACGAGCGAAGATCGAGATCAGCGAGGCGCCGAAGCCGAGCGCCACCAT
Organism: Bradyrhizobium sp. 23; assembly: GCF_023073295.1. Classification (NCBI taxonomy): domain Bacteria; kingdom Pseudomonadati; phylum Pseudomonadota; class Alphaproteobacteria; order Hyphomicrobiales; family Nitrobacteraceae; genus Bradyrhizobium; species Bradyrhizobium sp. 23. The sequence goes on along the minus strand of NZ_JADPJF010000042.1, from coordinate 88,707 downwards.
GGCGTCGATGACGACGCGGCTGTCAGGCGCAAGCTTCAGCGAATGGACCAGGAAGCCGAAATAGAGGGTCACGCCAAGCAGCGCGAGACCCGCCACCAGCATGCCGGTGATGGCGCCCGCCTTGAAGGCGAGCTCGAGACCACCCGCGAGCGACGTGGTCGCCGCCTGGGCGGTGCGCACATTGGCGCGGACCGAGACGTTCATGCCGATGAAGCCGGCCGCCCCCGACAGGATCGCGCCGATGGCAAAACCGATCGCGACGTAGAGTCCCAGGAAATAGGCAAGCAGCACGAAGATGACGATGCCGACCATCCCGATCGTGGTGTATTGACGCCGCAGGTAGGCCTGGGCGCCTTCGCGCACCGCTGCCGCGATTTCCTGCATGCGCGGAGTCCCCGCATCCGCGCTCAACACCGAAGACGTCGCCCAGATCGCGTAGACGACGGAAAGCACTCCGCAGAGCACAATCAACCATAATGCTGTCATGTGATTTTTTGCCTCAGATCCTTGATGAACGTACCCCCGGCGCCTTTTGTTTTCCGTCGTGCGGTGCGGCGCCTTGATTTTGAAGAAGGCCGCTCCTTGCCCGAAGGCGCGGCCTTAGTCGGTCACGACCTTGCCAAAATCAAATTGAGGGTGCAACGCCAGATAAGGGCGAAAAGCCGATCTCGGCAGGTATTTAGCCTGTCTTGGCAGCCGGGACGCCGGTTTGGAGCAATTCCTAGAAGTGGCTGTAGGAGAGCCGCTTCAAGACCAGCTCCTGGCCCTGCCCGTCCAGGAAGCGCGGCCGCTCATGGCCCGCGACGATCGTGCCGATGGCCGTGACGGCAAGGCCTGCCGCACGCCCCAAGGCAATCAGCGCGTTGGCTTGCGCTGGCGGAGCGGTGCACAGCACCTCGTAATCGTCCCCTCCGGCCAGCAGCGTCTCGACGGAAACGACCTTGCCTGCGATCAGGCCGGCGGCAGCGGCCGAGAGCGGCACGCTCGTCACGTCGATCGTGGCCGAGACGCCTGATGCCGCACAGAGCTTGGTCAGATCTCCAGCAAGGCCGTCGGAGACATCCATCGCAGCCGTCGCATGGTCACGCACGGACTGCGCGAGAGCATTGCGCGGCTGCGGCACGCGATAGCGCGAGATCAGCGTCTCGCGCGCGTGTGGATCGGAGGCCAGCGCATTCGCGACCCCGCCGCCCTTGAGCACGTCAAGGCCAAGCGCGGCGTCGCCGATCGTCCCCGTCACCAGGATACGGTCGCCCGGTTGGGCGCCGGTGCGGCCGACCATCCGCCCCTGCGGCACGCGGCCAAAGGCGGTAATCGAGATCATCTGCGGCCCCGGCGTCGACACCGTGTCGCCGCCGAGCAGCGGACAGACGAAGGTTTTCGCATCCTCGCCGAGCGCGTCCGCGAACGGCCTGAGCCAAGCGTCTCCCTTGCTGCGCAGCGCCAATGTCAGCACGAAGCCGGCCGGCACGGCCCCCTTGGCGGCGAGATCGGACAGGTTCACCCGCAGCGCCTTGCGCGCGATGGTATCGGGAGGATCGGTGGCAAGATAATGCACGCCCTCGACCACCGCGTCGGTGGTGACGACGATGTCGCTGCCGAGCGCCTGCAGGATGGCGGCATCGTCCACCAGCCCCAAGGCGCCGGGATCAGTCGCCAGCGGCTTGAAATAGCGCGCGATGAGGGAGTCTTCGGCGGAGGGATTGTGCGGGTTTGTCATCAGCGTCAGCCACACACTTCGCTGTCATCGCCGGGCTTGACCGGGCGATCCAGTATTCCAGAGACGATCGTGTGACATCGATAGGCCGCGGCGTACTGGATCACCCGCCTTCGCGGGTGATGACGGCGGAATATGGGGCAGCCACATCGCATCAATTCACCGCCCTGCGCCTCAATTCACCCCCGCCCGAACTCGTCACCGCGAAACTGGCGGCCGATCTGGTCGAGCACCGCGTTGACCATGCCGGTCTCCTCGCGGTCGACGAAGGCATTGGCGACGTCGACATATTCGGACACGACGACGCGGCCCGGCACGTCCTTGCGGTGTTCCAATTCGTAGGCCCCTGCCCGCAGCACCGCGCGCAGGATCGCTTCGATGCGCTTCAATGGCCAGCCCTTCGACAGCGCCTCGTCGATCAGCGGATCGAGTTTCTTCTGGTCGCGCACGACGCCGGAGACGACGTCGCGGAAGAACGCCGCTTCCGCCGGGAGATATGTGTCGCCCTCGACCTCGTTGCCGAGCCAGTGGCTCTCGAACTCGGCAAAAATGTCGTTGATGCCGGCACCGCCGATATCCATCTGGTACAGCGCCTGCACGGCTGCGAGCCGCGCCGCACCGCGCCGGTTCGCCTTCTTCTCCGTGCCGGCCGGCGGCTTCTTGTTGTTATCGGCCATGATCAAGCCCGCGCCAGCCGGCGCTTTATGCGCAGCATCGCAATCGCGGCCCGCGCGGCATCGCCGCCCTTGTTCAGCTCGCTGGCGCGCGCCCGCGCCCAGGCCTGCGCCTCGGTGTTGACGGTGAGGATGCCGTTGCCGAGCGGCAGCTTTCGCGCCACCGCCAGGTCCATCAGCGCGCGCGAGGATTCCTGCGAGACGATCTCGAAATGGATGGTGTCGCCACGGATCACGCAGCCGAGCGCGATCGCGGCATCATAGGGCTTGCCATTGGTCGCCGCGGCGTCAACCGCGATGGCGATCGCCGCAGGAATCTCCAGTGCACCGGGAACCGTGATGACGTCGTGGGTCAGACCGGCCGCCTTCAGCTCGGCCACCGCGCCTTCGAGCATCGCGTCCTGGAGATCGTCATAGAACCGCGCCTCGACGATCAGCGCGCGTGCGCCGGAAACGTCGGTCTGGTCCTTCAGGGGTGCGCGCCGCGCGTCTGCCATCGTCAAATCCGTTCCACAGGGGTTGGCGCTATGTAGTCGCCACCAGCGGGTAAGCCAAGTTTAAAGACGCCGTCACTTCATTTCCGTCAGCCGCGCCGCGTAGCGGGCCATCAGATCGACCTCGATATTGACCTCATCTCCCGCCTTCCAGCCGCCGATCGTCGTGACCGTCAGGGTGTGCGGGATGATCAGCACCGAAAAGGTCACGTCCTTCACCGTATTAACCGTCAGCGAGACGCCGTCGAGCGTGATCGAGCCCTTGGTCGCGATGAACCGCGCCAGCTCCCGCGTCGTGGAGAGCTCGAACCGCGCCATGTCGGGCAGGTCCTCGCGGCTGACGAGGGTCGCGATGCCATCGGCATGGCCGGCGACGATATGCCCGCCAAGCTCGTCGCCGATCTTGAGCGCACGCTCGAGATTGAGCCTGGTGCCGACCCTCCAATGCTTTGCGGTCGTCAGCGCCAACGTCTCGGCCGCGGCATCGACGTCGAACCAGGTCCTTTGAGCAGAGTCCTTGCCGCCTTCGACGCCGGAAGCAACCACCGTCAGGCAGACGCCGTTGCAGGCGATCGAGGCGCCGTCCGCAATGGTGGTCTGCTCGTAGCGGCAGGCGATGCGCAGCCGGTGCAACTGGCCCTGCGCCGTCGGCGTGAAGCCGACGATCTCGCCGATATCGGTGACAATGCCGGTGAACATCACGCGCGCTCGTAGATGGTGAGAGTATCCTGATCGAAGGTCTCGCTAGCATGAACCTTGTAGGCCTGCGACTGCGTGATTTTCGACAGGGGCAATGCAGCGAGCGCATCCACCCCGTCGGCGCCCACCGCTTCCGCGCCGTGGAACAGCCAGATCTCGTCAACGAGGTCCGCGGCGATGAAGGACGCCGCGACGCGGCTGCCGCCCTCGATCATCAGCCGCGTGATGCCCTTGCCGGCCAATGCATGCAGCACGGCCGCAAGATCGAGTCCCGAGGCATTGCCGGGCGGCACGCGGATCACCTGCGCACCGGCCGCACCGAGCCGCGTGGCGGCCGCGGCCTCCGCGAGTTCAGAACCCACCACCCATAGCGGAATCTCGCGCGCGGAGCCCACGAGCCTGCTTGCGCCGGGAATACGCAGATTCTGGTCGAGCACCACCCGCACCGGCGAGCGCACCGCCATGCCCGGCAGGCGGCAGTCGAGCTGCGGATCGTCCGCCAGCACGGTGCCGATGCCGACTAGGATGGCGTCGCTTTGCGCGCGGAGGAGATGCACCCGGTTGCGCGCCGCCTCGCCGGTGATCGCGACCGGCTTGCCGCCGGCCGCGCCGATCTTGCCGTCGGGCGAGACCGCGAGCTTCAGGATCACATGCGGGCGGCGATCCCTGATGCGACGGAAATGCCCGGCGTGATCGAAGGCGGCTTCGCGCGCGCACAGACCCACATCCACCATGATGCCGGCGGCGCGCAGGCGTGCGTGGCCCTGACCGGCGACTTCCGGATTGGGATCCTCGATCGCGGCCACCACGCGTTTGATGCCGGCGGCGATCACGGCGTCCGCGCACGGTGGCGACTTGCCGAAATGCGAGCACGGCTCCAGCGTGACGTAGAGCGTGGCGCCTCGCGCGGCCTCGCCTGCGCGCCGCAGCGCTTCAGGCTCGCCATGCGGCCGTCCGCCAGGTTGGGTCCAACCGCGGCCGACGATCACGCCGTCCTTGACGATGACGGCGCCGACGGCGGGATTGGGCCAGGTACTTCCCTGCCCGCGCCGGCCGAGCGCCAGCGCAAGCTCCATGAAGCGCCGGTCGGCATCCCTGGACTCGCGCGCCTTCTGCGCGAATTGATCCTCCAGGATGCGGAAGATCATTTGCGGATCGCGGCGAGCCGCGCTTCCTCCTCGCCGGAGAGCTCGCCGAGCACGTCGGCGAAATCCTTGGCCTCGCGGAAATTGCGGTAGACCGAGGCGAAGCGGACATAGGCGACGTCGTCGAGCGTGCGCAGATGCTCCATCACGGTCTCGCCGATCACCTCCGAGGAGATTTCAGCCTCGCCCCCCGTCTCGAGCTCGCGCACGATGGTGGAGACCATCTTCTCCACCCGTTCCGGCTCGACCTGCCGCTTGCGCAAGCTGATCGACACCGAGCGCATCAGCTTGTCGCGGTCAAACGGCACGCGGCGGCCGTTGCGCTTGATCACCGTGAGCTCGCGCAGCTGCACGCGCTCGAAGGTGGTGAAGCGGAAATTGCAGGCGACGCACACGCGCCGCCTGCGTATCACGGAAGAGTCCTCGGTCGGACGCGAGTCCTTCACCTGCGTATCGAGACTGTTGCAGTTCGGGCAGCGCATCCGTTGACCTTGACCGGTTTTTCTTGAGCCTTACTGATAGATCGGGAAACGGTCGGTGAGCACCTTGACCCGTTCCTTGATCGCGGCTTCCACCAGCGGCGCCTTGCCGTCGTCGGACTGCGCGATCGCGTTGAGGACTTCGGCGATCATGCCGCCGACCTGCTGGAATTCAGCGACACCAAAGCCGCGGGTGGTCGCAGCCGGCGTGCCCAGACGAATACCGGAGGTGACGAACGGTGACTCGGGATCGAACGGAATGCCGTTCTTGTTGCAAGTGATGGCGGCGCGAACCAGCGCCTTCTCCGAGGCGTTGCCCTTCAGGCCCTTCGGCCGGAGGTCAACCAGCATCAGATGATTATCGGTGCCGCCCGAGACAATGTCGAACCCGTGGCCCTTCATCGCCTCCGCCAGAGCCTTGGCGTTCTCGACGACGTTCTTGGCATAGACCTTGAAGTCCGGCCGCAGCGCCTCGGCGAAGGCGACCGCCTTGGCCGCGATTACATGCATCAGTGGGCCGCCCTGCAGGCCCGGGAAGATCGCCGAGTTGAATTTCTTGGTCAGCGCCTCATCATTCCACAGCATCAGGCCGCCACGCGGACCGCGCAGCGACTTGTGGGTCGTGGTGGTGGTGATGTGCGCGTGAGGCACGGGCGAGGCATGCACGCCGCCGGCGACGAGACCGGCGAAGTGCGCCATGTCGACCAGGAGATACGCGCCGACGCTGTCCGCGATCTCGCGGAAGCGCTTGAAGTCCCAGGCGCGCGAATAAGCCGAGCCGCCGGCCACGATCAGCTTCGGCTTGACCTCCTCGGCCTGCTTGGCGACCGCGTCCATGTCGATGATCTGGTCCTCGCGGCGCACGGTGTAGTGCGCGGCCTTGAACCACTTGCCGCTCATGTTGACCGGGGAGCCGTGGGTGAGATGGCCGCCGGCCGCGAGATCGAGGCCCATGAAGGTGTCGCCGGGCTGAAGCAGCGCCAGAAACACCGCCTGGTTCATCTGGCTGCCGGAGCTCGGCTGCACGTTGGCGAAGTTGGCGCCGAACAGCTTCTTGGCACGATCGATCGCGAGGTTCTCGGCGACGTCAACCCACTCACAACCGCCGTAGTAGCGCGCGCCCGGATAGCCTTCCGCGTATTTGTTGGTCATCACCGAACCCTGCGCTTCCAGCACGGCACGGCTGACGATGTTCTCGGAGGCGATCAGCTCGACCTCGTGGCGCTGGCGGCCGAGCTCTCCCTTGATGGCGGCTGCGATTTCCGGGTCAGCCTGCTCGAGCGAGGCGGTGAAAAACGAATCGGGCGCGGAGGCGGTTTTGGCGAAGGTCATCTTGCGAATATCTCCACCGCCGCAGCCTTTTGGCGGGCTACGGGCGGGTCTGGTGTGGCGATCGGAAGCGGCGAGCGCGATCTACCACATCGCCCGCAACAGGCCAAGGGTTTGCGGGTCGGACCTGTGATTTATGCAAGATATGGTGGGATTGGAGGATTTGGACGACGGGGTGGTATCCGGCGTCCATGTCCACGAAAGGTCCGCTTTGGGCTCGAAAGGCCGCGCGGGTGCGAGGGGCCGGCCTCTACAGCCCGGTATACCCCGCCTTCACGGGATCCACGCTGCCGTCGAGCTGCCGCAGATAGGTCAGGCCGCAAACCGTCAACCTGTGGGTGTCCTTCTCGCCGGCTTCCATCAAGGTGGTGATGTAGTTCGTGACCTTTTCCCGCGCCTCCGCGCTCGCCGCAGACGTGCGGTTGGCGAGCAAATCGTAGGTATGCATGATCCGGTCGATAGCAGCTTCCATGGCACCCTCTGGTTCTTGCCGCGTTTGGGAGTTGAGATCAGGCAACCGCTTTGGCCTCGGACTGCGCCTCGAACCTGACAATGGCCTTGTTGGCCAGCCTGATCTTGTTGAATTCGCCGTGCTGGAGCAGCTTGATGACGATCTCGAGCAGGCGCTCGTCGGTGACGAGGGTGTCCCGGATCGCGCCGGAGCGGCGAAGATAGTTCGCGGCGATGGCGTAGGCCTCGCTCACGAGTTCCACGTTCATCACCCCCACGCCACGCTCGACCAGCATCGTCAGCCTCCGATCCGGAGGAGATAAGCATCGAACCGGGAACTCGTTCCCTGGTGTCGGGGATTTTTTTCGCAACCGCGAAATGGAAAAACGCACCGGTCCGGACACAGCCGGGCCGGCGCGCTTGGGGAAGCTCAGGCACGTTCGGGAGGCTTGCCGGTCTTGTTGCGGGCCGGCTTGGCCTTGTCCCGTCGAAAAGAACTCAGAGACGATACAGGATTTGGTCGGTCCAGAACCGCTCGAGGCGGTGCAGCGATTTGTTCAGGGTCGAGAACTCCTCGCCCGAGATGCCGCCGACCTGTTCGACCGTCTTGACGTGCTTCTGGTAGAGCGAGTCGACGATGCGGCGGATTTCCTGGCCCTGCGGCGTCAGGCGGATGCGCACCGAGCGGCGATCGACGCGCGAGCGCTGATGGTCGAGGAAGCCGAGCTCGACGAGCTTCTTCAGATTGTAGGAAACGTTGGAGCCGAGGTAATAACCGCGCGTGCGCAGTTCGCCCGCGGTCAGCTCCTTGTCGCCGATGTTGTAGAGCAGCAGCGCCTGCACCGAGTTGATGTCCGCACGGCCGCGGCGATCGAACTCGTCCTTGATGACGTCGAGCAGCCGGCGATGCAGCCGCTCCACCAGAGTCAAAGCTTCCAGATAGAGCGTCTGCACCGAACCCTGCTGGCCGGAGACGCGCTCTGCGGTATCTGCCGCAGTTGCGACGGCTTTCATCATGACACTTCCCCTGTTGTCGTTTTTATCGACACTCATTCGACGAAACTTGTGTCCCGTCTGATAGGTGCAACTTAAGGGGCTCGTTTGAAGATCGGCTTAAATAAGAGAATAAAGAGATCATGAATTTAAGACAGTGAATTGCGGATTAAGCCTGTCCCACAAGCACTTTTCGCAACAGTCTGTTGACTCTCGCAAGGTCCTGTTCACCCTCCGTCCGCCCCGATTGTCGCATTCCAGAACAGCCCCGCCCCGTTTCGAAACGGCCGCGTAAGAGCTGTGGCGGAACACGCTGGTTAGCGAAAACTTACGTCGAATTTTACGCAACCAACCGTCAACCAAGCGCGACAATCTCGTGTCCCGGACCAGCACAGCGAAGCCGAGCGCAGAGTCGGGGCAAGAGAGTTTGCTATGGCGGTCGTTCGCGTGCGGCCATCCAGGCGAGCGCGAGATAGGCCGCCAGCATGAAGGCTTCGACGCCGACCACGATCAGGCTGCCGCCGTAGATGCCCGGGAACATCAGCTCGATCACCGCCATCGACACCACGGTCGTCAGCCACACCACGGCGCCCCAAGGCGTCGCCAGCCACAGCCCGACCGCGGCAACGAGTTCGATCACGGCGAAGTAAATGGTGGAGGCCTGCCAGGCCATCGACTGGTTCTCGAAGGCCTCGTCCTCGCCGCCCACGAAGCCCGTCACCTGCGCCCAATGATAGAGGCCCTTGAGGATCGAGAGCAGCGCCATCACCCGCAGGAACAGCACGAGCCGGCGCGTCCAGACATTGTCGTCGGATTCAGCCCGCTCCGACGAGATCGCCGCCACCGACATGGCGCTGTCTCTGGCATTGTCTCGGACGGCATCCCTGGTGCTGTCGCGGGCCGCATCGCGGGTGGAGATCTCGGACATGCCCCCTTCTGGCTGCTTTGCCCCGCAAAATCAATCGGCTGCCATCTTTTGCGACAGGTCAACCCGCGGTGACGGGAACCATGCGAGCTGGTATAAGAATAATTCCAGCCGGAGGAAAAGTAATGGCGATCAAATACGGACGTCCGATCGAGTTGCGCGAGGTCTCGCGCCGGGATGGCACTGGGGCCTCCCCTGCCCTCGATCTGACCGTCCGCCCGCGCCGCAACCGCAAGGCCGAATGGGCCCGGCGCATGGTGCGCGAGAACGTGCTCACGACGGACGATCTGATCTGGCCGCTGTTTCTGATCGACGGCAACAACAAGCGCGAGCAGATCGCCTCGATGCCGGGTGTCGAGCGTCTCAGTGTCGACCAGGCCGTGCGCGACGCCGAGCGGGCGATGAAGCTCACCATCCCGTGCCTCGCGTTGTTTCCCTACACCGATCCGTCCCTGCGCGACGAGGAGGGCTCGGAAGCCACCAACCCGAACAATCTGGTCTGCCAGGCGGTGCGCGCGATCAAGAAGGAATTCCCGGAGATCGGCATTCTCTGCGACGTCGCGCTCGATCCCTTCACCAGCCACGGCCATGACGGCCTGATCTCCGACGGCAAGATCCTGAACGACGAGACGGTCGCTGTGCTCGTGCGTCAGGCCCTGGTGCAGGCCGAAGCCGGCTGCGACATCATCGCGCCCTCCGACATGATGGACGGCCGCGTTGCCGCGATCCGCGAGGGCCTGGATCGCACCGGCCTGCTCGACGTGCAGATCATGGCCTATGCCGCAAAATACGCCTCCGCCTTTTACGGCCCGTTCCGAGACGCCATCGGCTCGGCCAAGACGCTCACCGGTGACAAGCGCACTTACCAGATGGACAGCGCCAACACCGACGAGGCGCTCCGCGAGGTCGAGCTCGACATCGCCGAGGGCGCCGACATGGTGATGGTCAAGCCCGGCATGCCCTATCTCGACGTCGTCCGTCGCGTGAAGGACACGTTCGCGATGCCGACCTTCGCCTATCAGGTGTCCGGCGAATACGCGATGATCGCGGCCGCCGCCAACAACGGCTGGCTCGACGGCGACCGCGCCATGATGGAGAGCCTGCTCGCCTTCAAGCGCGCCGGCGCCGACGGTGTGCTGAGTTATTTCGCACCGAAGGCGGCGGAGAAGCTGCGGACGCAGGGGTAGGCCCCAAGGTCGTCCCGGCGAAGGCCGAGCGCCCCTGTCTCTAATCGTCGTCCTGGCGAAAGCCAGGACCCATACCGCGTGATCTAGCGAGAGCACGCGGTATCGATACCGGCGAACGTACTAACTTCCAGTTTTCGCCAAGCTTGTCCCTGGGGTAATGGGTCCTGGCTTTCGCCAGGACGACACTGAGGGTGTGGCGCCGCGTCCTTTCCTCCCGCCTCCGCCGCCCCCGAATCGCCGGAATATTTCGGCTTGTTAATCTCGGCGCCCTTGGCACGCGGACGGCCTGTTCCCATGTCCTTCCACGGGAGTCCTGCCACGGGAGTTTCCCTCGGGAGAATGGTCATGTCGTACTCGGACTCGGGCAATGCCTGGCGCAATGACGGTGGGGCGCAGCCACATGCCTACGATCCCTATCTGCACCCGGAACTGTTCCGCGGCGTTGCGACGCGGCGGGTCTTCGCCTTCCTGATCGACATGGTTGTGATCTCGGTGCCGGTGATCCTCGGCTACCTCTTCATCGCGGTGTTCGGCGTGGTCACGCTCGGCATCGGCTGGGCGCTGTTCTGGCTGGCCTGGCCGGCCTCCGTGATCTGGGCCATCGTCTATTACGGCGCCTGCATCGGCGGTCCGTCGTCCGCGACGATCGGCATGCGCGTGATGGATCTTGAGTTGCGCACCTGGTACGGCGCGCCCGGCTATTTCGTGCTCGGGGCCACCCACGCCGTGCTGTTCTGGGTGACCGTCTCGTTCCTGTCGCCTTTCGTCGTCCTGGTCGGCCTCTTCAACGGCCGCAGGCGCTTGCTGCAGGATTTCTTGTTGGGAACGGTCGTGATCAACAATTCCGTTCGTGCGCCGGTGCCCCAGGGCGCCAGGACCTACTGATCAGCGACCTTTCGATCAAGGACCTACTGATCAACCAACCTGGATCAAGAACCTATCAACCTGGACCCGCTATGCTGTCCGATCTGACCTGCCGAGTAGACCGATTGACCGGGGGCTTTCGTAGCGCGATGCTGATGCACATTTTGGAGGCCCACGACGTCCCTTGACCCAGCACTCGCGCGACACCCCACAATTTTACCTCACGGCGCCCTCCCCCTGCCCCTATCTGCCGGGCCGGCACGAGCGCAAGGTGTTTACGCACCTCGTAGGTGAGCGCGCCGGTGACCTCAACGACCTCCTGACCCATGGCGGCTTTCGTCGCAGCCAGTCGATCGCCTACCGTCCCGCCTGCGACCAGTGTCGCGCCTGCGTCTCGGTCCGGGTGATCGCCAACGAGTTCCGCCCCTCCCGCAACTTCCGCAAAGTCATCGCGCGCAACGCCGACATCATCGGCGAGCAGCGCAGCGCGGTGCCGACCTCCGAGCAATATTCGGTGTTCCGCGCCTATCTCGATTCCCGTCACCGCCATGGCGGCATGGCCGACATGACCGTGCTCGACTACGCCATGATGGTCGAGGACAGCCACGTCGAGACCCGTATCATCGAGTACCGCAAGCGCGGTCCCGACAGCGGCATCACCGGCCGCGGCGAGGAGTTGATCGCGGTGGCGCTGACCGACGTGCTCAGCGACGGCCTGTCGATGGTCTATTCGTTCTTCGAGCCGGGCGAAGTCAGCCGCTCGATGGGCACCTTCATGATCCTCGACCACATTGCCCGCGCCCGGCGGCAGGGATTGCCTTACGTCTATCTCGGCTACTGGATCGAGGGCTCCAAGAAGATGGACTACAAGGCCCGCTTCCTGCCGCAGCAGCGCCTCGCGCCGTCAGGTTGGCTGCGCATCGACGCGCAAGGCGATGCGACGTCCGAGCCGCAGGATTAGCTCTCCGTCATGCCCCGCGAAAGCGGGGCATCCAGTACGCCGCGGCGCCTCGGCTCAGTCACTACTGTCTCTGGAATACTGGGTCGTCCGGTCAAGCCGGACGACGACAGCCGTGGTGTGGTCACCCGAACAGCGTGTCCGCGAGCAGCTTCAAGTTCAAAACCACGATGATGCCGGCGACGATCCACGCGATCGCCGCGACCCATACCGGTATGACGAACTTGCCCATCTTGCGGCGGTCGGAGACGAAGCGGACCAGCGGGATGACGGCGAAGGGCAATTGCATCGACAACACGACCTGGCTGAATACCAGCAGATCAGCCGTGCCGCGCTCGCCATAGATCGCGGTGACGACGATCACGGGAATGATCGCGATGCCGCGGGTCAGCAACCGCCGCGCCCAGCTCGGCAGGCGCAGGTCGAGAAAGCCCTCCATCACGATCTGGCCGGCGAGCGTCGCCGTCACCGTTGAATTCAGGCCCGAGGCGAGTAGCGCCACTGCGAACAGCGTCGAGGCGATGCCGAGGCCGAGCAACGGAGACAGCAGCTCGAAGGCCTGGCCGATCTCGGCGACGTCGGAATGGCCGCTCTTGTGGAAGGTTGCAGCAGCCACCACGAGGATCGCGGCATTGATGAACAGCGCCAGCATCAGGGCGATGGTCGAATCCGTCGTCGCCCATTTGATCGCCTCGCGCCGGCCTTCGTCGTTGCGCTCATAGGCGCGCGTCTGCACGATCGAGGAGTGCAGATAGAGATTATGCGGCATCACGGTGGCGCCGATGATGCCGATCGCGATGTAGAGCATTTCGGGGTTGGTGAAGATCTCGGTCTTCGGCACAAATCCCCTCAGCATCTCGGCGACCGGCGGGGCTGCCGCGGCAAGCTGGACGGTGAAGCAGACTGCGATCACGACGAGCAGCGCGATGACGAAGGCTTCGAGGAAACGGAAGCCCCGATTCATCAGGATGAGCAGCAAAAAGGCATCCAGCGCGGCGATCAGCGCGCCGCCAATCAGGGGAATGCCGAACAGCAGCTTGAGCGCGATCGCGGTGCCGATGACCTCGGCGAGATCGCAGGCGATGATCGCCGCCTCGCAGGCAAGCCAGAGTAGAAAGTTCACGGCCGGCGAATAGGTCCCGCGGCAGGCCTGCGCGAGGTCGCGGTCGGTGACGATGCCGAGCCGTGCCGCCAGCGATTGCAGCAGGATCGCCATCAAATTCGAGAGCAGGATGACGGAGAGCAGCGTGTAGCCGAACTTGGACCCGCCGGCGAGATCCGTCGCCCAATTGCCGGGGTCCATGTAGCCGACCGAAACCAGATAGCCCGGGCCGACGAAGGCGAGCAGGCGCCGCCACCACACCCCCGCGATGGGGAGGGCGACCGAGGCATTCACCTCGGCCAGGCTCTTTGTCATCGGCGCGTCATTGCGCCAGCCGGCAGCATCTCGGGTCAGATCGGGAGAGCGAGCATCCATGCGGCGAGAATACCGAAGTCGAGCCTTATTGCAACTCATTTGCAACTGCATCTAGCCGCGTCGGTCCCTCGGCGGTCGCTATGTGTCGCCCCTGTCGGGAAGCGGGTGGGTTTGGGAGCCTCCCGAGGCGGATACTGGCGCCAACCCGACTTTGCAGGAAACGAGCCATGTCAATTCCCCCGCGCCTCCCCGAGACATTCAACCGCCTCGCCTGGTCCAATTTGGCGGCACAGTCGGCCGAACAGATCGCGCTGGCCGCGGCCCCCATCGTCGCGGTGCTGACGCTCGGCGTGGCAGAAGGCCAGACCGGCCTGCTCCAGACCGCGCTGACCCTGCCCTTCGTCCTCTTCGCCATCCCCGCCGGCCTGCTGGCCGACCGCATCTCCCGCCGTTCGCTGATGGCGGGCGCCGAGGCGCTGCGGGCCGCGGCCCTTGCAGCAATCGTGCTGCTGCTCGCGCTCGGCGCGCTCAATCTGCCGCTGCTGGCGCTGCTCGGCTTTGCCGCCGTGTGCGGCACCGTCGTCTACAGCGTGGCCGCGCCGGCGCTGGTGCCCTCGCTGGTGAGTTCGGACCTGCTACCGGCGGCCAATGCGCGGATCGAGCTCGCACGCACCATCGCCTTCGCCAGCGGCCCTGCGCTCGGCGGCGCGCTGGTCGGGTGGTGGGGCGCGAGCCCGGCCTTCGGCTTTGCGGCCGCGCTGTCCGCGATCGCCGTCGTGCTGCTCTCCGGCATCTACGAGCCCGCCCGCACGCCGGCGCCACGGCGGCATCCGTTTCAGGACATCCGCGAAGGCGCGGCCTTCGTGTTTCATCATCCGCTGCTGCGGCCGGTGTTCATCACCCAGTTCATCTTCAACACCGGATGGTTCCTGCAGATCGCGGTGTTCGTGCCCTATGCCGTACGTCACCTCGGCCTAAACGCGGTCGGCGTCGGCACCGTGCTGACGATGTACGGTGTCGGCATGGTGATCGGCGCGCTGTTCGCGACGCGGGTGATGAAGCGCATCGCGTTCGGCACGGTCGTCGGCCTCGGCCCCGTTACCGGCTTCGTCGCGGCGGTGGTGATGGCGCTGACGGTGCTGGTCCCCTCGCCCTGGCTTGCGGCCTTGAGCTTCTTTCTGCTCGGCGTCGGGCCGATCCTGTGGGTGATCTCGACCACGACGCTGCGCCAGTCGGTGACGCCGCCTCGCCTGCTCGGCCGCGTCTCCGCCATCAACATCATGAGCTATGGCGCCCGTCCGGTCGGCTCGGCGCTGGGTGCGATCGTCGGCGGCCTGTGGAGCGCCGAAGCGTGCCTCTATCTCGCCGCCGCCGTGTTCGGCGTGCAGGCGCTGGTCATTTGGCTCTCGCCCGCGGTGGCGCTGGACCGGCAGCCGGACATGGTGGGCGATGAGGCGGTGGCGCGGTGTTAGCTGCACCGTCATTGCGAGCGAAGCGAAGCAATCCAGAATCCGTCCGCGGAGACAGTCTGGATTGCTTGGTCGCAAGAGCTCCTCGCAATGACGGAGTATGTTGAAGCAGCCAGCCTAGTTCGCCAGATACCGCTCGTAGCTGCCTGTCACCGGCTCGCTCGCGTCCACCTCCGGATCAAGCGTGTAGAGATCCTGCGCACGGCCGATGCCACGCAGCGCGTAGCGGCCTGTGGAGACGAGATAGCGGCGGCCGGCGGCGTCGAGGCCCTTGTAGAATTCTGCCGATGCCAGCAGCTCGCGATCGACCGAACGGCTCATCGAGGCGATGCGGCTGACCTCGTTCACGGTCGGACCGACCACGGTGAAGTCGAGCCGGTCCTCGCTGCCAATATTGCCGTAGAAGACCTCGCCGACATGCAGGCCGATATAGGCGGACGTGGTGGGACGGCCCTCCGCGCCCCGCCTCAGGTTCAGCGCAGCGACGTTCTTGCGGAACAGATGCTCGGCGCGCAGCGCCGCGCGCCGGGCATGCGCCATGTCTTCACCGGTGAACATCGCAAGCACGCCGTCGCCGATCAGCTTCAGCACGTCGCCGCCGGCGTCGTGGATCGCGTCGATCACGGCCTGCGCATAGTCGTTGAGGAACGGGATGATCTCGTCGGGGCCGATGCTCTCGCTGATTCCGGTCGAGCCGCGCAGATCCGAATACCACAGCACGGCGTTGATGCGCTCGGTGACGCCGCGCGAGATACGTCCGCTCAAGACCTGCTCTGACGCATCGCGGCCGAGATAGACGCGGCCGAGCGTGCGCGCGATGTCGACCTGCTGCGCCGACTTGATCGCGAGCCCCAGCACCGGCACGAGATCGCGCAGCGCGGCGAGTTCGGCGTCGGCGAAGCCGCTGTCGCGTCGCGTTGTCCAGGAGGAGTAGAGGCAGTCCATCTGCCCCAGCGCTCCGGTCTCCCCGAAGCGGTGCACAAAGGCCAGGAAATGGCGATGACCGGTTTCGGCGAGCTCGCCGATTTGCGAAAAATCGAGCGAGGGCGCGTCGGCGAGGTCGATCACCATCTCGTCGTGACCGTGCTCGAGCAAATGATAGAAAACCGACCGGCGCC
>NZ_JADPJF010000042.1:70859-72706 GCF_023073295.1 Bradyrhizobium sp. 23 | reverse complement strand
AATTGTTGGCCGCGTCGCCCTCGGCCGTCGAGCCGTATTCGACGACGTCGCTCTCGTTGGTCGGTGTATCGCTCCAGCGGAAGGCGCGACCCTCGTAGATCGGGTGCAGCGTATCGATGACGACAAGGCCACGCGAGAGTTCCAGCCCCTCGGCGCGGCAGCGCTCGCAGAAGCCGCGCAGCAGTTCGGGTTCGGGCAGGCCGGTGAGCCCCTGGCCGGCCAACCAGTTCATCAGCGCAAGGCGAGAGGTCAATTGCATGCGCCATTATGGCGTGCATTCGTGACGAGCGAAAGGCGGCGCGCGGAGCTTGCGTCGCCAAAGCTCCGCTCACGGCCAAGGCTCCCGCCCGCGGCAGGTCGCATATGTCGCGGACGCTGTTGACGCGCTCCCGCCTCGGGCGGCAAATGCGAATGATGACACCGCCGATCAGAAATACGGGGATATGAGCCAGCGCCAGCTTCCGATCATCCTGGCGCTCGGTACCACGCAGACCCTGGCCTGGGCCTCGAGCTACTATCTGCCGGCGCTGCTCGCCGATCCCATGGCGCGCGATCTCGGTATCTCCTCCAACTGGGTGTTTGGCGCGTTCTCGGCCTCGCTGGTGATTTCGGCGCTGCTCGGGCCGCGCATCGGGCGACAGATCGATCTGGTCGGCGGCCGGCAGGTCCTCTCGGTGTCGAACCTGACGATCGCCGCCGGCCTCGTTCTGCTCGGCCTCTCGCAATCGGTGGCGGTGATGGCAATGGCCTGGCTCGTGCTCGGCATCGGCATGGCGATGGGTCTCTACGACGCCGCCTTCGCCGCGCTCGGGCGCATCTACGGCACCGAGGCGCGCAGGCCGATCACCGGCATCACGCTGATGGCGGGCTTTGCATCGACCGTCGGCTGGCCGCTCACCGCCTGGGGCCTGTCGCATTTTGGCTGGCGCGACACCTGCTTCGCCTGGGCCGCTGCCAATATCCTGATCGGCCTGCCGCTCAATTTCTTCCTGCTGCCGACGATCAAGGGCGCCAAGCAAGCAGCGGCGACAGCGGCGAAGCCGCATCTGCCGCTCGACCGCACCATGGTGCTGCTCGCCTTCATCTTTGCCGCGGTCTGGACCGTCACCGGCGCGATGGCCGCGCATTTCCCGCGCATCCTGGAGGCAACCGGCGCGACGCCGGTCGAGGCGATCGCGGCCGGTGCGCTGATCGGCCCCGCGCAAGTGGCCGCACGGGTTCTGGAGGCAGGCTTCCTCAGCCGCTTTCATCCGCTGTGGTCGACGCGGCTCGCCTGCCTCACTCACCCGATCGGCGCGGTGGTCGTGGCGATCTTCGGCGGCGCCGCGGCCAGTGCGTTTGCGCTATTCCACGGCTCCGGCAACGGCATCCTGACCATCGCGCGCGGCACGCTGCCGCTGTCGATCTTCGGCCCCAAGGATTTCGGCTATCGCCTCGGCATCATCGGCGCGCCGGCACGGATGGCGCAGGCCGTGGCGCCGCTGGCCTTTGGCCTGCTCATCGACGTCATGGGCGCCAAGGTGCTGATCGTCTCCTCCGCGCTCAGCCTCTCGGCGCTGGCCGCGCTGTTCATGATCCGCGCGCAACCGCGGCCGGATTGACCGGGCCGGAGCTTTCGCGCACAAGCGCAGCATGACCGAAGACACGCGCCCACCCCGCACATTCAAAGGCCTCCTGCGCTGGGCGACTACGCCGCCGCAGGCCTGGGGTGTCTATCTCCTCGCCGTCATCCTGGTCTGGCTGATCTCCTTCTACGCCGGCTCGCTGAAACCGAAGAAGGCGCCGGAAGCGAGCCCGCCGCCGGTCACGGCACCGCGCACCTAGGCCGGCTTCGTTTCGCCGGTCGC
>NZ_JADPJF010000042.1:47948-70774 GCF_023073295.1 Bradyrhizobium sp. 23 | reverse complement strand
CCAGATGCCGGCGAACACGGCGACCAGCCCGATCAGTAGATTTGGCGTGATCGGCTCGCCGATCAGCAGCGCGGCGAGCAAGGTGGCGGCGATCGGATTGACCGTCATCGTATTGGCGACCCGGGTCGGCGTCGCGCGCGCCAGCGCCATGACCCAGAGGATGAAGGCGAGCGCACCGCCGCCGATGCCGAGATAGATGCCGGCAATCCACTGCGCCGTCGTGAACTGCCCCAGCGCTGCAAAGCTGCCCTTCACGATACCCGCAAGCACCAGCACGGCGGCGCCTGCTCCCATGCCGACCGTGAGAAAGCCGAGCGGGCTGGAGCGCTGCATCAGCGGGCGCGACAGCACGTTGTAGAACGCCATGCAGAACACGGCACCGGTCATGATCAGCTCGCCGCGCCAGGCCTCGGGCGGGCTTTGCGCCAGGCCCGCGGCCAGTGCCGCCGCCACGCCGAGCACCGCGATGCCGACGCCGGTGATCTTGCGCGCCGTCAGCCGCTCGACGCCGAGGATGGCGCCGACCACCATGGTGTGGAGCGGCAGCGTCGCCAGCGCGAGACTGGCGCGCGCGGCGGTCGTGTAGGACACCGCGATGTTGTAGAGGATGAAGAACACGCCGAAAAAGCAGATGCCGAGCAGCGCCACGGCCGGCCAGTCGGACCGCTGCGGCCAGCGCACGCCGAGCAGAAGCGCGCACGGCAGCAGGCAGAGAAAGCCGATCCCCCAGCGCAGGATCGCGAGCAGGATCGGATCGGCGCCGCCGACCAGATAGCGGGTGATCGCCGCGGCAGTGCCGCCAAGGCTGCTCGACGCCAGCGCGATCGCAACCCCGGCCCACTCACCCACAATCGTCTCCCGTTGCGGAGCTTGCTGAGGGCGCTAGCACGCCCCTGCTGCCACCGTAGTGGCAACAGGGGCGTCGCGGGAAGCTAGTCGTAAAACTCGGGCGACATCTTCTGGCTGTCGCGCTGGATCTTGTCGTGGTTGATCCAGAGTTGCGCCTTCTCCTTGCCGAGCGTGTCGGCGATCTTCTGCATCGAGGCCGCGCTCTGGTCCTTGTTGGCGTTCATGCTCGGCACACGGCGGTTGTCCCAATTGTCTTTGAAGTGCACCGCATCGCCCGACAGCACGACGGCGCCGGTCTTCGGCAGCTTCACCAGCAGCGATTGGTGTCCCGGCGTATGGCCGGGCGTCGACAGGATGGTCACGCTGCCGTCGCCGAACACGTCCTTGTCGCCCGCAAGCAGCTCGACCGGATGCGACGGCTTGAAGCGCGGCTCGTTGTTGGCGCCGGGCCAGTCATACTCGGCCTTCTGCACATAGAGCATGGCCTGCGGGAACAGCTCGACATTGCCGGTATGGTCGGGATGGGTGTGCGAGACGGCCATCATCTTGACGTCACCGGGCTTGAGGCCGAGCTGTTCGAGCTGCGCGGCAAGCGTCTTCGGCCGGCGCCAGGTCACGGCTTTGGGATCGGCGGGCGCAAGGCCATTCGGCATCGCGGCGACTGCGTCGGCGATGCCGGTATCCCACAGGAACCAGCCCTTGGCGTGCTTCACGAGATAGCAGCTGTCGACGAAGTCCATCGTCTTGCCCTCATTGAGACCGGGCGTCCAGCGCGAGATGTCGCCGGCGGTGCCCTCGCCGCAATTGAGCACGTAGAGTTTTTCGACACCGGTCTTTTCGGACTGCGCGAGCACCGCATGACCGGACAGAACGAGTGCAGCGACAACGACGGCGAGCTTGATCTTTTTGATCTTTGGCATCATTCGTTCCTCCCTTGCAGCCAGGTCGGCTGTCTTGTCGGCTGTGACCGAGGATCAACCCTGGTCCGTTCGCAGAATTCCCGCAGACCGCTTCAGTGCGGGCAGGTCTCGACCTCGACGGTGACGTGGCTGAGCCCCTTCAGTCCGGCGAGCCGCTTCTTGTAGACCGCCGGCTGCTTCGGCTGGTCCGACACCACCGACACCAGCACGGCGCAATGGCCGGGGCCGACCTGCCAGAGATGCAAATCCGTGACGCGGTCGTCGCCGATCTCCATGCGCGCCCGGATCACACGCTCGAGCTTCTCGTCGGCGCGCACGTCAAGCAGCACCGCGCCCGATGTCTTGATCAGGCCGAACGCCCAGCTCGCGATCACAGCGCTGCCGATCAGGCCGACCGCCGGATCGGCCCAGGCCCATCCCGAATACATGGCGACGACGAGCGCGGCGATCGCCAGCACCGAGGTCGCTGCGTCCGCCATGACGTGGACATAGGCAGCACGGAGATTGTTGTCGTGGTGGTGGTGATCATGGTCATGATCATCGTGATCATCATGCGCATGGCCATGATGGTGATGACCATGGTTGTCGCGGAGCAGCCAGGCACTGGCGAGGTTGACGCACAGGCCGAGGGCAGCGACCACGATCGCCTCGCCATAGACGATCGGCACCGGATTGATCAGCCGCAGCACGCTCTCATAGGCGATCTCGACCGCGATCAGGCCGAGGATGATCGCGCTGGCGAAGGCGGCAAGATCGCCGAATTTGCCGGTGCCGAAGCTGAAATGCGAGCTCCCCAGGTGCCGCCGTGCAAAGCGATACGCGAACGCGGCAATCCCTAGCGCTGCCGCATGCGTGCCCATGTGCCAGCCGTCGGCGAGCAGTGCCATCGAGCCGAACAGCGAGCCGGCGACGATCTCGCCGACCATCATGACCAGCGTCAGGATGACGACGAGCCAGGTGCGTCGCTCGTTCTCGTCGTGCTTCTCGCCCAGGAAGGCGTGGTCATGGGTCCATTGTTCGACGGAATGGGAATGCATCGCAAAGTCTCCGAAAGGCCCGGGCCGTTAACCCCTATATAGACCTGCGAGTCTTCTGGGCAAAATCGCCGGAATGAGCCGATTGACAGGTAGGTGCCGTTTCGGTGTAATGAACGCCATGGGGATTTGAGCGATCTCCCCACGAGGCGACATGCCCAAGTATCGCGTCCCGTTGTTTTTCACGAGGGCGCATCATGTCTTCCTACACGACGATATCATCTGACAAGCTGGCACGGTTGATCGGCACGGCAAACGCCCCTGCCCTGATCGACGTGCGCACCGACGAGGATTTTGCCGCCGACCGGCGGTTGATCCCAGGTTCGATCAAGCTCAGCCACGACAATGTTCCGGAATGGGGTGCCGAATTCGCCGGCCGCACCGCCATCGTCTCCTGCCTGCGCGGCGCAAAGCTGGCGCAGGGCACGGCGGCCTGGCTTAGGCAGCTTGGGGTCCAGGCCGAGACGCTGGAAGGCGGATTCGAGGGCTGGAAGGACGCAAAGCTGCCGCTGCTCGATACCCGCAAGCTGCCGCCGCGCGACGCCAAGGGACGCACCGTCTGGGTGACGCGGGCGCGGCCCAAGGTCGACCGCATTGCCTGCCCCTGGCTGATCCGACGCTTCGTCGATCCCAATGCGGTGTTCCTGTTCGTGGCACCGTCCGAAGTGGTCGCCGTCGGCGAACGCTTCAAGGCAGCCCCGTTCGACATCGAGAACGTGTTCTGGAGCCACCGTGGCGAGCTCTGCACCTTCGACGTGATGATCGAGGAGTTCGGGATTGCTGCGCCGGCGCTGCTCCGGCTCGCAACGCTGGTGCGCGGCGCCGACACCGGGCGGCCCGACCTTGCGCCGGAGGCTCCCGGTCTGCTCGCGGCTTCGCTCGGGCTGTCGCGGATGTATGATGACGACCTCGAACAGCTCGAGGCCGGTATGCTGCTCTACGACGCGTTCTATCGCTGGTGCCGCGACGCGACGTCTGAGACCCATAACTGGCCGACCAACAAGGCAAAGGCTTGATGGATACGCGTACGATCGAAACCGGAGCTGATGCCGGTCACGGCGTCAGCTTCAGTGAAGCCTTTCGCGTCTGGCTCCGTGTCGCCTGCCTGAGTTTTGGCGGGCCCGCGGGCCAGATCGCGGTGATGCACCGCATCCTGGTCGAGGAAAAGAAGTGGATCTCGGAAGGCCGCTTCCTCCATGCGCTGAACTACTGCATGCTCTTGCCGGGCCCGGAGGCGCAGCAGCTCGCAACCTATATCGGCTGGCTGATGCATCGCACTGCCGGCGGGCTGATGGCGGGCGGACTGTTCATCCTGCCCGGCATCATCGCCATCATGGGCCTCAGCTACGTCTACGCCGCCTACGGCAATGTCAGCTTCGTCGAGGCGCTGTTCTTCGGCTTGAAAGCCGCCGTGCTCGCCATCGTCGTCGAGGCCGTGGTGCGCGTCGGCAAGCGCGCGCTGAAGAACCGCATCATGATCGCGCTCGCCGCGATGGCCTTCGTCGCGATCTTCTTCTTTGCCGTCCCCTTCCCCATCATCATCATCGCCGCAGGCATCATCGGCTATGCCGGCGCGAGAAGCGGCCGCCCGGAGTTCGCGCCGGCCGGTCATGGTCACGGCGGCAGCAGCGCCTTGATCGACAGCATGCTGGGCGACGCCGTGCCCGATCATGTCCGACCCAACACCGCCCGCACCATTCGCGTCGGCGCGCTGTGGCTTGCGCTCTGGGTGGTGCCGGTGATCGCGCTCGTGCTTGTGCTCGGGCAGGCCAATGTCTTCAGTCACATCGCGCTGTTCTTCTCGAAAATGGCGATGGTCACCTTCGGCGGCGCCTACGCAGTGCTGGCCTATGTCGCCCAGCAGGCGGTCGAGCACTATCACTGGCTCAAGCCGCACGAGATGCTCGACGGCCTCGGCATGGCCGAGACCACGCCGGGTCCGCTGATCATGGTGCTCCAGTTCGTGGGCTTCATGGCCGCCTACCGCGACGCCAGCGGCCTGTCGCCGATGCTTGCGGCCACGCTCGGCGGATTGCTCGCGACCTGGGTCACCTTCACGCCCTGCTTCCTCTGGATCTTTGTCGGTGCTCCCTACATCGAACGGCTGCGCGGCAACACCGGGCTTGCGGGCGCGCTGAGCGCTATCACCGCCGCCGTCGTCGGCGTGATCCTCAACCTCTCGATCTGGTTCGCGCTGCACACGCTGTTCCGCGACACCGTGCCGGTGCATGCGTTTCCGCTGGACTTCGACATGCCGGTGCTGACCAGCATCGACATCCCCGCGCTGCTGCTGTCGATCGCGGCGGCAACTGCGATCTTCCGGTTCAAGCTGGGGATGTTGACGGTGCTGGCCGGCAGTTGCGCGGCGGGCGTGGCGTTGCGGCTGGCGGGGGTGATCTAGGACACCGACTGATTGGTTCGTCACGTCCGGTTTGCCAATGGAAGGCATCGCTAAGCGGTCAGGGTTGAATGGCGACTATGCTCAGGGGCAAGGACCCAAGGACCGACCTTGATGAGCAGGCGTTTGGCCTAGAGGCCACGCGCGCTCGAAACACCGCAGCGACCCGCAGCAGGATCTTTTGGACCAACCGAGCGCTTTCCAAATGTTGAGCGAAGGTGTCGGAACGAGGTGCCGCCGGACGTCTTCCCAGATATCGGCCCCAACCAGAGGTCATGCAATGGATAGTTCCATCCTGAAGCCTGCTTCGGAGCTTGCTGGTACGAACAAGGCTCATTTTCCCAACGAAAGCGTCGATTATCGCCGCGCCCGGCAAGACCTCCTGACGAAGGAGATCGAGCTGCGTCGTCAGATCGAGCGCGTCGCTGAACTGCGCCGGGCGCTTCCGCCCGGCGGCGAGGTGAAGAAAAACTACGTGTTTGAAGGCGAGAATGGCGAAGTGAATTTCGCCGATTTGTTCGAGGGCAAGCAGACGCTCGCGGTCTACAGCTACATGTTCGGGCCGCAGCGGCAGACGCCCTGCCCGATGTGCACCTCATTCATGAGCACATGGGAGCACAAATTACCCGACATCGAGCAGCGTATCGGGTTCGTCTTCATCGCGCGGTCGCCGATCGCCAGGTTGATCGAGGCAAAGAAGGCGCGCGGCTGGACGCGGCACAAGGTCTTCTCTGACATCTCCGGCGATTACACGCGCGACTATGTCAGCGCCGAGGATGCCGACGTGCCCGGCTACAGCGTGTTCACGCAGCGCGACGGCACGATCCGACATTTTTGGTCCGGCGAGATGAGCGGCACGATGGCCGACCCCCAACAGGATCCGCGCGGCGCGCCCGACTTCGATCCGCTCTGGACCATCCTCGATACCACGCCAGAAGGCCGCGGCACCGACTGGTACCCAAAGCTCGCTTACTGAGCCTCCTGCCGTCAGTGATAGTGATAATGCGCGCGCGGCTTCGCTAGTAGGTTGCAATGCCATCCGCGCGAAAGCGATGCCTGTGATCCTGACGAACCGGGACGAGGTCGAGACGTGCATGACCGCGCATGGGATGAGACCAAGGGCCTACAAATGCCAAAGCTGCGTTGTTGATCGTAGCTCGACCGGCATCCCGCTAAGCGTGACCCTCGCCGTCATTTTCGACGGAGCCGCCTTTCGGCGCTTTGTGAGGCATATCCCATCCAAAGTAGACTTCCACCCGAACGATCTTGTCTCCGCGAGCGGTGGTTACCTCACAATTACGAAACCTGTGCCCCCCTGCGGCAGCTGCCTCATAGACGATGACTGCTCGGCTTCCATCCTCGGTCGCGATGACTTCATCGAACGAATTGGTCTTCTCGCTGTTGGGCCAGCAACGGCGCAGATAAGTCGCACGATCCAACTCATTGTCGATTGGACTTGAGAAGTGATAGTCGTCCGCAAGAAGCGCTTCGATCGCTGTCCGATCCTTATCGACGTATGCCTTTAACCTGGCACGTGCCAGATCGAGCGTGCTTTTCGTCATGCCGTTTTTCCTTTTAGAGTTCGACCGAACGTAAGGCCGACCGCGACTCCTCAACAAAGAGCTCGGGGCCTCAAGCTGGGCGAAAGCGCCCTCCCTTGCTGGCGTCATGCCACGATAGAAGCGACATCAGATAATTTGAGCCTTAACAACCTTCGGTAAAAATCGTTCCGGGCTCGCGCTGCACGCGCTTGGCCAGAATTCCATGAGGAATTTCGAGGTTTCCGTTGAATGTCCGTCCAGGGGCCCAAGCCGTCGATGATGACCGCGCCGGCGGACTTACTCTCTGTCCTCCAAAGCTGCCGTCTCAACTCTTTGGGCGAAGCCGTCATCCTCGCCTGCCCGTGCCCGTCGGGCAAAACAGCGACGACCACTTCCGCCACATCGCCCGTCAAGCCCACCTCGTAAAATATTCCACTTTACCGAAATTCGGATTTGACGTATAAGCGACACACCCTGGCCCGAGACAAGGGGCGGATCGCGATCGTCACGAACCGCGGGCTGGGCAGCGATGGACGCGACGGCTTCGGGCACGATAGGCATTGCAGGGCGGCTTCGGCTGTGAGCAATGGCCTTCGTGCCTGCGACACGATGCCGAAAGCGTCTTCGCATGGCTTCGGGTGTGAGCACACGCCAGCACTCGAAGTCCCAGCGAGGACGTGCGCGGACGAACAAGTCGTGTGGTCCTGACGCCCGGGGTCTGTGCGTCAAGTCCTGCGGTGATGTGGCGGCCCGACCGGGCACGTGCATCAGTTATCCGCAAGGCGACGGGGGCAATAGTGCATCGCTCCCCGGGGAGAGCACGAAGGACACGTTAAAACCATCGTGCAGGGAAGGCCGGGCGATCGGCGAACCTGTGGTCCACCCCGTGTGTATTTCGATCGCGCACGGACCTGCGGGTGCCAGCCGGCGCCCGGCCTTCCCTGCGCCCTTGTCTCAATGAGGGCGATGCGACGACGCAAGACTCGGGCGGAACGCGCCGCGAGATCGCGAACTCTCGTCCGCCGTTTGAAACGTGCATCGGCGCGACGGCTAATCTTGCCCCACTCTCGCTGTCGTCGCCCGGCTTGACCGGGCGACCCGGTAGCCCGAGACAGTCGAGATTTGAGAAGAGATGCCGCGGCGTACTGAATGCCCCGGTCGAGCCTGGGCATGACAGGCTAGCGCTATCGCATCAGTTCCAAGGTGGAAAGATTGGAACGGGGAGAATTCGCCCCGGTTAGCTCTCACTGCCGAAGAAATCCGCTTTTGGATGAGCCATGACCGATCTATCTATCGATGCGCGGCTGCTTGCCCCTGACAATGACCGGCACGGCGCCAATCTCACGGTCGTCGCTGTCGCGGCGGCAATTCTTCTGGCGGGCGCAGCGGCCTTGTCAGGCACGATTTCGTGGCAACAGGGATTGTTGTTTCTTCTCGGAGGCGCACTTGGCCTGACGCTGTACCATGCGCTGTTCGGGTTCACCTCGGCTTGGCGCGTCTTCATTGTCGCACGACGAGGCGCCGGCCTTCGCGCCCAAATGGTCATGCTTGCGCTGGCAACCGCCCTCTTCTTCCCAGCCCTGGCGCAAGGCACGCTGTTCGGCGTCGCCGTGCGTGGCGAGCTCGGCGCGGTGGGCGCGGGCATGCTCACCGGGGCATTCCTGTTCGGCCTTGGAATGCAGCTTGGCGGCGGCTGCGCGTCGGGAACGCTTTATACCGCCGGCGGCGGCAACACCCGCATGCTGGTGACACTGGCGGCCTTCATCGCCGGATCGACGCTCGGTGCATTGCATCTGCCGTGGTGGAGCGCGCTGCCGAACATCGGCGCCGTCTCGTTGATCGAACGGCTCGGATGGCTGCCGGCGCTCGTGCTCTGCTGGGCTGTTATGGCTGCAATTTATCTCATCACCCTCAGGGCCGAGATCGGCCGCCACGGCGAACTCGAGCCGGGAGCGCGGACGAAGCTCCGCGGCGCGCGCCGCTTCATGCAGGGGCCATGGCCGCTGCTGTGGGGCGCGATCCTGCTCGCGATCGGAAATTTCGCCACGCTGTATCTTGCGGGACGTCCCTGGGGCATCACCTCCGCTTTCGCGCTCTGGGGATCGAAGATCCTGATGAGCCTCGGCGTCGACGTCGCGTCATGGCCCTATTGGCAGGGTGCTCGCGCGACCTCGCTGCACCAAAGCGTCTTCGCCGACATCACCTCCGTCATGGATTTCGGCATCATCCTGGGAGCGTTGCTGGCCGCAGGCCTCGCCGGCAAATTCCATCCGACATGGCGCATCTCCGCATCCTCGCTCCTCGCCGCCATCATCGGCGGCCTGCTTCTCGGCTATGGCGCCCGGCTCGCCTATGGCTGCAATATCGGCGCTTATTTCAGCGGGATCGCATCGGGCAGCCTGCATGGCTGGTGCTGGCTGGTGGCGGCTTTCGTCGGCAACATTCTGGGGACACATCTCCGACCGCTGTTCGGCTTGGCTGTCGAGCGGTAGGTTTTCGTCTGCGCGCCGTTTCATCAGACCGCCATGGCTGACGACGATTGAACCTAACGCATCATCATCCGCGCGATCGCCTCGCCAATCACCACGGTCGTGAAATGCGTGTTGGCCCGGCAATCCGATGGCATGATCGAGGCGTCGGCGATGCGCAGGCCGGAGATGCCCTTCACGGTGCCGTCAGGGTTGACCACGCCGTCGGCGCTCTCAAAGCCGGTCATACGACAACTGCCGGCGGCGTGCTGGATATCGCCGGTCTCACGGCGCAGCAGCGCATCCAGTTCATGCTCCGGCAAGGCCGCGGCTTGCGGCAGCGTCAGATCGGTGTCCGCGAGCCGGATCCAGTCGACGATGCCTGATAGCGCCGGCTGGGAGGTGATCACGGCGAGCCGCTTCACCGCATCCTTCATGCGCAGCATGTCGCGGGGATCGGCCAGCATGTTTTCCTCGACGACAGGATCAATCGCGGGGTCGGTCGAGGCCAGCTTGAGCGAACCACGCGAATACGCGTTGAACAGCCCGGCGCCGATCGCGCCCGGCACGCCGATGCCGCGGTGATTGAAGGCGATCAGGATCATGTCCCGCTTGCCGCCCTCGGCGAGGCCCGACGAATAGGTCACGCAGCAATTGGTATGGCGGGTGTCCGGATCGGTCGGCCGCAGATTTTCGTGGAGCTGGATCGTGGCGCGAAACAGCGGATGGTCAAAGAAGTGCCGGCCGACCGGCAAGTCCCGCTCGACCGCAATCCCCATCGCCTTCAGCTCCTCCGCAGGTCCGATGCCCGAGCGCAGCAGGATCGCCGGACTGTGGATGGCGCCGGCGCACAGCACGATCTGGCGCGCGCTGATGTCGCTGGTCCCCTGCCCTTCGATGTGGACGCGGAGGCCGGTTGCCCGGCCGTCGCTGATCAGCACGCGGTCGACCAGCGCATGCCCGCGAATTTCCAGATTGGCGCGGCCCCGCGCGGGCTCCAGATAACCCTCGTTGGTGGTGATGCGGCGGCTGTCGCGGCTGTTGATGGGATAGCAGGCGACGCCCTCGCCGTCAGGCCCGTTGACGTCAGCGCACCAGGGATAGCCGCTGGCCAACGCCGCATCGCGCAAGCCGCGGTCGATCGGCCCCCATTTTTCCGCCGGCGCGCGATACACCGGCAGCGGTCCACCGCGGCCGTGGCCGGCGGCGTCGCCGAAGTCCAGATCATCCTCGATCACCGAGAACAACGGCATCACGTCCGTGGCCGACCAGCCGGTGCAGCCATTGGCGGCCCACTCGTCGAACGCAGCAGCGACGCCGCGGATGGCGATCTGGCCATTCATCATCGACGAGCCGCCGAGCCCCTTGCCGCGCCAGTAGAAGCGCGGCTCCTGGCCGGCCACACGGCGCGTCAGAAGATCCGGCCATTGCCACTTCTCCTGGTACTCGCGCTTGTGGATGATCGGGATGGGATTTGGCGTCATCACCTCCCAGGGCGCCTCGTCGGCGCGCCAGTCCAGACCCGCCTCCAACAGCAGGACGCGCCGTGCGGGATCCTCCGAGAGCCGCGCCGAAACAGCGGCGCCGGCCGAGCCCCCGCCGACAACAATGACATCGTACATCGCGTTACTTCTCAACGTTCCAGAACACCGGGATGGCGGACGGTATCAGACCGCGCGCACCGGCGGAACCAGACTGTCGCCCGACTACCCGATCCCCCTGCCGAACTTGTTCGACTTCGGGAATCCCTTCGGCGGCAGACGGCCGGCGTCCGCGCGAGAGCCTTTCCACTCGGCGAGCTCCTTCATGGTCGCGGAGAATTCGCGGCCGGCGGAGTCCTTCCAGGTCAGGCCCGTCTTGGCGTCGAACACTGCAATGTCGGAGAGGCCGCCGTCCTTGTACTTCTGCAGACGCACACCGCGGCCACGCGCCATCTCCGGCACCTGGTCGAGCGGGAACACCAGCATCTTGCGGTTCTCGCCGATGACCGCGACGGTGTCGCCGATCACCTCGGTGACTGTGCGCGCCTCGTTCGGCATGTCGACGTTGAGGACCTGCTTGCCCTTCTTGGTGGTGCCGACGCAATCGTCCTCGCTGACGACGAACCCTTGGCCCTCGTGGCTCGCGACCAGGAATCTGCGTCCGCCCTTGTTGACGAACAGCGTGACCGGCGCGGCCTCCGGCTCGAGATCGATGAACTGGCGGATCGGCTCGCCATGACCGCGGCCGCCCGGAAGTTTTGCGACATCGAGCGAGTAGAATTTTCCGTTGGTGGCGAACAGCAGCAGCTTCGAGGTCGTTTCCGCGAAGAACGCGAATCCGAGCTTGTCGTCCTGCTTGAAGGCCAGCCCCGAGAGATCCTCGACATGGCCCTTGAGAGTGCGGATCCAGCCCTTGTCGGAGACCACCACCGTCACCGGCTCGCGCTCGACAAGGGCCTCCTCGATCGCAGCGAGATCATGCTCTGGCGCGTCGGCAAAGGTGGTGCGGCGCTTGCCGAGCGGGGTCTTCGGTCCGAACATGTCGCGAACCTTGCCGACCTGCTCGCCGACTTTCTTCCACTGCTCGGGTTCGGACGCCAGCAGTCCCTCGATGCCCTTCAGCTCCTTGCGAAGATCCTTGTCCTCGCCGCGGATCTCCATCTCCTCGAGCTTGCGCAGGCTTCGGAGCCGCATGTTGAGGATGGCTTCGGCCTGCACCTCGGTGAGCTTGAACGCCTTGATCAGCGCCGGCTTCGGCTCGTCCTCATTGCGGATGATCCTGATCACCTCGTCGATGTTCAGATAGGCAATCAGCAAGCCGCCGAGGATCTCCAGCCGGCGCTCGATCTCGGCCTTGCGATGGTTGGTGCGACGGATCAGCACGTCGCGCAGATGGTCGAGCCATTCGCGCAAGCACTCCGCGAGCCCCACGACTTTGGGAATGCGGCCCTTGATCAGCACGTTGAGGTTCAGCGGAATCTTGTTTTCGAGCTCGGTCAGCCGGAACAGCGATTCCATCATCAGCGCGGGATCGACGTTCTTCGATTTCGGCTCGATCACGATGCGAACGTCTTCGGCCGACTCGTCCCTGATATCGCCGACCAGCGGCAGCTTCTTCTGGTCCAGCAGCTCGGCGATCTTCTCGATCAGCCGGGACTTCTGCACCAGAAAGGGTATCTCGGTGACGACGACGACCCAGGTGCCGCGCGCGCCCTCTTCCTGCTCCCATCGGGAGCGGACGCGAAACGAACCGCGACCGGTGGTGTAGGCTTCAGCGATCGCCTGCTTGGAATCGACGCAGATGCCGCCGGTTGGAAAGTCCGGACCCTTGACCCATTTCAGCAAGGCCTTCGACTTCGCGTCGGGCTTCTCGATCAGATGCAGCGCGGCGTCGCAGAGCTCGGCGGCGTTGTGCGGCGGGATCGAGGTCGCCATGCCGACTGCGATACCTTGCGCGCCATTGGCGAGCAGATTCGGGAAGCCGCCGGGCAGCACGATCGGCTCTTTCGACTGGCCGTCGTAATTGGGGCGGAATTCGACCCCGTCCTCATCGATTCCGTCGAGCAGAAGCCGCGCGACGTCGGTCATGCGCGCTTCGGTGTAGCGATAGGCGGCGGGATTATCGCCGTCGATATTGCCGAAATTGCCCTGGCCGTCGACCAGCGGGTAGCGCGAGGAGAAGTCCTGCGCCAGGCGCACCATGGCGTCGTAGATCGCCTGGTCGCCATGCGGATGGAACGAGCCCATCACGTCGCCGACGATTTTGGCGGACTTCTTGAATGCCGTGCCCGGGTCGAGCCGGAGCAGCCGCATGCCATACAGGATGCGCCGGTGTACCGGCTTCAGGCCGTCGCGCGCATCCGGCAGCGCGCGGTGCATGATGGTGGAGAGCGCGTAGGCGAGATAGCGCTCTTCCAACGCCTCACGCAGCGGCACCTCGTGAATTTCGGCCGGTTCCTCCGGCGGAATCAATCGTTTTCCCATGCCGCCCGGTTAAACCGTGGAAGCGAATCGGGCAAGGATCGATTGGTTCCCTGTGGCGGCCTACTGGCCGGCCCAGCCTGCGGTGAAGGTCTGGGTGGGTGGCGCGGCTTTAGCCTGCGTGGTGGCCGGGGCATTGGTCAGGCACCGCCGCGCGGTGTCGATCTCGGCCTCCGTCGCGCCTTTGGACCGTGCCCATGCCTCTGCGGCTGCAGCGGAATATTTAGCCACATAGAATCTGACGACGGTACAGGAAGCACGTCGAAAGACGCCCGGCTGCTCACCCGCGAGGGCGTCCGGCGCCAGCGCAATCAGCGCTGCCGATATCACAAGTCCCTTGATCAGCATGAGGCTATCCCCGGTTGGAACCCAAAATGGCAAGTCCGGGGAACCGAGTTTTGTTCCAGCAAGGGCTGGTCCACTGAGGCAACGCAGAGCCGCGCCAAGCTCATGGCGCGGGAATGGCGGCCTTTGCCTGCTGTCGCGTCAGCGCGTTGATGAAGCCTGCCCGCGCATCGGAATGGCCTTGCCCGCGTGGTTCCAGCACGTGGCGCAGCAGGAACAGGCCGGTCAGTCGAAAGCCGTCCTGGAGGTCCTGATCGGTGAGGTCGCCCTGCACCTCGCTTTGGCGCAGGAACGGCGGCAGCCGCAACAGGCGGTCGCGCCACGGCTCGCCCGCCCCGCGGGACACCGCGCCGCCGGATTTGGGCGAGACGTAGATCAGGTCGGTCGTCTCTCCTGTCACCGCGCAGTTTTCCAGCGCCAGCCCGAAGCCGAGTTCGGTGAGCATTGCCAGTTCGAAATGGATCACGTGCACGGCCGCGCTGCCGATGTCGTCGAAATCCTCAAGCGAATGTTCGAGCAGCGCCAGGAGGTTTTCGTGCGGATCGCGCTCCGGCAGCAACCGCGCGATCGAGGCGAGATGGGTGATGCCGTAGACGCCGTGGGATGATCCCAGCAGCGTCGCCGCCCGCAGTTTGAGGCCCTCGATGGCATAGGTGCCGAGATGCTCGTCGAGCCGCGCCCGCCATACCACGCGGAGGCTGTTGCCGGGCTGCAGCAACGGACGCATCCGAGAGCCGGCGCCGCCGCGGACGAGACCGAGATGGCGGCCGTGGGCACGGGTTAGCAACTCGACGATGGCGCTGCTCTCGCCATGCCGCCGCACCCCCAGCACGATGCCTTCGTCGGTCCATTCCATCGGTGAAGTCTAGCGGATTCCGGTCTTCAATCGTAGGGCGGATTGGCCGAAGGCCTAATCGGCCAATCGCGGGGGCACGCCTGGAAGGTGAATTGCGCGCCGCCAATCCACCCGACACGGCCTCACGCGTTGAACCAGCCCTGCGCGTCGCCGCGGAACGAGAAATACAATCCCATCGCGGTCAGCACGCAGGAGACGATCTCGATGGCGCTGTCGAGTTCCATGCCTTTCTCGCCGATGATCTGGCCGAGCGAGATCACCGACAGCACGAGCGCTGCCGCCAGCACCCAGCGCGGCCAGTTCTTGCGCCCGTGCGCGGCCAGCCGGACGAAATACACCAGCAGCAGGATCATGCCGCCGGCGAGCAGCGACGACGTCATGATCATCTGTTCGGTCATCTCGGCAGTCGGCGTGCGGTCCTGCACCGCCACCGACAAGGCATCCAGCATCAACGATGCATAGAGCAACGCTTCGAAGCGCCGTACGTTGCTGGGTACGCTCATCGTCGACCGATCTTTTCTTGGTTATTCTTTGGGAAATTCCAGGCCCATCTCGCGGTAGCGATCGGGATCGTCGCTCCAGTTCTCGCGCACCTTGACGAACAGGAACAGGTGCACCGGCACGCCCAGGATCTCGCCGATCTCCTTGCGCGAGTCCGCGCCGATCGACTTGATGGTGGCGCCACCGGCGCCGAGCACGATCTTGCGCTGGCTTTCGCGCTCGACGAAAATCGTCTGCTCGATGCGCACCGACTTGTCCTTGCGTTCTTCCCACTTGTCGGTCTCGACGGTGGACTGGTAGGGCAGTTCCTGGTGCAGTTTGCGAAAGATCTTCTCGCGCGTGATCTCGGCCGCGAGCTGCCGCATCGGCGCGTCCGACATCTGGTCTTCGGGATAGAGGAACGGCCCCGGCGGTACGATCTCGGACAGTGTACGCCTGAGGTCATCGACGCCGTCGCCGGAGATCGCCGCGATCATGAACGTCTTTGCGAAGGCCATGCGCTCGTTGGCAGCCTGCGCCAGCGCCAGCAGCTTCTCGCGCTGGACCAGGTCGACTTTGTTGATGACCAAAATCTTCTCGTGCTTGACGCTGGCGACCTTGGTGAGGATTGCCTCCGCTTCCTCGTCGATGCCGGCCTTGGCATCCAGCAGCACGCAGACGAGGTCGGCGTCATGCGCGCCGCTCCAGGCGGTCGAGACCATGGCGCGGTCGAGCCGGCGCTTGGGCAGGAAGATTCCGGGCGTATCGACCAGGATGATCTGCGCGTTGTTCTCGATCACGATGCCGCGGATCAGCGCGCGCGTGGTCTGCACCTTACGCGAGACGATCGTGACCTTGGCCCCGACCAGCGCATTGACCAGCGTGGATTTGCCGACATTCGGCGCGCCGATCAGCGCGACGAAGCCGCAGCGCGTGGCAGTGGGCGCCTCGCCGCTTGCTTCAACCATCATTGCCGCCGCCAACGCCTTCACGTTCGATCATCACTGAAGCTGCCACTTTCTCTGCCGCGCGCTTGCTGCCGCCGATGCCTTCCGCCGGTGCCAGCCCCGGCAGGTCGACCGCGACGCGGAATTGCGGATCGTGATGCGGGCCGGTGCGCTCGACCTCGCGATAAACCGGCGTCGGCAATCCCTTGCCCTGTGCCCATTCCTGGAGAACGGTCTTGGGATCGCGCAAGGGACGTCGCGGCTTGTGCATGCGCTCGGTCCAGTTGCGCTTGACGAAATCGGCCGCTGCCGCGTAGCCGCCGTCTAGGAACACGGCGCCGATCACGGCCTCGCAGATGTCGCCGAGCACGCTCTTGCGCAGGCGCGCGTCGGCGCTGGAGCCGACCGAGCCGAGCTTGATGTCGTCGAGCAGACCGAGCGACTTGGCGACATCGGCGCAGCTCTCCTTGCGCACCAGTTCGGCAAGTCGCTTGGACAGCTCGCCTTCGTCGGCGTTCGGGAAGGCGTGATAGAGCATGTCGGAGACGACGAGCCCGAGCACATGGTCGCCGAGGAATTCCAGTCGCTGATAGCTGTCGCCGCGCTTGCGCCCGGACTTCAGCGCGGAGACATGCGTGACGCCCTGCATCAAGAGGTTCGGATCGGCAAAGCTGTAGCCGATGCGTGCCTCGAGCCCCGCATTCGCATCCGAGCCCCTGACCTTGCTGCTCCGCACCCGCTTCTTCTTTGCGGGCGTCTTGATCTCAGGCGTCTTGACCTCAAGGGTCTTGGTATCAAGAGTCTTGGTCGCAGCTTCGCCGTCGGGGCCCGCTTGCGCCTCGGTCGGTAGGATCGCGATGTCCTTGGCTTCGTCTTTCATCGGACGATTTTGAAGAAGCGATTCCAGCGCACCGCCCAGGGCCAGCGCCAGAACATCCAGGCATGCTCGCCTTCGGCGATCGAGAAGAAGATCATCTGGGCGCGCCCGATCAAATTCTCCTGCGGCACGTAGCCGACCTGGCCGAGGAAGCGACTGTCGGTGGAGTTGTCGCGGTTGTCGCCCATCATGAAGAAGTGGCCGGTCGGCACGGTGTAGACGTTGGTGTTGTCGACGTAGCCGTTGTCGGCGCAGTCCAGCGTCTCGTAGGACACGCCATTCGGGAGCGTTTCCTTCCAGCGCTTCACCCGGGAGACGCCGCTGCCTTCGGCGCCGCAGGGGTCCTCGCCGACAAATTCGCTCATGCGCTGCCGCTCGACCGGCGTGTCGTTGATGTAGAGCAGCCCGTCCCGCATCTGGATGCGGTCGCCGGGCAGGCCGATCACGCGCTTGATGTAGTCGGTGGAATCGTCCTTCGGCAGGCGGAATACGACGATGTCGCCGCGGTTCGGGTCCGAGCCCCAGATCCGCCCCGAGAACAGCGGCGGCGAGAACGGGATCGAGTAGTGGCTGTAGCCGTAGGAATATTTCGAGACGAACAGATAGTCGCCGACCAGCAGTGTCGCCTTCATCGAGCCGGATGGGATGTTGAACGGCTGAAACAGGAAGGTGCGGATCACCAGAGCGATCAGGAGAGCGTGGATCACGACCCGGATCGTTTCGCCGATGCCGCTCTCGGTTTTCGTTCCTGAAGTCACGCTCATTGCTCTCTCAATTCCGGCGGGCGGTCACAGCGCGCCCTCCTCCCGCGAACAGCCCATCGCTCGCGGCCCAAGGAGATTGTCCTGATTCTGATAATGAGGGCCAATTCCGGCGTAAAGCCGAATTCGCCCAGCCTGATTTGCGTCCGCGGACTTTTAGACGGTTGTCGGAGGCCACGCAATCAAGGATCGCGTCAAAACTGCATAAGCGCTTGATTTTGAATGCGAATTATAAAATTATCGGAGCACCGTCAGGGTTTGGCCAGCGGCACGGCCGAAATGATGACGAAGGCCTGTGCCAGCGGCCAGTCATCGGTGATCGACAGGTCGATCTGCGCCGCGAACCCTTCGGGCGTCAGGGCCTGGAGCCGGGCCAGCGCCCCGCCCGTCAATTGCATGGTTGGCCGCCCTCCCGGCAGGTTGACCACCCCCATGTCGCGCCACCACACGCCGCGCCTGATGCCGGTGCCGAGTGCCTTGGAGCAGGCCTCCTTGGCGGCGAAGCGCTTGGCGTAGGTTGCCACCACCATCTTCTCGTTCTTGGCGCGCCGCTCCGCCTTGGCCCGCTCGGCCGCGGTGAAGATGCGGTCGAGGAAGCGCTCGCCATGGCGGTCGATCACCTTGCCGACCCGGGTGATGTCGATCAGATCGGAGCCGATGCCGATGATCATGCCCGGCTCCGGCCGCGGTCCATCGCCGCGCGCATGCTGCGAACCGTCTCGGCGAGACCGACGAACAGGGCTTCGCCGATCATGTAGTAGCCGATGTTGAGTTCCATGATGTCCGGCAAGCCGGCGATCGTCTCCGCTGTCGCGTAGTCCAGCCCGTGTCCGGCGTGAACCTCCAGCCCTGCTTCTTTCGCCAGCTTCGCCCCTGCCACGATCCGCCGCCATTCGGCCTCGGCCTTGTCGGCGTGACCCTCGACGACGGCGTCGCACCAGGCGCCGGTGTGGATCTCGATCACGGGTGCGCGCAGCCGCGCCGCCGTCTCGATCTGGGCGGGATCGGCCGCGATGAACAGCGACACCCGGATGCCGGCATCGTTCAGCCGCGCGATATAAGGCGCCAGCGCATTGTGCTGGCCGACGACGTCGAGCCCGCCTTCGGTCGTCACCTCCTGGCGCCGCTCCGGCACGAGGCACACCGCATGCGGCCTGGTGGCGAGCGAAATACGCATCATGTCCTCGGTCGCCGCCATCTCGAAATTAAGCGGCTTGGAGATCTCGGCTTTCAGCCGCGCCATGTCCTCGTCGCGGATGTGCCGGCGATCCTCGCGCAAATGAGCGGTGATGCCGTCGGCGCCGGCCTCGATCGCCAGCAGTGCCGCGCGCACCGGATCGGGATTGCGGCCGCTGCGCGCGTTACGCAGAGTCGCGACATGGTCGACATTGACGCCGAGGCGGAGCGGAGGTGCAGGCATTTCAGGACTCACGGAATCGAGGAATGGACCATGACGGAAGGCGTCTATCCATTAACACGTTCGGCGCGGGCGACGACCGCCTTCGCGCGCAGCTGGGCCAGGATCGCGCTCAAATGCTTGAGATCGTAGACTTCGAGATCGATCGTCGTCTCCGTGAAGTCCGGTGAGCGGCGCTGCATGCTGATGTTGTCGATGTTGCCGTCGTGCTCGGCGATCACGGTCGCGATCTGCGCCAGCGCGCCGGGTTCGTTGACATTCTCGACCTTGATGCGGGCCGGGAAGCGCTGCGGCGCGGAGTCCTCGATGTCCCAGCGCACGTCGAGCCAGCGCTCCGGCTCTTCTTCGAAATCCTTCAGGGCCGGCGCCTGGATTGGGTAGATGGTGATGCCCTCGCCCGGCGTGACGATGCCGACGATGCGGTCGCCGGGCACTGCGCCGCCATTCGGCGCAAACTTCACCGGCAGGTCGGAATTGATGCCGCGGATCGGAATCGCGACCGGGGTGCGCGGCGGTTCGAACGACTTCTCCTTGAGCTTGCCGGCAAGCCCCTTCTTGACGCCGTAGCGCGCGATGCGCTCCTCCTTGTAGTCGGGATACATCGCACGCGCGACGTGGGAGGCCTTGATCTCGCCGCGTCCCACAGCCGCCATGACGTCCTCGATCGAGGTTCGTGCCAGCCGCGGCAGCGCGCCCTTGAGCTTGTCGTCGGCATATTCGATCTTGGCGCGCTCGAACAGGCGCTCGACGATGCGCCGGCCGAGACCGACATATTGATCGCGCACCGCAGTCCTGGTGGCGCGGCGGATTGCGGCGCGCGCCTTGCCGGTGACCGCGAGCGTTTCCCAGGCGGACGGCGGCGCCGCTTGCGCTTCGGAGGTCAGCACCTCGACCTCGTCGCCATTCTGGAGCTCCGAGGACAGCGGCGCAAACTGGCCGTTGATCTTGCAGCCCACCGCGCTGTTGCCGACGTCGGTATGCACGGCATAGGCGAAGTCGATCACGTTGGCATGGCGCGGCAGCGCGATCAGCTTGCCCTTTGGGGTGAAGCAGAACACCTGGTCGTGGAACAGCTCGAGCTTGGTGTGCTCGAGGAATTCCTCGGGGTTGGCGCTCTCCGAGAGGATGCCGATGGTGTGGCGCAACCAGGCGAACGCATTGGACTCGCGCTTGAGGAATTCGGTCGGCGAGCCCACGCCTTCCTTGTAGAACACGTGCGCGGCGATGCCGCGCTCGGCGATCTGGTCCATCGCCTCGGTGCGGATTTGCAACTCGACGCGCTGGTTGCCGGGGCCGATCACGGTGGTGTGGATCGAGCGATAGTCGTTCTGCTTCGGCGTCGAGATGTAGTCCTTGAACCGCCCGGGCACCACCGGCCAGTTCGTGTGGACGATGCCGAGCGCGCGGTAGCAGGCCTCGATGTCGTTGACGACGACGCGGAAGCCGAAGATGTCGGACAATTGCTCGAAGCCGACCGACTTGCGCTCCATCTTGGTCCAGATCGAGAATGGCTTCTTGCGGCGGCCATAGACCCGCGCGCCCAAGCCCCGGTGGCGCAGATTGTTGGAGAGCTGGTCTTCGATTTCGCCGATCAGATTGCGGTTGCGCTCGGCCAGCGCATCGAGCCGCTGCATCACCACCGAATAGGCTTCCGGGTCGAGGGTCCGGAACGACAGGTCCTCCAGCTCCTCGCGCATTTCCTGCATGCCCATGCGCCCGGCCAGCGGCGCATAGATATCGAGCGTCTCCTCGGCAATGCGCCGTCGCGATTCCGTCGGCACGAAGTCCAGCGTGCGCATGTTATGCAGGCGATCGGCGAGCTTCACCAGGAGCACGCGGACGTCGTCGGCAATGGCCAGCAACAATTTGCGCAGGTTTTCGGCCTGTTTGGCTTCCCGCGACACCAGCTCCAGCCGCTTCAGCTTGGTCAGCCCTTCGACCAGCGCGCCGATCTCGGGCCCGAAGATCTGGTCGATCTCGGCCCGCGTCGCTTCGGTGTCCTCGATCGTGTCGTGGAGCAGCGCAGCCACGATGGTGGCGTCGTCGAGTTTCAGGTCGGTGAGAATCGCCGCCACTTCGAGCGGATGGGAGAAGTACGGGTCGCCCGAGGCGCGGGTCTGCGAGCCGTGCGCCTTCATGGCGTAGACATAGGCGCGGTTCAGCAGATCTTCGTCGGTGTTGGGATTGTAGGACCTGACGCGCTCGACGAGGTCATATTGACGCATCATGCGTGCGCGAGGCTTCGCCGGGCGCGCCACCGGCGCAGTCGGGGCCACGGCAACCGATTCGGTTGCGGCCTGCATCTGCGTTGGTGTGCGGCGTCGATATACCATGCCGTCCTGCCTTCAAACGGACCACGACAGAGCCCGTGTATACATCTTAGCTCCGATCGCGCGCGTGTCCGATCAATTCAGTGACAGGGACAGGCGCGAACCGACGACGCTATGGTAACCACGAAAACGCCAACAAAAGCAAAGGCCCGAACAACGGTTCGGGCCTTTGATCAGATCACAAAGAAGTCGATGAGCGCGACGGGACGATTTACTCGTCTTCCTCGGGTTGCTCCTCGGGCGGCGCGAGGCCTTCGAGACCCTTCAGGAGCTCTTCTTCCGTCATGCGCTCAACGGCGACTTCGGTATCGTCTGCATCCACGCTTGCACCGGCGGAACCGATCAGCGGCACAGTGTCAGGCTCGGGCTCGTCGACCTCGACGAACTTCTGCAGCGAGTGCACCAGCTCCTCGCGGAGGTCCTCCGGCGAAATGGTGGTCTCAGCAATTTCGCGCAAAGACACAACAGGGTTCTTGTCGTTATCACGGTCAACCGTTAGTTGTGAACCAGACGAAATCATGCGGGCGCGGTGGGCGGCCAGCAGGACCAGGTCAAACCGGTTGTCGACCTTGTCGATACAATCTTCTACGGTGACGCGAGCCATCGACTGTCGCTCCGTTGTGGGTGGGACGAAATATGTGGATGAATGCCGGTAGTTATAGGGACCGGGAGGGTTTCGCAAGGCCAATTTGTGATTTGGCCTCGCCAAACGGCTCTGCTACCCCCACATTGGCGCTGGGATGGGTGGTTACCCGGGCCGCCGGCGAGGGCGGCGCCGGGTATGTGCAAGTTGGCCATAACTATACCTTGATTGCCCCGACTTCTCCGGATTTGCGGTTTCGACGGGTTTCGGCGGGACTTTAGAAGCGCGCGGCTTGCTGTCGCCGCGCCAACAATAAACGATCAATCACGAACTCTACGCGAGCAAACTGAATGTCACCTTCCTCTACCGACAAGATCGCGCTCTTCATCGATGGAGCCAATCTCTACGCGACGGCAAAAACTCTGGGTTTCGACATCGATTACAAGCGCCTGCTGAAGGAGTTTCAGAGCCGCGGGACGCTACTTAGGGCGTTCTACTACACCGCGATCATCGAGGATCAGGAGTACTCCTCGATCCGGCCGCTGATCGACTGGCTCGACTACAACGGCTACACCGTCGTCACCAAGGCGACCAAGGAGTTCATCGACGCCTCCGGCCGCCGCAAGGTCAAGGGCAACATGGACATCGAGCTCGCCGTGAACGCCATGGAGCTCGCCGAGCACATCGACCAGATGGTGCTGTTCTCGGGCGACGGCGACTTCCGCTCTCTGGTCGAGGCCGTTCAGCGCCGCGGCGTGCGGGTCACCGTGATTTCCACGATCGCCAGCCAGCCGCCGATGATCGCCGACGAGCTGCGCCGGCAGGCCGACGTCTTCACCGACCTCGTCGAGCTGCAGTCCAAGCTCGGTCGCGACCCGTCCGAACGCCCCGCCCCGCGTGACCGCGGCGACCGCGAGGCGCGCCACCACGCTCCGCAGTTCCTCCAGCGCGCAACCACGATGGCGCCGGCGAGGGGCGATGACGACTTCGAGGAGTGAGGCGGCCCGGTCAAGCCGCCAGCCTCTCAGCCTCGTCCCCGACCGTGACTGTCCGCTCTG